>JAFKKP010000277.1 GCA_017305515.1 Hyphomicrobiales bacterium
TCTTCATCTGCTTCGAAAGATCGTGAACCGCGAGCGCGACCGACGATGTCGTCAGCTCGGTGATCATATCCACGTTTTCGACTTCGTACCAGCGGCGCGCGATGCTGACGCCGAGGTCCGGCTTGTTCTGATGGTCGGCCGAGATGACTTCGATCTTCTGGCCCAGTACCGTGCCGCCGAAATCCTCCACCGCCATCTGCGCGGCTTCCACCGACCACTTGCCGCCGTAATCTGCGTAAACGCCGGACTGGTCGTTGAGGATTCCGATCTTCACGCCCTGCGCGAAGGCAGGCGCTGCCGCCGTGACGGCGAAGGCTGCGACCGCTGCGGCAAATATTTTCGACTTCATTCTCAGTCTCCCGAATTTTTTTTGTTAGAACTGGCATCCTTTATACCTGCATGACCGGCGCGGTCATGCATTCTTTCGGCGACATATTCGCTCATTGAATTTTTGCGCTGCACCAAAGTCAACGAGAGGACTGGCCATGACGAAAATTATTCGTTGTCTTGCGGGAATATTTGCGGCCTCGGCGATGCTTTTTCCGGCATCTGCACCAGCGCAGGACAAGACGCTTCACATCCTTAGCGGCGGCGCCGCGCAAAGCCTGATCGAAGATCTGGCTCCGCAATTCAAGAAGGACACGGGCTTCAGCATTGCCGGTCAATATGGCGCGGTGGGCGCGATGGCTGACAAATTGCGCGGCGGCGAGCGAGCCGATCTCATCGTCCTGACCACGACGGTGCTCGATCGGCTCGCGAAGGACAAATTGTTGCAGCGGGGCGAATACCGCAACGTCGGCTGGGTCACAACGGCTGTCGCTGTGCGGAGCAATGATCCTGTGCCCCGCATCGACAATGCGGATTCGCTACGCAGCGCGTTTCTTGCTGCCGACGAAATCTTCTTGCCCGACACCAAATCATCGACCGCGGGCATCCACCTGATGAAGGTGCTGGCCGAATTGAACATTGCCGGCAACGTAAAAGACAGAATTCGGGAATATCCCGCAGGCCGGATCGCGATGAAGAATCTCGCAGCCTCTCCGGCAAAGACGGCCATCGGCGCCACGCAGACAACCGAGATCGTCGTCACGCCCGGCGTGCGCCTCGTCGGCACGCTGCCGAAGGGATTCGATCTGTCGTCGATGTATGCGGCGGCTGTCCCCGCGAAAGCCGAAAACGCAGCGGCCGCACAGAAGTTGAGCGATCTGCTGGCGGCAGACGCACAGCGCAGCTTGCGCGACAGCAAGGGTTTCGCCGCGCAGAAATGATCTAGTGCTTCGGAATGAATTTCTTCGCGGTTAGCCTGCGGAAGCGCACACCGTTGTCGTCCGGCAGCCGTGTCGCCGCGTAACCGCCGTCGCGGATAGCGTCGCGTTGCGGGCGCGCGTTTTCAGGATTGCGTTCCTTCTCCCACCACGACGCACGCTGCGAGGCGCGCGGCAGCGCAAAGCCGAGAATCTCCTCGATCTGATCGAAGGTGAGCACGAACTCGGTCGTGTCGCGCGTCAGAAGATAATCGCGAAGCGGGTCGTAGCTGTCCAATTCCATGCTCCGAACAATAAAGTCGTATATCGTCCGGCGATAGCTACGTCGCAATCGCGGCTTTGAACAGGCCTGTCGTGAAGCTGTTTATATTCGGACTGGGTTACAGCGCGGCCTTTTTCGCAAGGCGGCAGATCGGACGCGGGCATGAATTGCGCGGAACCGTGCGCTCGCGCGAGAAGGCAGACGTTCTTACTGCGGCTGGAATCGACGCACGCATTTTCAACGGCGACGAGCAAGATAGCAGAATCAAAACCGATATAGCCGACTGCGAGGGGCTGCTGATCTCCGTGCCTCCCGGCGACGGCGGCGATCCGGTTCTGCGCACTTATAAGGAACAGATCGTTACCGCAAAAAATCTGCGCTGGATCGGCTATCTTTCGACCATAGGGGTTTACGGCGACCATAGCGGCAAATGGGTCGATGAAAACACACCGGCGAACCCCACGAATGAACGCTCGCGCCGCCGCGCGAAAGTGGAGAGCGGCTGGCTGTCGCTAACGACGAAAACGAATGCGGCCATTCACGTTTTCCGCCTCGCCGGAATCTACGGCCCCGGCCAGAACCAGCTCGTGCAGATCGCGCGCGGCACCGCGCGCCGCCTCATCAAGCCGGATCAGGTGTTCAACCGCATTCACGTCGAGGACATCGCGCGCGTGCTCGAAGCCTCGATCGGAAAGCCGCGTCACGGGGCTATCTATAATGTCACTGATAATGAACCGGCCCCGCCGCAGGATGCCGTGAGTTTCGCCGCGCAACTGTGCGGCGTCCCTCCGCCGCTAGAAGTCAAGATCGAGGATGCCGCGCTGACGGAGATGGGCCGCTCGTTCTACGAAGAGAACAAGCGCGTGCGAAACCGGCTGATTCAAGACGAACTCGGCGTGACGCTTGCCTATCCGACCTATCGCGAGGGACTTTCCGCGCTGAAAGCCGCAGGCGACGGCAATGCGGACGCAGGTAAGGTTGACCGGTTAGGTTAAAATCCGGCTTGCGTTGCGCGGCCGCAGTCCGATGCTACCGATGGCGTGTCGTTCAAAGTCGGCCTCGCGGCCGCAATTTTAATTGGGCGACAGGGGCCGCCGCTCTTTTCGCCCAACGCGGCGGTCCCACCTCTCATCGATGCAGCCTGTCGAACGCGATTCGATTCGCGCGGTGTCAAGATTTGACGAAACCGCGCCGCAATGCATTCTCGTGCCTGAGTGATTTGGAGGCGCGCGATGCTGAAGACGATCAAGCGGATATTGGCCGATGTCCGTCTGGTGCGAATGAGCGATGGGCATCTCGCACTCGTCCGCGATCTCGGCCTCGTCAAGGGCGGGCGCGGATTGCGCCAGCACGAAAAGCTGATGTCATTCGGCTCGCAGCTGGTTTCGATTCCTGCCCGTATCCGCATCGCACGGGCGCGCGATCTGCTCGCGAAGGACGTGTCGCCCAACCTGACGCTGAAAGCGCGGGTATAAGGAAGCCGTCAGCGAATACTTGCACGGCGACAGAGAAGCCGCGAAAATCCGGACCGGTAAAAGAAACAAACCGGAGCCCGGAATATGGAGTTTGACGACGTCGTCCTCGGCCGCCGGAGCATTCGCGGCTACAAACCAGATCCGGTGCCGAGAGAGCTGATCGAGGAGATCATCGGTCTGGCGATGCGCTCTCCGTCGTCGATGAACACTCAGCCGTGGAATTTCTACGTCATCACGGGCGAGCCGCTGAATCGGATTCGCGCCGGCAATACGGAGCGGATGGTGGCAGGCGTGCCGCAATCCCGCGAGTTTCGGATCGGTCAGGGATTTGCGGGGCAACATCGCGACAGGCAGGTCGGCGTCGCCAAGCAGTTGTTCTCCGCGATGGGCATCGCACGCGACGATAAGGAAGGACGCCAGGATTGGGTGCTGCGCGGCTTCCGTCAGTTCGACGCGCCCGTATGCGTCATCGTGACTTATGATCGCGTGCTGGATGGCAGCGATGACACGCCGTTCGATTGCGGCGCCGTGGCAACCGCGCTGGTCAATGCGGCGTGGTCGCGCGGACTTGGCGCCGTCATCAACAGCCAGGGGATCATGCAATCGCCCGTCGTGCGCGAACATGCCGGGATCGCCGACGATCAGGTCATCATGAAAAGCATCGCGCTCGGCTGGCCGGACGAAAACTTCCCGGCCAATGCCGTCGTGTCGGAGCGAAAATCCGTGAAAGAAGCGACGGTGTTCGTCGGTTTCGACAATTGAAGGCGCGGGCGGAGGGAGAGGAACCGGTAACTAACCTTCTCCCGACTGACTTGAGCCGATCGAAGCCACGGAGACATTCAAGAAACTCCGGCGGAAACGCCGGTGTTGGGCTTCCTTAAGTTCGACAATTTCGCTGACTTGCTGAATGCGCGACCCATGTCAGCACCGCCGCCAGACATGCATCCAAAAAAACATGACGCAGAAACTGCGCCCACCAGCACTGCGAAAATCGGGGAATTTTCGTAGCCCCTCATAGATTCTGGCAGCTGATGCAATGCGAGCAACATCAAGCCAAGCAAGTTCATCCGAAGGTAATGCCTGCGATTCTGACATCCGACGAGGAGCGGGATGTCTGGCTTCGTGTGAACTGGGACGATGCAAAGGCAATTGATCGGATACTGCGAGCATGTCGAAAGCCTCGGCAAACTTTATCACAACTCGAGGTCAGCAAGCTGCGATCAGGCGAGCCTCAATTGCCGTTGAGATCGCAATTGGTAACCCACACGCCGCCCAGCCAACGATCTCCCGTCTGAAACTTCCGTTGCGCGATCGTCTCAATCTCAATCCGATGCCGGCCGAATACATATAGCAACCATTCAAGACTCGGAATTGTTTCAACTCCTTCCCGAAGAAGCAGTCCCGAGATCGAAACTTGCCCGCAAATCGTACCCCTACCCGTAAGAACATCAAAATAGATACAATTTTCGAGACGCGCTTCAGGTTCTGAGGGATCGGATATCATGTGCGCCAGAGACGGCTTTCAATTCTTGGCTAAGAATAGAGCAGTCACTTCCAATTACGATTCGGAACTTGTTGCACGACGGTCAGCGGACTTTTCTATTCTGCTGAAAATGATGACGGGACTCGCATTTCAAAGAGCACGCCGCCTTTTGGACCCTCAGCGATCGAAATACTTCCGTGGTGAACATCCAGCGTGCGACGCACGATAGACAACCCAAGACCCGCACCCGGTGTCGAATGCGATCGATCTCGGCGCCAAAATCGCTGAAAGATTTGCTGTCTGTCTTCCGGCGAAATTCCCGGACCGTCGTCGATTACTCGAAGAATCCCGCCCTTCTCCACTTGCACTTCTATGCTTGTTCCGGGCGGAGTATGGACCATAGAATTCTCAACCAAATTTCTCACGGCTCTCCACAGCAAATCCGAATCGCCATCGACCCACACCGGAACAGATTCGCCGCTGAACGAAAGAGAGCGATTTCCGTTCATCGCTAACGGTGCAAGCGACTGAACGACGTCGTGTCCGACACGCTGCAAATCCGCTCTCGCAGATGAAGGCACGGCAGAATTGTCCAACTCAGCCATATCCAACAACTGCCCCACCACTCTGGCCATGGAGTCGATGTCTGAGATGCATTTTGCGCGCAATTGCAGATCGTCGATTAGTTCCAGACGCGCCCGGATAACAGCCAGCGGCGTGCGAAGCTCGTGCGCAGCATCTGCGGTGAAAGCCCGCTGCATTTGAAACCCCTGATCCAGGCGATCCAATGCGTTGTTAAACGCATCGACCAGGGGGCGGATTTCGCTCGGCATCGATCTCTGTAGAATTCGAACGCTGGTCTGTGCAGGACCGATTGATTTTGCTTCTTCAGAGGCTCTCCGCAAAGGCCGAAAGGCACCGAGAAAGATGAGAGTATCGATCAAGAGAAGCAGCAAGAGAATCGGTGCGGTAATCCAACCGACATAAACATAGAAGTCTGCAAAAATGTCATCGGTGATAACATCCTGATGCTCCAGATCTTCTCCAGCCTGGATGAAGAACGTCGTGCCATGAAAAACGTAAGGTATGCTGACGCCTGCCACTTTTCGGCTGCCGATCACAAACTCCGTCTCGGCGGGCGGGTTTTGCGGCCGAACGAAGGTTGTGACGCTCGATGCGGACGACGATCCGATAAAGGAACCATCGGACTTAAAAACCGCATAAAAATATCTGCCGTACTTTTCAGAGAACTGCGCGGTCAATGACTCGGGCAAAGAAATATGGACGGCCCCGTCGGCGGCCTGCGTCAAATGATCGCCGACTGATTTGCCAAGAGCAATCATCGAGTGCTGGTGAAAATTTCGCGTCTCCTTACTGAGCAGCCATACAAGTGTCGTTGACATAAGAAGCGCAATCAGCACGATCGCAAACACATGGAAAACGACAACTCTGGAAAGCAGCGATTTCAACTGGAACATGTCATTTCTTTTCGGAGATCATGTAGCCGACACCTCTCACCGTCATGATTTGCACGTCAGCCCCTCGTTCCAGGAGCTGCTTACGCAAACGGGAAAGGTAGACCTCAACCGCGTTCGGCGACCCTTCTTTCGACAACCCAAAAAGCTGATCCTCAAAAACCTTTTTGGACACAACCCGGCCTTGCCTGCGAAGCAGCAACTCAAGAACACTTGCTTCTCGGGAGGAAAGAAGCTCCGGGACGCCGTTGATGAAAACCTGGCGCGCTTCGGTATCGAAGACGATGTTCTTAAACGAAAGCGATTGCCCCAGTAGCTGTCCCGGTCGGCGCAGAAGTGCGCGCAAGCGCGCAGCCAGTTCTTCGATTGCGAAGGGCTTTACAAGATAATCATCGGCACCCGACTGTAAGCCCTGGACCCGATCTTCAACTGCGCCTCTCGCCGTCAAGAGTATCACCGGAATGGCGTCCCCAACATCGCGAAGCGACTTCAGTAAGCTGAAACCACTTTCATCGGGAAGGCCGATGTCGAGTATCAGGGCCGAATAGAGAAAGCCCGACAAGGCTAAACGCGCGTCGGCCACGTTCGCCACGACGTCGATCGAAAATCCAAACTTCGCAAGTCCCGAATTGACCAGACCGGCGAGTTCGGCATTGTCCTCAACCAATAGCACTCGCATGGCAGACTTTAACCAAAGCTATAACCCGTGAATCGGCATTGTCAGGATAGCGTCAGGATGATGGCGGAGAGTCATTCTAAGCCTCGAAAATCACTCCGGCGACATATCATGCTGCATGACGTTCTGAAGTCCGTTATTCGCCAGAATCGGTTGACGCCGCTAATCGCTCTCAAAATCTCCAGATCTGCACTTCCATCGCGATGGCACGCCCAACGCGCCGTTAATTCACTTCGCACGAAAATACCAATCGAACAAATCGCATGGGATATCGTCATTCTGAATCAAGATACGAACGACGCAGACTGCATTTTTTCAACGTCCTCTGAAATTGAGAAATCACCACAAAGCTTCAGAGCCGCTCTTACGGAAGCGCATTGGCAGCCATACCAGCTCGATTGGTAAACCCGTCTTTGGTGCCGATTTCAAGCGGAATGAAAGATAACAGCCAGCCCCGCATCCGCGTCAGGTCCACGTCAGATTGACTTGCTAGCTCAAGACGCCGTGCAACGATGCTGACGCACGCAATGAAAGTATCATAAACCCAATTCATCGCGTCGACAGCGATTGAGATCATGAATTATTTCAGAACGATCGACCGGCCTAAGATAGCATCGACCGTCCAGATATTACTGGTCAGCGCATGCCTGCTCTCAATGAAACTTTTCGTTCAACAGCCGGCAGATGCCGCGCCGCGAAAATATTCTCGAGACCGCGTTGTATCCGTGGACCAGCACTCGGCGGCCGTCGGTTTGACTGAGAAACAGCTAGACGCCATCAAAATTGATCCGGCTCAACTTCGAGATTTCCAGACCATCAAGAGCTCCGTCGGCACGATCGATTTCAACCAGAACAAGCTCGTCCAGGTCTTCTCGCAATATCCGGGTAAAATCATCGATGCCCGCTTTAACGTCGGCGACGAGGTGAAGCAGGGCGACGTTCTTTTCACCATCGATAGCCCCGATTTGCTGCAAGCCGAATCGAACCTGCTCTCCAGCGCGGGGCAAATGCAGCTTCAATCGCGAAATCTTGCGCGGTTGAGCCAGCTTCTCAAGGCGGGCGGCAGCGCGCAAAAGGACGTCGATCAAGCGATGTCGGATCAGCAAACCGCAGAGGGCAATTTCAGAGCTGCGAAAGACGCCGTTCGCATGTTCGGCAAGTCGGATGATGATATCGCAACGATCCTTCAGGATCGGAAAATCGATTCCACACTCCGCGTCGCCAGTCCGATCGCAGGGCGGATCATCGCGCGCAATGCGGCGAGCGGCTTTCTGACACAACCGGGTAACTCACCGGCTCCGTTCAGCGTGGCCGATCTATCGACCATGTGGATGATCGCCAATATTATTGAAACCGATGCGATCCTCTATCAGGTCGGCCAGCCGCTCGAAGTCCAGGTGCCGGCATATCCAGACAAGAGCTTTCGCGGCAGCGTAACCACTGTGGGATCCACGATCGATCCCGTAACGCACCGGCTGCTTGTCCGCTCGGAGATATCCGATCCGGAGCACTTACTCCGTGCCGGCATGTTCGCCAGCTTTCTAACGCACATCGGCTCTCCCGTAACGTCGACCGCCGTCTCGGCGAACGCGGTTGTCCGAGAAGGCGACGGCACGCTCACCGTTTGGGTCACCACGGATCGGCAAAATTTCCAGCGAAGGATTGTGACCGTCGGCATTTCAAATCAGGCCGGCTTTGCTCAGATCCTGTCCGGCCTTTCGCCCAATGAGCTTGTCGTAAGCGACGGCGGGATTTTTCTGAGCAACAAGATGCAAATCAATAGTGACGGCTAACCCCTTCGTGGAATTTCGATGTGCTTAAATCAATTGTTGTCTTCGGTCTTAGCCGCCGGGCTATCATTTTACTTGCGCTAGCGGTCTTCTGCGTTGGCGGCATCTTCGCGTTCACAAAGCTCAATGTGGAGGCCTATCCAAATCCGGCTCCGGTCATTCTCGAAATCACGGCGCAAGCAGCGGGCCTTTCCGCAGAGGAAATGGAGAAATACTACACGATACCAATGGAGGTCGGTCTTTATCCGACCCCCGGTGTCGTCAACATCCGATCGACGTCCTTTTACGGCCTTTCGTTCGTTCGCGTCACTTTTGCATATGGCGTGGATTACTTCTTCGCTCTGACGCAGGCATCGATCAGCCTTCAGCAAAACGTCAGCCTGCCCGGCAATCTCGTCCCTACGATTCAGCAATCGAGCCTGGTCGGCGAAATCTACCGTTATCAACTCGTCGGCCCGCCCAATTTCGGCCTGACCAATCTGCGGACTCTGCAGGATTACGTTGTCGCGCGGCGGCTGATGACGATCCCCGGTGTCGTTCAGATCAACAGTTGGGGCGGCACGACAAAGCAATTCAATGTCGAAGCGGACAATCGCAAGCTGGAAGCCTACAACATTACCGTTCCGCAACTGATCGCCGCGATCGGAAACTCCAATATCAATGTTGGCGGCCGAGAGATCACAGTCGGACAGCAATCCGTCAATATCAGGGGGATCGGCCTGATCGACAGCGGCGGCGCAGACGATGTGACAAAAGGCTATCGCGTCGAAGACATCGAAAATATCGTTCTGACGCAATCCGGCGGATTGCCGATCCAAATAAAAAATATCGCGAAAGTTTCGGTCGGATATGTGCCGCGGCTGGGCATCGCCGGTCACGACA
>JAFKKP010000278.1 GCA_017305515.1 Hyphomicrobiales bacterium
AAATACGTCATCACTTGGAATGAGCGTCCGCAAGGAACGCCGATGGAATACGAGAATGCACAAAAGCGCATCCTCGAAGTGTTCACCCAGTGGACCGCGCCTGAAAATTTAAAGATCGAAATGTTCGTCGTCCGCGTTGGCGACTGGGGCGGATACATGCTGGCGGAGTGCAACGACCCGCTTGAAATTCACAAGCTGTGTTCGATGTTGCCGGCCTTTACGTTCGAGGCGCGGCTCGTGGTGCCCGTGATGGAAGCCGTGCGCGCGGAACTCGAAGTCATCGCATGGCGCGATAGCCTTAAGAAGGTCGCTTGATTATCCGCAAACAAAAAGCCCGGCAAAAACGCCGGGCTTTTTATTGGACAGTCATCAGCTGCGGATCGCCTTCTCGATTTTGGCGACGTCGATCTTCTTCATGTCCATCATCGCGGTAAACGCGCGCTGCGCGTCTTCGCCACCCTTCGCCATCGCGTCTGTCAGAACGCGCGGCGTGATCTGCCACGACACGCCCCATTTGTCCTTGCACCAGCCGCAGGCGCTTTCCTGTCCGCCATTGCCGACGATCGCGTTCCAGTATTTGTCCGTTTCCGCCTGATCGTCGGTCGCGATGCAGATCGAGAACGATTCATTGTGCTTGAAGATCGGCCCGCCGTTGAGGCCGATATAGGGAATGCCGCAGACGATGAAATCCACTGTGATGGTGTCGCCCTTCTTGCCGGAGGGATAATCGGTCGGCGCCTTGTGCACGGCGTTGACCTTGCTGTTGGGGAACACGCTCGCATAAAACTTGGCGGCTTCCTCCGCATCCTTGTCGTACCAGACGCAGATCGTGCTCTTGTTTTTGCTCATTGGAACTCTCCCTCGCTCATCGCCTTCGTCGAGCTTCAATAACGCACAAATCTGCAAATCGTGCGCGACAAAAAGCCCGTCTGTTACGCCAGCTTTTCAATTCCGTTGCTCGGGAGGGAACCTACGGCCCGTAAAAGCGATAGTTTACACCGGCAAGCACAGCCTGCTGTGTCAGGCGCGTTTGCATTAGAGCCGGCGCACCGATGTTGCCAGGCGCGCCGATGAACGCGAGGCTCTTTCTGCCGAAGTCCATATAATTGTATTCAGCGAATACGGACCACTTAGGAGTAAACATCCATTCGAGGCCGCCGCCGACGGTCCATCCGGCGCGATTGCTTTGCGCGCTTTCCGACGGAAAGAAAAATGGGATGGTGCCGAAGACCAAAGTATCTGCGCGCGTCCATGCGCCACCGCCCTTTGCGTAACCGAGGATCTGCGGGTTGAACAGATAACCCAGACGAGCGGTGGTGGTATAAATGTCTCGCGTGGTCGTTTGCTGAAACTCGCCAAAGGCGGCCAGCCGCGGATCGGAAGACGCATTGCTGCTTTTGATATCGCCGAAATCAAACATGCCTTGCACGCCGACGACCAAGTTACCGGCGAACTGATAATCACAGCCGATCTGGACACCGCCAATGAAAGCACCGCCATCGGAACTGCCGAACGGGAGCGGCGGCACAAACGGAACACCCGCTGTGTTACTGTTGGCGGCTTGTTCGATCCGGTGCCAGCTGCCGCCGGCATTGCCGCCGGCGTAACATCCGGTCCAGCTGTAACTCACGACCGGCGCGAGGGGCGCTTTGGTATAGATCCGCGCCGGAATGTCAGCGGCCTGCGTGCCGGTCGCAAAAACCGCGAAAACGGCAGCGATCAAAAATGTCTTCATCGGAGTCCCGAAAAACAAATGCTGGAAATATCTTGAAATACGAAAGCAAAGATGGAGCGCGCATGCAACCTCCGCAGGGACACGTTCAAACGAAAATGCCCGCGAGACGCGGGCATTTTCACGATCGATCTGAAATCGATGACTAGCGCACAACCACCGGCGCTGGCAGCGGCGGCACGACGGTCGGTCCCTGATTGGGAACGCCCATTGCCTGGTTCGGCTGAAGAGTTACGGGTCCGCCGCCATTTGCAGCAGGCGCCGGAGGCGCGCCGGTCGCGCCCGGGCCGTAACCCGTGCTCGACTGCGGCGTTGCGGAGGCCGTGACGGAACTCGGAGGCGCGCCGCCCGGCAGCACGACCACGCGCGTGCCGACTTTGACGCGATCGAATAGATCGCTGACATCTTCATTGAGCATGCCGATGCAGCCCGACGACACGAACTTGCCGATGGTGGACGGCTGGTTGGTGCCGTGAATGCGATAGACCGTATTGCCGAGATACATTGCGCGCGCGCCGAGCGGATTGCCGTCGCCGCCCGCCATGAAGCGTGGCAGATAGGGCTGGCGGTCGATCATTTCCGGCGGCGGATGCCAGTCCGGCCACTCCGCCTTGCGCGTGATCTTCTGCACGCCGGTCCATGTGAAGCCGTCGCGGCCGACGCGCACGCCATAGCGGATCGCGCGGCCGCCGCCGAGAATGTAATAGAGCTGCGTGTTCGGCGTATCGACGATGATGGTGCCGGCCGGCTCCTTGGTCGGATAGTTCACTTCCTGACGCTTCAACCGCGCATCGAGTTCCTTGCGCGGGCCGGTTTCGGGCTGCTCGTCGGCCGGCAGCGCCATCACCGATGTCTGCTTGCCGTCCGCGCCGACGACGTTCGGCCGCTGCGGCACGGCGGCGGTCGAGCCGTCGACCGTGCCCGGCGGACGCATGCCGCCATCCTGCTGCTGCGGACCGCGATCCGAATAATGCGGTGGCACCGGCGCGCCGGCGGGACGGCCGTAGCGCGGATCATCTGGAGAAAGGATCGGACCCGTATAGCCCTGCTGTTCGTAAGTGCGCGGCTGAGGTGCTGCCTGCCGATAGTTCGGCTGCTGCTGATAGCCCGGTGCCGACAATGATGTGCCGCGATCCATGCCGTCTTCGTCGTCGAGACGGTCGAAGTCCGGAGTTCCACGCGCATCGCCGACGACCGGCGGCGCGTCATAGGGCACAGTCTGCAACGGTTGCGAGTAGCCGGGCGGCGGCGGATAGGATTGCGCCATCGATGTCGTCGCAAGCAGCGGCAGTGCTGCAACACTCGCAGACAAAAGCGCAGTCGTAGCCATCAGCCGATTGAACATCATGCCCCTTGTATAGTGCGAACCCGACACCGCAACGTTAACGCCAATTCGCTCAGGATAGCGGCACATTCAAGACAAATGTCGGAAAAACGGCCACCGCCGACGTTACATTTTCGAGAGTTTTGCCGTTCCCGTGCCGCGTTTTGGCACTGCGGCGAAGCCTTTGATGCTTCAAACTATTTTTGGCCGGTTTGGAGGGTTTGGAGTATTCTCATTTTTGCCTGATTCGCCGCGCGCGGCACTCCTAGCGAAGCGTGAGTCGGCCTGTTCCCGTAAGCGTCAACGCGTTCCAGACACTTTCGCGCCGTGCGGCGGCGAGGGCAGGACGACAGACATGCTTCCAGGAATCCGGATTCTCTTTGCAAGTTTCATCCTCTCAGCCTCGGTGCTGATATTCGGCCTCGGTGCGGCCGCGCTGTTGCGATCCGCGCACGAAGACTTCGTCGGAGTTCCCGCCTGGCGCGCGGCACAGCAGCCGATGGCGCCCGCGATGGACACCAACCGTCCGATGCTGTCGCTGGCGCGTGTCGATCCGCCGCCGCTGCGGCCTGACATCAAGCCTGCCGAAAGCAGGCCTGCCGAGGTCAAGCCGGACATCGTGACGACCGAGGAGAAGCCTGCGGCGGAAACGAAAACTGCGGCGCTCGACACGCAGGCATCGGCGAAGGAGATCGTCGCGGAAAAAGCCGCAGCCGAAGAAGCGCCAAAAGTTCAACGCAAGCCGCGCGTGCGGAAGGCGAAACGGAGCCGCACGGCGACGGGCACAACGATCCGGCACTGGCGCGCGCCGCGCGCGCTGACGCAGGCGCAGCAGCCGCTCTCGACGAATTCGCCGTTCAGCGGATTCGACGCGCCGGACCAGACGGCTTCAGGCGGGGCCGGTAGCAACCGGCGGACCGCCGCCCGCTCCCCATTCTGACCACGAGCCATCATAGAGCGACGTATCGGTGACGCCGAGGCGATAGAGCGCGAGCGTCAGCACGCCTGCCGACACGCCTGAGCCGCAGCTCGTGACGATCGGCTCTTCCAGATCGACGCCCGCACCCATGAACGCCGCGCGCAGATCGTCGAGCGATTTCATCGCGCCGGTATTCGCATCGTAAAGCGTCGCATAGGGCACGCTGCGGCTGCCGGGAATATGCCCGTCGCGCAATCCCGCACGCGGCTCCGGCACCGTGCCTTCAAAACGTCCGGCGGGCCGCGCGTCGATCACCTGCTCGGCCTGCGATTCCAGATTGCCGATCATCTGCTGCATCGAGCGCACGCGCCTGGCGTCGAACGTCGCCTTGTAGGATTTCGGCGCAGGCTTGGCATCGCCTTTCTCGACTGGACGATTTTCCGCGAGCCATTTCTTCAGTCCGCCGTCGAGAACACGGACATTCCTGTGGCCGAACGACAGGAACATCCACCATGCGCGCGGCGCGGCGATCCATGTGCCATTATCATAGACGACGACGGTGTCGTCGTTGGAAATTCCAAGCGCGCCGACATCGCGGCCGAACTGCTCGGCGCTGGGAAACATATGCGGCAGCGAACTCGAACGATCCGACACCGCATCGACGTCGAAAAAAACCGCGCCGGGAATATGGCGCTCGCGAAAATCGTCGATCGGCAGCGGCGTGACGCCGGGCAGCTTGAACGTCGCGTCGAGCACGCGAACGTTTTTCAGATTGTCGGCGAGCCATTGGGTCGAGACGAGAGGATCCATCTTGATTTCAGCCTCCTGAAGCCGCGTCGCCGACATTTTGCTGCGATTGATACTATTCAATAGTGCCGTTTCTTCTTTAGTTAGAAGAGCCAAGCGATAATGATTTTTTACAAATTCAACAAACCGAGTATCAGTCATACCATCTAGTATTGCATCAATCGCCTTCCGAGTTAGGTCTCTCAGCGGTGACACATGTTCAATGAATACTTTCTCGCCATTGTGATGCGCCAACAAAGCGAGAACAGAAAATTCCGCTCTGGAAGAACTTGATAGATTGTTGATGTGGCTAATATCTGGATAGACCAAGCATCTTCCAAGTATGTCCAAAATTCTTTCTGCGCTGTGAATTGCGCCGCCGTTATCTGTAAAATCCGCCGCTAACATCTTTTGACGAAGTTCAGCAGCAAGACGAAACATCGGGACCAGATTGCCAGCATGATACTTTTGCTGACCCATCAATCTTAGTCCTTCGATTTCTTCAGTTGGAAATTTTCAACCGGTCCACCCTCTTTCTTCCACGCGGCGAATCCGCCGCCGAGATGCGCGACCGGCTTCAATCCCATGTCTTCTGCGGTTTTCGCCGCAAGCGCCGAACGCAAGCCGCCTGCGCAATGGAAAATGTATTTCTTGTCCTGCTGAAACACAGGTTTGGCGTAAGGCGATTCCGGATCGATCCAGAATTCCAGCATGCCGCGCGTGCAATGAAACGCGCCGGGAATTCTGCCGTCGCGCTCGATCTCGCGCGGATCGCGAATGTCGATCAGCACGACATCATCATTCTTCATCGCTTCGATGACTTGAGCGACATCCATCGTTTCGATCTGCGCGTTGGCCTCTGCGAGCATCGGCTTGATGCCGCGTGTGATCTTTGGAGCCATGTGATTGTCCGTGAAAAATTCAGCGCGTCAGTTCGCGCATCGCGCCTTCGAGACCTTCGAGCGTCAGCGGGAACATGCGCTCGCTAAAGAGACGGCGGATGATGGTTGTCGATTCCGAATAGTCCCAGTGCTTGCGCGCGACGGGATTGAGCCAGACCGCGTGCGGATAGGTCCGCGTCACGCGCTCCAGCCACACACTTCCCGGCTCCTCGTTGACGTGCTCGACCGATCCGCCCGGCACGACGATCTCATACGGCGACATCGACGCGTCGCCGACGAACACGACTTTATAATCGTGAGGATACTTATGGAGAATGTCCCATGTCGGCGTGCGATCAGAGAAGCGCCGCTTGTTCTGCTTCCACACGCCTTCATAGAGGCAGTTGTGGAAGTAGAAATATTCCATGTGCTTGAACTCGGTCTTCGCCGCCGAGAACAACTCCTCGACCTGCGCGATGTGGCCGTCCATCGAGCCGCCGATGTCGAAGAAGATCAGAACCTTCACGGCGTTGCGCCGCTCGGGGCGCATATGCACGTCGAGATAGCCGTGATTAGCTGTCTCTTTAATGGTCGTATCCAGATCAAGTTCGTCCGGCGCGCCGGTGCGCGCGAATTTTCTTAAGCGTCGCAGCGCGACTTTGATGTTGCGAATTCCCAACTCGACATTGCCGTCGAGATCCTTGAACTCGCGGCGATCCCACACCTTCACCGCGCGCTGGTGACGGCTCTTTTCCTGACCGATGCGCACGCCTTCGGGATTGTAGCCCTCCGCGCCGAACGGAGACGTGCCGGCAGTGCCGATCCACTTGTTGCCGCCCTGATGGCGCTTCTTCTGTTCTTCAAGTCGCTTCTTCAAAGTCTCCATGAGCTTGTCCCAGCCCATCGCCTCGATCTGCTTCTTCTCTTCCTCGGTGAGATATTTTTCCGCGAGCTTCTTCAGCCACTCGGCAGGAATCTCCGCCTTCTCCATCGCATCGAGCAGATTTTCCAGGCCCTTGAAGGTCGCGCCGAACACGCGGTCGAACTTGTCGAGATTGCGCTCGTCCTTCACCAGCGAGGCACGCGCGAGATAGTAGAAATTCTCAACCGACGTGTCGGCGACGTCGCGGTCGAGCGCCTCCATCAGCGTGAGATATTCACGCAGCGTCACCGGCACCTGCGCGTCGCGCAACGATGTGAAAAATTGCAGAAACATGGGTCTAATTTGCTTATGCAAGCTCAAGCGTCAAGGGTTCGCGCCCGCAACGGACGCGCTGCAACGCAGGCCTGCTGCCGAAAATCTACGCTCCACCCCGCTGGACCGGAACCGCGCCTCGACTAAACTTTGCCCGCACGGCCTGTTGAGCCGTGACCAGACATTAAGGGGACGCTCATGGGTATTATTGCTTGGCTTATCGTCGGCGCGATTGCGGGCTGGCTTGCAGGACTGGTCGTCCGCGGCTTCGGCTTCGGGCTTCTCGGCAACATCGTGGTCGGCATCGTCGGCGCGGTCGTGGCGGGCTGGCTGTTGCCGCAACTCGGCATTCGTCTCGGCGCCGGCATGGTCGGCGAAATCATCAATGCCCTGATCGGCGCAGTGCTGGTGCTCGTCATTATCGGATTGCTCCGGCGCGCCTGACGCACTAAACGACTTTTGCAGCGACCGCCCCGAGCCATTGGTGGCGGTCGTTTCTTGTTTGAAACAAGACGACTCAATCGGACTTCAAGGGCGTTCGCACGATGAAATTCAAGGGCACGAAAAACTACGTCGCCACCGACGATCTCAAAGTTGCGGTGAACGCGGCCATCGTTCTCGAACGTCCGCTGCTCGTGAAGGGCGAACCCGGCACCGGCAAGACCGTGCTGGCCGAGGAGGTCGCCAAGGCGCTCGATGCGCCGCTCATCACCTGGCACATCAAGTCCACGACGAAAGCCCAGCAGGGTCTTTATGAGTATGACGCCGTCTCGCGCCTGCGCGACAGCCAGCTCGGCGATCCGCGCGTGTCGGATATTTCCAACTACATCAAGCGCGGCAAATTGTGGGATGCCTTTACGTCCGAGAAACGTCCCGTGCTGCTGATCGACGAAGTCGACAAGGCCGACATCGAATTCCCGAACGATCTGTTGCTCGAATTGGATCGCATGGAATTCTATGTCTACGAAACCGGCGAGACCATCAAGGCCAAGCAGCGCCCGATCATGATGATTACGTCGAACAACGAGAAGGAATTGCCGGACGCATTCCTGCGCCGCTGCTTCTTCCACTACATCAAGTTCCCGGACGCCGACACGATGCAGGCCATCGTCGATGTGCACTTCCCGAACATCCAGAAGCGTCTCGTCTCGGAGGCGATGAAGATTTTCTTCGAGGTGCGCGACGTGCCCGGCCTGAAGAAGAAACCTTCAACGTCGGAATTGCTCGACTGGTTGAAACTTCTGATGAATGAAGAGATGACGGCCGAGCAGCTGCGCGAACGCGATCCGCGCAAGCTCATTCCGCCGCTGCACGGCGCGCTGCTCAAAAACGAGCAGGACGTGCATCTGTTCGAGCGGCTCGCCTTCCTCAGCCGCCGCGAGGTATGACGCCGCCCGCGATTTTCGCGAAAGGTGACGCGCCCGGAATCTGGACTCCAACCGCACTCGCCGCAGGTCCGTTCAGCGGACTGCAAGGCGGCGCGATTGCGAGCCTGCTCACGGCGGAAGCCGAGGCGCTCGCCGCTGAACGCAAATGGGGCACCGCGATCAGCGTCACGGTGTCGTTTTTGAAACCCACGCCGATGTCGGCGCTGCGCACGCAGATCATGCCGCTGCGCGAAGGCGGCCGCGTCAACGTCATCGACAACACCTTATTTGCCGACGTTCATTCCGATCCCTGCGCGACCGCGCGGATCACCTTCATCAACGACCGGCGCGTCGAGACACCGGAGATTCCGCAACTGCCTCCGGCGGCTATCGATCCGTCAAAATATCCGCCGCGCGTCATCAAATCTTTTCACGGCCGTCCGTGGATGATGGACGCGATGGAAAGCCGCGTCGGCGACGGCATCGCATGGTTTCGCCAGACCGTCCCCATCATCGCAGGCGCATCGCCTTCGAGCCTTTCAGCGGTGCTCGGTCCCGCCGACTGGACTCACGGCATCGCGCGGCCGCTGCAAAACGCCGTCGCCGATCCGAATCCGAATTTGACTGTGCATCTTCTGCGAATGCCGCGCGGCGGCTGGGTCGGCATCAGCGCATCGTGCGCATGGGATACCGAGCGCGGCATCGGTGTCGGCGACGGCACGATCCTCGACGTTCACGGCGAGATCGGCAACGTGTCGATGGCGGTTGCGCTGACGCCGTTTCCGAAACCAGGATAACGCTAGAAGTTGATTCCTGCGCCGGCCTTGAAGGCGCTGCTGCTGCCCTGGCTGGCGACCGCGCCACGGATCGTGACGTCCTTGCCGCCGATACGCGTGCGTGCGCCGCCGTTCCAGTCTCCGCCCATCGGCGCGCTTCCCGGCGTCGAGTTCAAAGCCGAGAAGTCGGTGGCGCCGCTGGCGGCTGAACCTGCCGCACCCGCCGTCGATCCTACCGCCGCCGTTGCGCCGCCGACGGCACCCGTCACCCTGCTCGTCACGGATTGCGCGTTCGCGCTCGACGCG
>JAFKKP010000305.1 GCA_017305515.1 Hyphomicrobiales bacterium
AACGATCTTAGCGAATAACGTAAGGCAACAGACCGAGAAAACGCGACCGCTTGATGGCGCGGGCGCGCTCACGCTGCTTGAGAGCGGATACGGCGGTGATCCGGCTCGGCACGATCTTGCCGCGCTCGGACACGTAACGCATCAGCAGCTTGGAATCCTTGTAGTCGATCTTCGGCGCGTTCGGACCCGTGAACGGGCAGGTCTTGCGGCGGCGGAAGAACGGACGGCGTGCACCAGCGTCTGCCATGATCTTACTCCTCCACCGATGCTGCGGCCTCGTCGTCGCGCGGACGGCGCGGACCACGATCGCCACGGAAACCGCCGCCTTCACGGCCGCCGCCGAAACCGCCATCGCGGTCGCCACGGAAGCCGCCGCCACGCTCGTCACGATCGCGGTCGGACTTTCGCATCATCGCCGACGGACCTTCTTCAAGCTCATCGACGCGCACGGTGAGATAGCGGATGACGTCTTCGTTGATGCGCTCCTGACGCTCGATCTCGGCGACCACAGCGGAGGGGCCGTCGATGTTCAGCATCATGAAATGCGCTTTGCGATTCTTGTGCATGCGATAGGTGAGCGAGCGCACGCCCCAGTTCTCGGTCTTGGTGACCTTGCCGCCGAGACCTTCGATCACGCCGGTGATCTGCGTGGTGAACTCTTCGACCTGCTGGGCGCTCGCATCCTGACGCGCGAGAAATACATGCTCGTAAAGAGGCATGGGTGTCCTTTCCAGTGTTGGCGCGGGTCCTGGCGGCAAGCCCTTCGAGACCTTCGGAAAGGACTCGATATTGCTCAGAAGGCGGGAACACAGGACGTCGGACCGACTGGCCCTGTCGCATCAATCGTCCTTTAAAAAGGAGATTGCTGAGACCGTCCGTTCAGCTCCCGGCCGGGACCTACGGATGGCGCTTTATAGGGATTTTGAGCCCTGGTGCAAGGCAAAATGGGCCAAAAATGGCCCTTATTTCGGGTGCCTCGGCCATTGGCCTGGTCGGCCTGTGGCAGACTAGCCCGATGGCCCAATGGATGCGGCGGCATCTGGCGGCAGCTTGACTTGTCGGCCACTGGCAGCGACTTAAACGCCTCATTTCGGAGGCTTCCATGACCGCAGCATTCACGTTTCCCGGACAGGGCTCGCAGGCCGTCGGCATGGGCAAGGCGCTGGCCGACCAGTTCCCGGTCGCCAAGGCCGTATTCGACGAGGTTGACGCGGCACTCGGCCAGAAGCTGACGGCGATCATCTGGGACGGCCCGGCCGAGACGCTGCAACTGACTGAGAACGCGCAGCCTGCGCTGATGGCCGTCTCCATTGCGACGCTTCGCGTACTGGAAACCGAGGCGGGCGTCGATGTTGCGCGGGATGCTGCGTTCGTCGCGGGCCATTCGCTCGGCGAATATTCGGCGCTTGCGGCGGCGGGAAGTTTCTCGATCTCAGATACGGCGAAACTACTCCGCACGCGCGGCCTCGCGATGCAGAAGGCGGTGCCTGTCGGCGTCGGTGCGATGGCCGCATTGCTCGGTCTCGACTACGAGGCTGCGGTCGCCGTCGCCAACGAAGCCGCGCAGGGCCAGGTGTGTCAGGCCGCCAACGACAACGGCGGCGGGCAGGTTGTCGTCTCCGGCGACAAGGCGGCGGTCGAGCGTGCACTTGAAATTGCAAAAACAAAAGGCGCGAAGCGCGCGATGCTGCTTCCCGTCTCCGCGCCGTTCCATTGCCGCCTGATGCAGCCTGCCGCCGACGTGATGGCGCAGGCGCTCGCCGGCGTCACCATCAACAAGCCCAAGGCTCCGTTGGTCTCGAACGTTCTGGCGTCCGCAATCACCGATCCGGATGAAATCCGCAAGCGTCTCGTCGAGCAAGTGACGGGCACCGTGCGCTGGCGCGAAAGCGTTTCATACATGGCGTCGAAAGGCGTCACGCATTTTCTCGAAATCGGCGCGGGCAAGGTTCTGTCGGGTCTGGTCAAGCGCATCGCTGACGGCGCGGTCGGCGTCTCGGTCGGCGGACCGGGCGACATCGAGGCTGCGAAGGCGGCAATTGCCGCAGCGAAGGGCTGATCGTCAGCCTTTCGGCAAAGCCGGCGTTGTGTTCGCAGCGATCAAAGCAAGATCGCTTTCATCTTTCAGATCGATGCCGGTCAGTCCGCGCCCCAGCGCCGCACGGATAAGCCACGCGAGCTTGAACGCTGCGGCATCGTAACTCAGCCCTTCCGGCCGCACATTGGAAATGCAATTGCGGTCGGCATCGCTGCGCGATTTGAACGGCGCGTGCGTGACGTAGATGCCGAGACTGTCCGGCGAACTCAATCCCGGACGCTCGCCGATCAGCATGATCGAGAGTTTCGCCTTCAATAGTTTGGCGATCTCGTCGCCGAGCGCGACACGCGCCTGCGTTGCGATCACGACGGGCGAGTTTTTCAGTTCGTTCGCGAGATGCTTTTTCAGTGCGGCGAGCAAGGGTGCGGCGTGGCTTTCGATCGCGAGTGACGACAATCCATCGCCGATCGCGATGCAGATGCTGTTTTGCGCGAACGGCGCATCGCGCAGTTTAGCAATATTGTCAGGCGCGATGGCGCGACCCAAATCAGGCCGCCGCAGATAGATCGCGCGATCCCTTGCGCGGCTTTGAATGTGTGCGGCCGTCCAGCCCTGTGCCTTCAATTCGCTGTCGAGTTTTTCGACATTGAGTGCTGCGTGGATCGCATCGCGCGCCATCGCATGCGCCCAGCCGAATTTCAGAACCTCATCCGTCGGCATACCTGAACCGGCGCGGCCCAGCGCAAGACGTGCAGGTGTGATCTCGCGCCACTCGGTCCACGGACTTCTCGTGACATCGCCGTTTGTCATGCGACCAGCGATTTCAGCGAAGACAACCCGCCGAGCAACGCGTTGGGCGAGGGCGGTTTGATGCGTCCGCTTGCATCGGTGATCTGCATGCGTTGCAGCCAGGCCTCGAATTCCGGCGCGCGCTTCAATCCCATCGTTTCGCGCAGAAATAGCGCATCGTGAAACGACGTGCTCTGATAGCTAAGCATGATGTCGTCCGCGCCCGGCACGCCCATGATGAAATTGACGCCCGCTGCGCCAAGCAGCACGAGCAGCGTGTCCATGTCGTCCTGATCGGCTTCGGCGTGATTGGTGTAGCAAATGTCGCAACCGAGCGGCAGGCCCAACAATTTGCCGCAGAAATGATCCTCCAGCGCCGCGCGAATAATTTGTTTGCCGTCGTAGAGATATTCGGGGCCGATGAATCCGACGACGGTGTTCACAAGCAGCGGTTTGTAGCGCCGCGCCAGCGCATAGGCGCGAGCCTCGCAGGTTTGCTGATCGACGCCGAAATTTGCGTCCGCCGACAGCGCGCTGCCCTGGCCGGTCTCGAAATACATGACGTTGTTGCCGATGGTGCCGCGATTCAGCGACAAGGCCGCTTCCCGCGCCTCGTCGAGAAGCTCAGGCGTGACGCCAAACGAGCGGTTGGTTTTCTCCGTGCCGCCGATGGACTGAAACACAAGATCTACGGGCGCTTTGTTTTCGATCAGCTTGAGCGTGCTGGTGACATGCGTCAGCACGCAACTCTGCGTCGGAATTTCAAAACGCTGGATCATCTCGTCCAGCATGCGCGTCAGCCGGTCGAGCACCGGCATGCTGTCGGACGCCGGATTGACGCCGATCACGGCATCGCCTGAACCCATCAGCAATCCGTCCAGAGTAGACGCGGCAATGCCTCGCAGATCGTCGGTCGGATGATTGGGCTGCAACCGCACCGACAACTGACCCTCAAGCCCGATGGTGTTGCGGAAGCGCGTGACGGCGCGGCACTTGCGCGCAATCGCAATCAGATCCTGATTGCGCGAAATCTTGGAGACGGCAGCCGCCATTTCCGGCGTGAGGCCCGGTGCCAGCGCGGTCAACGCATCGGTCGTCGCGCGTTCCGACAAAAGCCAGTCGCGAAATCCGCCGACGGTCAGATGCGATACCGGCGCAAATGCCTTCGCGTCATGGCTGTCGATAATCAGCCGCGTGATGTTGTCGTCCTCATAAGGGATGAGTGCTTCGGTGAGAAACTGCTTGAGCGGCACATCGGCCAGCACATAGCGCGCGGCCATTCGTTCCTGAGACGACGATGCTGCGATTCCGGCAAGAACATCACCAGACCGGGCAGGGCTGGCGAAGGCCATCACCTGCTTGAGGTCGTCGAAGACGAATGACTGGGATTCGATGGTGGTGCGATAGCGCATCGGCACTCATATTCGGAGCGGATCGTCGATGCAAAACATACCATTGAACCCCTTTCTTTGAGTGCTTAATCATTGACGAACCGCATTTTTGTGCGGCAAACGACGACTCTCATTGCCGCACAATGATTTTGGGGG
Source organism: Hyphomicrobiales bacterium (assembly GCA_017305515.1). Taxonomy (GTDB): domain Bacteria; phylum Pseudomonadota; class Alphaproteobacteria; order Rhizobiales; family Xanthobacteraceae; genus Afipia. The sequence goes on from JAFKKP010000305.1 coordinate 4,375, forward strand.
ACACCATGTTCGATCTGACCGGCAAAACCGCACTCGTAACCGGTGCGACAGGCGGCATCGGCAACGCCATCGCCAAGGCGCTGCACGCACAGGGCGCGGCCGTGTCGATTTCCGGAACGCGGCGCGACGTCCTCGATACGCTCGCAGGCGAGATGAAAGAGCGCGTGCATGTTCTGCCGTGCAATCTGTCAAACTCGGATGAAGTCGAGGCACTGGTCCCCGCAGCCGAGAAGGCGATGGGGCAGGTCGACATCCTCGTGGCGAATGCCGGCATCACGCGCGACAATCTGTTCGTTCAGTTGCGCGACGAGGACTGGAACGACGTCATCAACGTCAATCTCACGGCGACGTTTCGCCTGTCGCGCGCCGCGGTGAAATTGATGATGCGAAAGCGATTCGGCCGGATCATCGCCATCACGTCGGTCGTCGGCGTTACGGGAAATGCCGGGCAGGGCAATTACGCGGCCTCCAAAGCCGGACTGATCGGCATGATGAAATCGGTCGGGGCGGAATATGCCCGCCGCAACGTCACGGCGAACTGCATTGCGCCCGGATTTATCGCGACGCCTATGACGGACGCGCTCAACGAAAAGCAGCGCGAAGCGGTTTTGGGGAAGGTGCCTGCGGGCCGCCTCGGCACGCCTGAGGACATCGCGGCGGCAGCCGTCTACCTCGCGTCCAACGAGGCCGCCTACGTCACCGGACAGACGATTCACGTCAACGGCGGAATGGCAATGATCTGAGGCTGTTACCGGCCGATTTCAGCGCATTTTGCGAGGGAATTCGGGTTCCTCCGGCGTGTGGCCAAGGCCGGGGAAGTATGTTAACCGAACGGCTTGGGGGCTCGGTAACATCGCCATTGCAGGATCATCAAACCCTGTATATTGCCGTGGCTTGGCCCGCCGCCGTTTCCGGTATTTTGCCCGCACGGGACGCGAAACGGACGGCACGAATTCAGGCGGCAACACACTACGATGACTCGCAGTCGGGTTTAGTGGAACAAGCACGAGGTTGGAAACGATGAGTGAGATTGGCGAGCGAGTTAAGAAGATCGTGGTTGAGCATCTGGGTGTCGAACCGGAGAAGGTCGTCGATTCGGCGAGCTTCATCGACGATCTCGGAGCCGACAGTCTCGATACGGTCGAGCTCGTGATGGCCTTTGAAGAAGAATTCGGCTGCGAAATTCCGGACGACGCCGCTGAGACGATTCTCACGGTCGGCGACGCCACCAAGTTTCTCGAGAAAAACGCAAAAAGCTGACGCTTGCGCGGCACGTTTTGAAAAACGGCGGGTTGTAATCGAACGACCCGCCGTCTTTCTGTCTGTAGCCGCCGGGATATCCATTCACTTCGCAAGTTGAGGACCAAGATGAGACGGGTCGTCGTCACGGGGCTGGGCATGGTGTCGCCACTGGCCAATGGCGTTGAGCCGACCTGGAAGCGCATCCTCAATGGCGAGAGCGGCGCGAAGAGAATCGACGCGTTCGATGCCTCGGATCTCACCTGTCAGATCGCCTGCATGGTCCCGCGCGGCGACGGCACCAACGGCACTTTCAATCCCGACGAGTGGATGGAGCCGAAGGAGCAGCGCAAGGTCGACGACTTCATCATTTTCGCGATGGCAGCGGCCGAGCAGGCGCTCAACGACGCGAACTGGCACCCCAGCACCGAGGAAGAACGCTGCGCCACCGGCACGATGATCGGCTCCGGCATCGGCGGCATCGAGGGCATTGGCGAAGCGGCGGTGATTCTGAAAGAACGCGGGCCGCGCAAGCTGTCGCCGTTCTTCATTCCCGGACGTCTCATCAATCTCGCCTCGGGCTATGTCTCGATCAAGCATGGCCTGAAAGGTCCGAACCACGCGGTGGTGACGGCCTGTTCCACCGGCGCGCATGCCATCGGCGACGCCAGCCGTCTCATCGCATTCGGCGATGCCGATGTGATGGTCGCCGGCGGCGCGGAATCGGCGGTCAATCGGCTGGCGATGGGTGGGTTCTGCGCACTGCGCGCGATGGCGACCAAGTATAATGACAATCCGACGATTGCATCGCGGCCCTACGACAAGGATCGCGACGGTTTCGTGATGGGCGAGGGCGCAGGCGTCGTGATCCTCGAAGAGTACGAGCATGCCAAAAAGCGCGGCGCGAAGATCTATGCCGAAGTGGTCGGCTACGGTCTGACCGGCGACGCCTATCACATCACGGCTCCCGCCGAAGATGGCGACGGCGCCTATCGCTGCATGCAGATGGCGATGAAGCGCGCCGGCGTGACGGCATCCGACATCGACTACATCAACGCGCACGGCACCTCGACACCGCTCGGCGACGAGATCGAGCTTGGCGCGGCACAGCGCCTGCTCGGAAATGCGGCATCGAAAGTCTCGATGTCATCCACAAAGTCATCGACCGGTCATCTGCTCGGAGCGGCCGGCGCGATCGAAGCGATTTTCTGTGTCCTTGCGATTCGCGATAACATCGCGCCGCCGACGATCAATCTCGACAATCCGTCGGTCGAGACCGCCATCGACCTCGTGCCGAACAAGGCACGGCCGCGCGAAATCAATGTGGCGCTGTCGAATTCATTCGGTTTCGGTGGAACCAACGCATCGCTGGTGGTGCGGCGTCTTGCAAGCTGATATTTGAAATCCGGTTTTGCCGGATTCGGCCATAATTTTTGACTTCGGCGAGCATAAGACGTCGGTTCAAAGGGCGACAGGAACAGGCCGACGGCCTTTGGGAATTTAGGTTGTATCGATGAGTCAGAGACCGCCGATTTCGCCACGCAGCCCGCGCGCGGCGCTTGAACCGGAGCAGGTGCCACGGCCGCCGCTGCGCTCGGAGCGCGCACGTAATCCGCTGGTCATGATCGGCAATGCCATCATGACCTTTCTCATCATTTCGATGATCGTGACCGGCGGCGTCTTTTTCTACGGCAAGAAGATCATCGAGGAGCGAGGTCCGCTTACCGAGGACAAGGTCGTCAACATTCCGCCGCGCGCGGGCATGACCGACATCGACGACATTCTTCTGCGTAACGGCGTCATCACCGCAGACCGCTGGACCTTCATCGGCGCGGTCGTCGCACTCAACGCGCGCGCGGGATTGAAATCGGGCGAGTATCTTTTCCAGAAAAATGCCTCGCTGCGCGATGTCATCAACACCATCGTCGAAGGCAAGGTCGTTCAGCACTCGATCACGATTCCCGAAGGACTGACCTCCGAACAGATCGTGGCGCGTCTTCAGGACAACGACATTTTCAACGGCTCGCTGAAAGAACAGCCGCGCGAAGGCACGCTCTTGCCGGATACCTATAAGTTTCCGCGCGGCACGCCGCGGGATCAGGTGATTGCGCGCATGCAGGCCGCGCAGAAAAAGGTGCTGGCCGAAATCTGGGAGCGCCGCAGCCCCGACGTGCCGGTTCGCTCGCCCGACCAGCTCGTGACGCTCGCGTCCATCGTCGAGAAAGAAACCGGCCGCGCCGACGAGCGCAGCCGCGTTGCCGCAGTCTACGTCAATCGCCTGAAGCAGAACATGCGGCTGCAATCCGATCCGACGATCATCTATGGTCTCGTCGGCGGACGCGGCACACTCGGCCGTCCGATCAAGCGCAGCGAAATCAGCCAGCCGTCGCCTTACAATACATATGTCGTCAATGGGCTGCCGCCGGGACCGATTGCCAATCCGGGCCGCGCGTCGCTCGAAGCGACCGCTAATCCCGCGCGCACGCGCGATCTCTACTTCGTCGCCGACGGCACCGGCGGCCACACATTCAGTGAGAACTACGACAACCACCAGAAGGCTGTCGCGAAATTGCGCGCGATCGAGAAGGCGGCGCAGGACGACAAGGTCGAAGACGACGACTCGACTTCGGCCCCTGCCGCTGTTGCGCCGACGCCCCCGCCGATGACGGCGAAACCCGTTCCAGCTAAACCCGCTGCTCCGAAACCATCGGCTGCGCCTGCGACCGCACCAGCCACCGCGCCCAAATCCGCCGGTCCGAAAGCTGCGGCGTCGACGTCCACGGTCGCATCCGCGCCGATTGCGCTCGATCCGGCGTCCGCTGCCGCGCGCAAGAAATCGGCTGCGGCCAAGCGCGGGCCGACGGCCAATGCCGCGCCGCCCGAACCGGCACCTGAGGAAGAAGAAGAGCAGCCCGCGCAGCCATCGCGTTAGCGGCCGATACATCTGCGTCTTGCGCGATTTCCTGATTTGTCGGACAAGCTGAAGCGCATTCATTGGATGCGATTCACACCGGAGAACGTGCCGAATGGCGCTGTCCAGCATGACCGGCTTCTCGCGCCATCATGGCACCAGCGGACCTTACGCGTTCGAGTGGGAGTTGAAGTCGGTCAACGCCAAGGGCTTCGACTTCCGCATGCGCCTGCCGGCGGGATGGGACGACATCGAGACCGCCGCGCGCAAACGCGCAACCGAATTGCTCTCGCGCGGCACTGTCTATGCCAACCTCAACGTCAAGCGCAGCGGCGCGGCGCAGACCGTCCGCATCAATGACGATGTGCTCGCATCGATCGTGAAAGCTGCGGACGAGATTTCAAAAAAGACGGGCGCGGCGCCGCCGAGCGTCGATGGCCTTCTTGCGATGAAGGGCGTCATCGACGTCATCGAGCCGGAAAGCGACGAAGCGGAATTGCAGGCGGCAAGAGCCGCAGTGGCCGCTTCCTTCGAGCAGGCGCTGCAAAGCCTGATCGGCATGCGCAAGCGCGAGGGCACAGCACTCGGCGAAATCTTGCTTCAGCGCATGAATGACATCGAGCGTCTTGCGAAAAAGGCTGAAACCGCGCCGGGCCGGAAGCCGGAGGCCATCAAAGCGCGTCTCGCCGAACAGATCGCAGCATTGCTTGAAACGTCCGACCGCTTCGATCCGGATCGCCTGAGCCAAGAAGCGGTGATGATCGCCGCGAAAGCCGACATTCGGGAAGAACTGGATCGCATTGCCTCCCATGTCGCGCAGACGCGCGAGCTTCTCGCCAAGGGCGGGGCAGTTGGGCGGCGGCTTGATTTTCTCGCGCAGGAATTCAACCGCGAGGTCAATACCACCTGCTCGAAGTCGAACGATGTGGAATTGACCAACACCGGCCTTGAAATGAAGAACGCGGTCGAACAGTTTCGCGAGCAGGTTCAGAATCTGGAATAACCAATGGCCTCGGGCGGCAACACAACAGGCGGAGCGCGGCGCGGGCTGATGTTCGTGCTGTCGTCTCCGTCCGGCGCGGGCAAGACGACGCTTTCGCGCATGCTGCTGGAAAAGATGCCCGGCATGAGACTGTCTGTTTCTGTTACGACGCGTGCGAAGCGTCCGGGCGAGGTCGATGGAAAAGATTATCATTTCATCGACAAGACGAAATTCGACGCGATGTCGAAGAATGGCGAGCTATTGGAATTTGCGACCGTGTTCGATCATCACTACGGCACGCCGCGTAAACCTGTCGAAGACGCGCTTGCGGGCGGCGAGGATGTGCTGTTCGACATCGACTGGCAGGGCACGCAACAATTGCGCGAAAAGGCGCGAGACGATGTCGTCAGTGTCTTTATATTGCCGCCGTCCGCTGCCGATCTCGAAAAGCGCCTGCACACCCGCGCGCAGGATTCGGACGCGGTGATCGCGGGGCGCATGAGCCGCGCCAGTCACGAACTCAGCCATTGGGCCGAATACGATTATGTCGTGATAAATACCGAGATCGATTCAGCCTATGCGGAAGTCGCAACCATTCTGAAAGCCGAGCGTCTCAAGCGCGAGCGCCAGACGGGTCTCTCGGCCTTCGTCCGCGATTTGCAGAAACAGCTGGCGAAGTGACGCGGGCCGCTTCGGGGTAACGCAGCGCCCGCAACAGCTCCTCGACATCCTGTTCGGCGCGCGCACGCAACGACGGATCGTGAACGCGCCCGCGCGCATAGACCGGCGGAAACTCCGCTTCGTCCACCGATTGCCAGATCGCGCGGCGCTGCGCGGGCCGAGGGCGCGGCTTCATATGCGATGCGATGAGGCGGCCGAAGATCGCAGCCAATGCAATCGCGGCCGTGAGGATGCCGAGCGCCATGCGGAACATGTCCGGTTCGTCATCGGCCGTCGTTGCCGGTGGAGATGAAGCGGCCGCCTGCTGCGGAATCGGCTTTTGAATCGCCGCAGATTGCGGCCGCACGGGAGCGGGCGGAGCCGCCGCAACGGATGGCTGCGAAGACGTGTCGGCCGTGTCCGCCTGCGCTGTCCGGGTCGGGGATTGCGGTTCGATCCAGCGGTCGGCCAGCGACCAGTTGTTCGGCTGAGGCAGGGTTTCGCGCGGCGGCGGAGACATCTGCCGACCCAGCGGCGGCATCGTGGTGAACGGCACCGACACATCTTTGGTCACCTCCGCCCGCGCGTTGGCAACGGCAGGCTCAAGCTGTTCGCTGTTTTGCTTCGGTGCGGGCTTTTCCGGCGGCGATTGTTCGGGCTGTTCGGCTGTTGCAGTCTCCTGAACTGTCCGTTTTCCTTCGTCGCCGAGATACCAGCAGTGCCGCTTCGACGGGCGTTCGATCCGGTAGTACCAGTGCTTGCCCTGCGGCGTTTCGCCTTTCGGCCCTGAAAGACATTCACCTGTTGCCGCAGCGGCCTGCGAGAGTTCGCCGAAGCTCGCGATAAGTCCGCAAACGACAAGTGCCGACGCAAGTCTCCATTGATTGCCGCGCATCGTCCCCTCCGAAGTTACGCATCACAAAAGACTTCGAGCGTATGTCTTCGGAGAAAAATCGGGTCGCAATGGGCCGCGAATCCGGAATGCTTAAGGTTTTATTCGGGCGGCCACAATTGCCCAAAGAGAAAACAGCGCACGGCGGCGCTGCCTTAATTCGCAAATCTCAATTGGTGAGCATGATGCGGCCGACGACCTTGCCCGCGCGCAATTGTTCGATCCATTTCTGCGCTTCCTTCATCGGCTCTTCCTTTATCGGCGTCGGCTTGATCTTGCCGGCGCGCGCCAGCGTCATCAGTTCCTTTGCCTCGGCCAGTGTGCCGGTCATGAAGCCTTCAATCGTCATGCGCTTGTAGATCCATTGCACCATCGGCAGCGAGAATTGGCCGCCCATCAGGCCGGACACGACAATCTTGCCGCCGCGCGCCAATACCGAGACGGCAAAAGCCATCGATTTTTCGCTGCCCGCGAAATCGACGATGCAATCGAAGCCGCCCTCGGTCTCTTTAATAATGCGCTTGGCGATATCGGCTTCGGACGGATCGTAGGCGAATGACGCGCCGTTCTTGAGCGCCGCGTCGCGTGCGGACGCGCTCAGATCGGCGACCGAAATCTTCTGCTTGAACATCGCGGGCGCAATCGACAGCCCCATCATGCCGACGCCGCCGAGGCCGATCAGCAGGATGTTGCGCTGACGCGACAGACCGGCGAGACGCTTCAGCGCGCCGTAGGCGGTGATGCCCGAGCACATCAATGTTGCGGCCATGTCGATGGGCAGCGGATCGTAGTCGAGAAGATATTTTGCATCCGGCACGAGCGTGTGCGTGGCGAAGCCGCCGTCGATCGACACGCCCATGAAGCGATTCTTCGCACAGAGATTTTCGTCGCCGTTCTGGCAATCGCGGCACACGCCGCAGCCGATCCACGGAAACACCGCCTTCTTCTTGCCGATCAGATCCTTCGGCGCGTCCGGGCCGACCTCCTCGACGACGCCCGCGATTTCGTGTCCGAGTGTGAAAGGCAGGGTCATGCCGCGCGTGGTGTCGAGCTTCTTGCCGCCGCCGATGTCGGCGTAACCGTCCTGAATGTGCAGATCCGAATGGCACAGCCCGCAGCGTTCGACGCGCAGCAGAACTTCGGCACCCTTGGGCTTTGGCGTATCGACGATGGTTTCGCAGAGCGGAGCATCGAACTTGACGAGAGACTGGCGAACCATCTGGGCCATTGCGTTTCCTCAACTGAAGTCGGATCAGGTTTTTGCCGACGTTATATCCGTCAATTTGCGCGCCATGGCAACAAAGCCGGATACGGAGACGGTTTCGGCGCGGCGTGTCGGGTCGATGCCTGCGGCCTCGGCCAAAGCGGCTGGATCGACGCCAAGCGCCTTCAGGCTCTGGCGCAGCATCTTGCGGCGCTGACCGAAGGCGGCGGCCGCGACCTTTTCCAGCGCGCGGCGGTCGCAAGGTTCCGGCGTCTCGCGCGGAATCAGGCGCACGACGGATGACGTGACCTTCGGCGGCGGCACGAAGGCGGACGGCGAAATATCGAACAGGATTTTCGTCTCCGCCCGCCAGTTCGATAGCACGCCGAGGCGGCCATAGGCATCGTCATCCTCGCACGCGACGATGCGCTCGGCGACCTCGCGCTGAAACATCAGCACCATTGTCTCGTACCACGGCGGCCACGGCTCAACGGAGAGCCAGCCGATCAGAAGTGCGGTGGCAACATTGTAGGGCAAGTTGGCGACGATCTTGGCGCGCTCGTCGGCGAGCAGCGCGCGCGGGTCGAACGTCGTTGCGTCGGCGTTGACGATCTCAAGACGTCCCGGATAACGCTGCGCGATCTCATCCAGCGCAGGAATGGCACGTTCGTCGCGTTCGATGGCGATCACGCGTTTGGCGCCGAGCGCAAGCAGCGCGCGCGTCAATCCGCCGGGACCGGGGCCGACTTCGATCACCGTCGAGTTTTCCAGCGGCCCCGCCGCACGCGCGATGCGGGTTGTGAGATTGAGATCGAGCAGAAAATTCTGGCCGAGCGATTTGCGCGCCGACAATTGATGCCGGGCAATAACGTCACGAAGCGGAGGAAGATCGTCGATGGCGCTCATACCTTTGCGGCGGCCATGCGCGCGGCGAGCTTGATGGCTGCGATGAGGCTGGATGGATTTGCCTTGCCGGTGCCTGCGATGTCGAAGGCGGTGCCGTGATCCGGCGACGTTCGGATGAACTGCAGTCCCAGCGTGACGTTGACGCCGTCATCGAACGCAATCGTCTTGATCGGGATAAGCGCCTGGTCGTGATACATGCAGATCGCGCAATCGTAGGTTTTTCGCGCGCGCTCATGGAACATCGTATCGGCCGGCAGCGGGCCGCGCACGTCGATGTCTTCGGCGCGCAGTTTGGCGATGGCGGGTGCGACGATGGCCTGGTCTTCCTTGCCGAGCGAACCATCCTCGCCGGCATGCGGATTGAGACCGGAGATCGCGATGCGCGGATTGGCGATCCCAAATCGCGATTTCAGATCGGCAATCACGATGCGCGCGGTTTTTACGATGAGGTCGCTGGAAAGATTTGCGATGGCGTCGCGCAGCGACAGGTGAATCGTCACCGGCACCACAGCAAGCGATGGCGACCACAGCATCATCACCGGCATCGGCGTCTTGCCGCCTTCGCTTGCGAGTTCGGCGAGAAATTCGGTGTGGCCGGGATGTGCGAAGCCAGATCGATACAGCACGCTCTTGGCAATCGGATTGGTGACGACGGCGCTGGCGCGGCCCGCGACGACATCGGCAACGCCTTGTCTGATCGATGCGATGGCCGCAGTCGCGCTGGTGGCGTCAGGTTTGCCGGGCTGCGCGGTCACGCTCAGTCCAAGGGAGACGACGGGCAGGGCGTCATGAAATTTGCTCGCGGCGCTTGCGGCGTCCACCTCGGCAAAAGAGACATCAGCATTGAGCGCCTTCGCCCGCGCTTTCATGAATGCCATGTCGCCGAGCAGATAGAACGGCGGAAGATCGAGTTCGCGCCGCTTCAGCCACGCTGCGATGGCGATGTCGGGTCCGATCCCGGCCGGCTCGCCGAGCGTCAGCGCGATGGGTTTCGTCATTGTCGTCAAAGCAAATGTCCCGGCCGAAAGACTGCCCGGACCATGCTAGCGCATTTCGATCATTGCGCCCTTGCGAATTTCCTGCAGGTACGATTTCGACTTTGCTTCGTATCGCTCTGAATAGATTTTTTCCTTCAGCGCGCGCTTGGCGGGCGTGTCGGTCTTGGTGCTGTCGCGGCCGCACAAGGCAACCATTTCGATGCCCTGCTTGGTGATTTCGGGCGGCGTCAGCTTGCCGATGGGGGTCTTGTCGAGAAGTTCACGCAAGGGGGCAGACAGGTCGGCGGACGTTTTGACGACCTGATCGCGAATGGCCGCGTCTCGCATCGAGCGAAAGAATTCCGTGGCCTGATCGCAGCCGTCGATGCGCTGGCGCAGCAGTTCGGCCTCCTTGCGCCGCAACTCGACTGCGGACGGCGCTGCGCCGCGCGGAACCACGAGCACGATGGGACGCATCTTGTATTCAAAGCTCTCGGCAGAGGTCTTGTCGTCGCCTTCCTTCTCGCCCATCGCCGCGCGCAGATCCTTGTCGGCCGGGGTCAATGTCGAATTGAAGCGCCCGCGCACGAGATTGCCCCAGGTCATGTCGGCTTTCATGCGCGCCTTGAGCGTCTGCGGACGGATGCCGTTGTTCTCCAGCGTCTTGGAGAGCTGCTCGTCATTCATGCGCATGCGCGAGGCCATGTTGGCATAGGCGCTGTCGATGTCGGCGGCCGAGAGGTCGAGACCGTATTTTTTGCCTTCCTTGATCTTCACTTTGTCGTTGATGAGTTCGTCCAGAGCTTCCTGGCGGGTAATCGTCTTTTTCGCGGTCAGCTGCGTCAGCTTGATGCGCTGTTCGATGTCGGTGTTGGTGATCGCTTCGCCGTTGACGATTGCGACGATCGATTGCGCGTGCGCGGGTGTCTGCAATCCGGCGGCAGCGAGCACGACAACGGCGAGCGCGATTGCGCGGAGGAGCGTCATGCCTCGCACTTGATAAAACGTCATCGGATTGGTCGTCAGCGTCATCGACGATCTCAAGCGGATTATTACTGGCTGGTGCCGGCGGACTGCGAGAAGCTGGTGCCGCCGATCGTGCGCAGGCCGATTTGCAGCATCACGCGGTGATCGGTAACGGGCGTCAGGCTCGTCGAGGTCACGTAGGCGTAATCGGTGATGTAGTTCAGCGCCAGGATAAAGCAGTCGTCCACGTAGCCCGCGCCGATGATGTACTGGTTGATCTTGTCGTTGATGATGTCGTAGCGCGCGCCGCCCGATACCACCCAGTTCTGTGCGACTTTGAACGAGGCGGTTCCGAGGATGCCTTCGCGGCGCTGCAGATAGCCAAGTTCCGGCTGCGCGTCGTAATTGCCGTAGAGCACGCTGACCGAGAAGCGGTCGAAGTTGGCTTTGCCTTCAGCCTCGAAGCGGCGGACCGCCAGGGTCGATTCGTCGAGGCGGACGCGGGTCGAGAAATTGAACGTCGAGTTCGGCTGATACGAAATGCGGCCGACATAGTCGGAGCGCGTCGTATCGAGACCGGAGCCGATGCCGGTGTTTGTCGGATCGGGCACGGCGTAGGAGTTCAGGCCGAACAACTGATAGGACTGGCCGAACAGCACGTTGATGAATCCGCCGCGGTCGAACTGCGTCGTCGCCTGCACGCCGACATTGGCGCGTCCGCCGCCTTCGACACGGTCCCAGCCGGCAAACTTATCGACGCGGAACAGATTGCTGTCGTCGAAGGTCAGGCTTTGCGCATCTTCATTCGGCAGGCGTCCCGCGCTGGTCTCGTTCGGCCGGATGATGATCTGGCCGATCGGCTCGATCGTCGTCGAGCCCCACGGCTGCACGTTGATAAAAGGATAGCGGTATTCGAGACCGACGGTCGGCATGATGCGCGCGACCTGCTCGGTGCCGGTCGGAATGAAATTCGACACGCCGGGCTGGGCGACGATGTTGGCGCTGATGAGATCGGCACGCAGCGAGGCAAACGGCGTGAAGATCTGACCCATCGGATCGGTGTACGACCGCCGCCACTGCACTTCACCCGACAGCCGCGTGTAATCGCCCGCCGCACCGCGCAGCAGACAGTTGGCGGGCATTCGCGCCATCGGGTCGGCCGATGTCGCCGTGCACAGGCCGTTGATGCTGGCGTTGGCATTGATCGCGTCGAAGTCGGCGGTGCCGCGGCTCAGACTCGTGAAGTTGCCCTTGTAGCTGACCTCGCCGCCGAACACGTTCCAGTTCATGATGTTGGAATAATCGATGACCGGATGCACTTCCGGAATCTGGCTCTGGATGTCGGCGCCCGAATAGCCGAGGAAGTGCATCACGCGCGCGTCGAAGTAGCTGCGGTTGCCGACGCCGGTCAGATAGAGCTGCGACAGGCCGGTGTCTGGCACGAGCAGGAACGAACTCAGCGCGTTGCGATAGGGGCCGAGATTGTAGTCGCGGAAGAACGCAATGTCGGACACCGCGACGCCGTCCCAGCCCCAGACCCACTTGTCGTTCAGAGCGAACTGGCCCTTGGTGTCGATGCCGCCGCGCCAGGTTTTGTTGCCCGGCAGGCCAGTGAACGCGCCCGGATCAGCCTGATTGATGCCGTAGCCCCGGATTTCCCAAGAGCCGTTAATCATCCGCTGGCGGAATTCGGCCTGAGCGAGCAAGCCTTGCCGCGTGGTGACGCGCGGCGTGACGGTGAGGTCGTAGTCCGGCGCGAGCGCGAAATAATACGGCACTTCGACGCCGAAGCCGGTGAACGTGTTCGACATCGAGTTTGGCGTCAGGAATCCCGATTTGCGCTTGACCGTCGGATCGGGCGTCGAGAAGTAGGGCAGGTAGGCGATCGGCTGGCCGAAAAATTCGAGACTGGCGTTCTCGAAATACAGCATCTTCTCGGTCTGGTTGTGAATGATGCGGGCGCCTTTGACCTGCCAGAGCGGCGGCTTTCTCGGATTGTCCTTACACGCGGCGCACGCGGTGTAGACGCCGTTCTGGAAAATCGTGACGTCGCCGTTGGTACGATCCGCGCGCGTTGCGGCCATGCGCGTCGAGTCGGCGGTATCGAGACGAAGCGAGTCGACGAAGCCGTCGCGATAATCGTCCGAGAGATCGAGCAGGTTGGCGTAAGTGATCTTTCCGTCGGAGTCGGTGAGGCGGACGTTGCCCTCGGCATGAAGCCGTTTGGTTTTCTGGTCGTAGATGACCTTGTCGGCTTCCAGCGTCGATCCGTTCCAGTAGATCTGAACGCTGCCGACCGCCGCGATGCGATTGTTGTTGTAGTCGTAGTTCATCTCCGTCGCCTGAACGAGCATCTGCCCGTCCTTGCCGACCTTGGCAGGTTTCGGCGGTTTGGGGGGAAGCTGGTTGTAGTTCAGCTTCACCTGCGCGTTGGCCGGCGAGGAGACCGGGACGGAAAGCGGGATTGTGAAAACGGCTGCGAGAATCGTGAGCAAGCCAAGGCATTCGCGGCGCAAGCGAATGCACCGCGTGACCATACGCGTCCGTCCGTGGAGGGCGGCGGTAATTTTCACTACCCGTCCTCCTGATAGAGCAAAGCCAAGAATCCCGAGAGGCCGCCCACACAAACAGGCAGCCACGCGGCAGCGAGCGGATGCATCAGCTCGGCCTTGCTCAAATCCTCAGTTACTTTCGACAGGACGTAGAGCAGAAACCCTGCTGCAACGCCACTTAAAACCATTTTCTGGACACCGCCGAATCGGAAGAACCGCAGGCTCACGGCGGCGGCAAGTAATACCATTGCGGCGAGCAAAAACGGCCGCGCCAAGAGCTTGTGATATTGCAGCCGGTAGCCCGCCGTTGCTTGTCCGGACTTCTCGGACGAGCGGATGTAATCCGGCAGCTGCCAGAACGGCACGGTTTCGGGCGTGGAAAAACTTCCGCGCACCTGCGCCGCCGTCAGCGTCGTTGGAAGAAGGTAGGTTTCTTCCTCCGCGAGCGGATTATCGAGGCCGTAGCGGCGGACATTTTTGAAAACCCAGCGCCCTTGTTCGAGCCGCGCTTCCTGCGCTTCGATTCGCTCCTTGAACGGACCCGACGGATCGAAACGGAACACCGTGACGCCGGTCAGTTTGAGGCCCTGTTCCTGACTGCGCGCGGCGCTGATGACGGCCTGTCCATCGTCCGTCGCCTGATTGATCCAGAAATTCGCGCCTTCGGACGACGGCGCGTTTCCGCCTTCGAAAATCTGCGTCTCCATGCCCTTGGAGCGTTCCTGCATGTCGGCGGAAACAGGATTGTAAACGGTGGTCGCGAGCGTGCCGAGGATGAGCGCGCTCAACAGTGCGGGCGTGATGAACTCCCAGGCCGAAATTCCCGACGCGCGCGCGACGACAAGTTCGAGCCGCCGCGACAGCGCGAGGAAGCACGACATCGCGCCGATCAGAATGCAGAACGGCATCAGCTTTTCGAGCGACAGCGGCACGCGAAACAGCGCGGTCTGCGCGACGAACAGTCCCGACACCGAAGATACGCTGGCCGCGCGGCGCATCAGCTCGATGTAGTCGACCGTGATGATGAGCGCGAAAATTCCGGCGAACACCGCCAGAGAAGCCAGCACGAAACGCGCCGCGAAATAACGCGCAAGGATCGTCGTCACCATGAGGAGCGCCGCCGTGAACAATCGCCAGCCGGCGAACGAAGTGCTCCGCCGCCGTCGCAGGCCGTATGTGTCCCGCAGAAAAACTCGTAGTCGTGCGACGCCATCTTGCAGCGATGTCCCCAACCCCAAACCGCAGAAATTCGGCGGCGCGCCCAGACTCCCGAAATCGGGGGTCCCCCGCGGGCGCAAAACCGGCCTTTCCAGCAGGTTGTTATTTCACAGCATCCCTTTGATCGGTCAACAAAATGGCTGCTCTGGGGCCGGTTTTAAGACAGGGTTAATAAATCGCTCGAAGTGACGTTTGGGCCACGTCAAAACGGGGATAATTCGCCTGATTTTGACATGCGGAAATCGCATGCACTGCGCTTGGCACGACCGCCTGGAACGCGTCATAATACAGCGAATTGGGCGGGATTCTGCCGCCTTTGGCCTCTAAACCCCGCTTTCGCCCTGAATTTCCTATGATTTTTCGGAGGATTTGCCCATGACCGACGCCGTCAAGGTCGGCTTCGTCCCGTTTTCCGCTCCGGTTCGCGGTATCCTGGTGGTCTTCTGCGACGATGCGCTGAAAGTCGGTCCACAGGCAACGAAGGCACTCGGAGGGGCGGCCGCAGCGGTCAAACGGGCGGCGGCGGCCAACCGCTTCAAGGGCAAAAACGGCGCGGTCCTCGACATTCTGGCTCCCGAATCCCTCAAAGCGGGACGACTTCTGGTGGTCGGAACCGGCAAGGCGAGCGACCTGAAGGAGATCGACTTCCTCAAGCTCGGCGGCAAGCTCGCCGCAAAGGTGAGTTCGGGCACCGAGGACGTCACGGTGATCGCCGAGAATTCGTCCGGGCCGATGAAGGCGGCGCAAGCAGCGGGATTGGCTGCGGGTATCCGCCTGCGCAGCTATCGCTTCGATCGTTACAAGACGAAAAAGAAGGACGACGACGCCGCGCCGCTCAAGGCGCAGTTCTCAATCGCGGTGAAGGACGTGGCTGAGGCGAAAAAAGCCTTCGCACCGGAGAGCCACATCGTCGATGGCGTCGTGATTGCGCGCGAGCTCGTCAACGAGCCGCCGAATGTTTTGTTTCCGGCCGAGTTCGCGCGGCGCGCGACGCAACTTCGCAAACTCGGCGTTCAGGTCGATGTGCTCGATGTCGCCGCGATGACCAAGCTCAAGATGGGCGCGCTGCTCGGTGTAGGGCAAGGTTCGTCGCATGACAGCCGCACCGTCATCATGCGCTGGAACGGCGGCAAGCAGGGCGAGCAGCCGATCGCCTTCATCGGCAAGGGCGTGTGCTTCGACACCGGCGGCATCTCGATCAAGCCATCCGCCTCGATGGAAGACATGAAGGGCGACATGGGCGGCGCGGCGTGCGTCGTTGGTCTGATGCATGCACTCGCCGCGCGAAAAGCCAAGGTCAACGTCATCGGCGCTATCGGCGTCGTCGAGAACATGCCGGACGGCAACGCGCAACGGCCAGGCGACATCGTCACCTCCATGTCGGGACAGACCATCGAGATCATCAATACCGACGCCGAAGGCCGGCTCGTGCTGGCGGACGTGCTCTGGTACGTCGGAAAGAAATACAAACCGAAATTCATGATCGATCTTGCAACACTCACCGGCGCAATCATGGTCGCGCTCGGCATCGACTACGCCGGATTGTTTTCCAACAATGACAAGCTCTCCGAGCGATTGATCGAGGCGGGGCAGGAAACCGGCGAGCGCGTCTGGCGCATGCCGCTCGGCCCGGAATACGACAAGCAGATCGATTCGCAGTTTGCAGACATGAAGAACACCGGCGGCCGCAACGGCGGTTCGATCACCGCGGCGCAGTTCCTTCAGCGATTTGTCGATAACACGCCGTGGGCGCATCTCGACATCGCAGGCACCGCGATGGGCGTGCCGGCGTCCGACCTCAATCGTTCGTGGGGTTCGGGCTTCGGCGTGCGTTTGCTGAATCGTCTTGTCGCCGATCACTACGAAGCGAAGAAGTAGCTCACGTTTTTTCGGACGCGCCGATGACCGAAGTCCTGTTCTACCATCTTCAGGATACGACGATCGAGAAAGTGCTGCCGCCGCTGCTCGAAAAATCCTACGAGCGCGGCTGGCGCGTTGCCGTGCAGACGGGTTCGGAGGAGCGCGCTGAATCGCTCGACAGTCATCTGTGGACGTATCGCGAGAATTCGTTTCTGCCGCATGGCACATGGCGCGAAGCGGACGCCGGCGAGCAGCCCATCGTGCTGGTTCCCAGCGACGACAACCCGAACAAGGCGACGGTAAGGTTTATTGTCGATGCGGCGGGATTGCCGAAGGATTGTGCGACGTACGAACGGGTCGTGCTGGTGTTCGACGGTAACGATGATGACGCGCTTGCCGCGGCGCGCGCGGCATGGCTCGACAGCAAATCGCGCGGCTTCGCGCAGACTTATTGGCAGACCGACGAGCGCGGCAAATGGCAGAAGCGCGAATAAAGCAAGCGCCGCGCCTGTTAATTATACGGCTGTTTTCCGTTGACGTGACATGCGGTTAGCCACCAAGGTGCCGCAAATTGGTGTTGCTAAGGACCGCGCGGCGCAAGGCCGCAACCGGAGTACGAGTGTCAGTGTCGATCGGGCGGACCATTCGAGTCGCAAAATGCTTCGGGCTTCTGGTCGCGGTGGCGCCTGCGGTTTCCGCTTGCGGAAGCATCAGCGATTTTTCGATCAAGGATCAGCAATGGTTCGCGCGTCCCGGCAAGCTGTTCAACCAGTCGTCGATTGAAGCGCCGCCGCTCACCACTGTTCGCGCTGTCGGACCTGAAGATTTGATGTCGGCGGACGGGCAATGCGCAGGCATGCCGGCCCCCACGGCGCCTGCGGATGCAAATGCATCGACCGATGGCGGGCCGCCGCCGAACGCGGCGCCGGCTCCGACGGGTGCCGTCGCGCTCGGTCATACCGAATGCGACGTTGCGCGCGCAGTCGGCGTAGCGCCTGATGACGTGCAACTGTCGAACGATCCGAGCGGCGAGCGGCTTGCCCTCATCACCTACAAGCACGGTCCTCGTCCCGGTGCCTACACGTTCAAAAGCGGACGCCTGACACTGATCGATCGTGTCGAACTGCCGCCGCCGGAAAAGCCGGTCGCGAAGCCGAAGAAAAAGAAATCGGCTTAACCTGAAATCCTGAAAATCTGCCTGCGCTCAGTTCGCGTTCTCAAGTGACGCGCTTGCGGCCAGCCATTCTTCCTCGGCGCGCTGCAAGGCTGCGACTGCGCCCGAGCGCGCCTTCGTGAGTTGCGCGGCCTGTTTGGGATCGCGCTTGAAAATATCCGGCAGCGCCAGCGCCGTGTCGATCTTCGCGATGATGCCATTGATGCGCGCCATCTCCGCCTCGGCGTCGGAGACTTTCTGCTTCAGCGGAATTTTCTTTTCCTTCTTCGGCTGTGGCTTGTCGAGATTTTTGCTGCGCTCACTTGAAGGGCGGTCACGCCCCGACATGCGCATGCCGCGCGCGGTCAAAACCGAACGGCGATAGTCATCGAGATCGCCGTCGTAAGGCGTCACTGTCTTGTCGGCGACGACCCACAACTGATCGGCGCAGGCCTCGATGAGATAGCGGTCATGGCTGACCATGATGATCGCGCCGGGATAGTCGTTGATGGCTTCCGCAAGTGCTGCGCGGCTGTCGATGTCCAGATGGTTGGTCGGCTCGTCGAGAATAATCATGTTCGGGCCGTAGAATGTCGCGAGCCCCAGTAGCAGCCGCGCTTTCTCGCCGCCAGATAACGAACTGACCTTCGTATCGCCGGCCTTGCCCGAAAATCCGATCGCGCCGGTGCGCGCGCGCACTTTCGTCTCGGTCTCGTTCGGCATCAGCCGCCGCAAATGATCGTAGGCCGAGCCTTCGAGATCGAGCTCGTCGGTCTGATGCTGCGCGAAATAGCCGACCGATAGATTGGCGGCGCGGACGATGTTGCCGGAAAACTGCGGCAGCTTGCCCGCCAGCAATTTCACCAGCGTCGATTTGCCGTTGCCGTTGGAGCCGAGCAGCGCAATGCGGTCGTCATTGTCGAGACGCAGCGTGACGTGATTGAGCACCGGCTTTTTCGCGTCGTAGCCGACCGACACGTCATCGACCGCGATGATCGGCGGTGAGAGCGTTTTCTCCGGTACCGGAAAACTGATTTCCCTGACGTCCTGCGTCACGAGCGCCGTGACGGGCTTCATCTTCTCCAGCATTTTTACGCGGGATTGAGCTTGTTTCGCTTTCGATGCTTTCGCCTTGAAGCGATCGACGAAGGCTTGCAGCCGCTTGCGTTCGTCCGCCTGCTTCTTCGCGTGTTTCTGTTCGATCATCTCGCGCGTGGCGCGCTGCTCCTCGAACGATGAGTAGGTGCCTTTGTAGAGCGTGAGCTTGCCGCGATCGAGATGCAGGATCTGATCGACCGAGGTGTCGAGCAGATCGCGATCATGGCTGAGGACGATGACGGTGCGCGGATAGTTCGCCAGATGGTCTTCCAGCCACAGCGTGCCTTCAAGATCGAGATAGTTGGTCGGCTCGTCGAGCAGCAGAAGATCGGGCGCGGCAAAGAGTGTCGCAGCAAGCGCCACGCGCATGCGCCAGCCGCCGGAAAATTCCTGACAGGCGCGCGATTGATCCGCAGTCGAAAATCCAAGGCCGCTCAGGATCGAGGCCGCACGGGCAGGGGCCGAATGCGCGTCGATGTCGACCAGACGAGTTTGAATCTCTGCAATCCGATGCGGATCGGTCGCGGTCTCCGCTTCGCGCAAGAGCGCGTCTCGTTCGAGATCGGCCTTGAGCACCACTTCCAGGAGGCTTTCGGGGCCGTCAGGCGCTTCCTGTGCGAGCGAGCCGACCCGCCAGCGCGGCGGAATTTCGATGGTGCCGGCCTCAAGCGGAAGTTCGCCGCGGATGGCGTGAAACAGCGTCGATTTGCCAACGCCGTTGCGGCCGACGAAGCCGACGCGTGCGCCCGGCACGATCTGCACCGTGCTGTTGTCGATCAGCAATCGTCCGGCGAGGCGGATCGAAATGTCATTGATGGAAAGCATGCGGCCTTTTCATCGAACCGCATCGCGAACGCAACTGCTTTGTCTGAAGAAATACGCTGGGCTCAGAACCCGCCGACGACGGGCGGCACGATCGAGGGCGACCGTTCGCGGTCAAGCTCGGGAAGCCGCCTCCACAATTCATGCAGTTTCTGCGGTGCCGGCTGGTGCGACCTCTCAAGATCGTCGCGCAGGCGCTCGCCGATACCCCGGCAGATTGCCTGGGCGTGAATGTCGTCGATATCGATTTCCTTTTTGATCTCGTTCGTCATGGCTATCTGCTCGATAACAATTCAATTCCATGACGAATTAATCCCGATGCGCTGCTATCGTTTCGTCGGATGTGCGCGGATGGTGTGCACGAGGCAAAAATTAAATCGGAGACAGGCGGAACCGACGACCGCGATTCGCGGAACCGGCATGCGCGGCAATAAAAATCCCCGGATGCTCGCCGCATCCGGGGAAGTCGGTCAGGGAGAAATTCTGCCGCTTAGTAGCAGCGATTCACAAGCCGCCAGCGCGGACCCCAGGGGGTCGGAACCAGACGGCGCACATAGCAGCCGCCGCCGGCATAGTAGGCCGGGCCGCCGTAATAGAAGCGCGGTCCGCCCCATCCATATCCACGCCAGCCGCCGTGCCAGCCGCCACCGTGCCAGCCACCGCCATGCCAGGCCGCGGCGGGCGTCGTCGATGCCATGGTCGCACCGCCGATTGCGGCGACCGCGGCAACTGCAAGAACGAGTTTGCGCAACATGATCGTCTCCATTGTCTCCGGCGCAACCGCGCCGTCTGATGATGCCGCCCGTAACCGCTGTGTCGTGTGCGCCTGAGAGCGGGTTCAAGGCTCGCAACAGTAGGATTAACAACGTGAATACTGGCCGCACGTTCGCGTCAAAAACGGTTCATCTTGATGAAATCTCCGTCATCTGCGGTAAGGGAAACGCCGATGCGCTGCGGCGCGCCGCCGCTGGCGGGGCCGCTTGCCGTGGCATGCCAGCGCCGTTATAAGCGCCGCAATTCTTTCTTCCCAAGCCTCCTCAAATCTTTGTCTAAAGGACGAAATTCATGGCGATTGAGCGCACCTTTTCGATCATCAAGCCGGACGCGACCGCACGCAATCTGACCGGCGCGATCAATGCCATCATCGAGAAGGCGGGCCTTCGCATCGTCGCTCAAAAGCGCATCCAGATGACGCGCGCGCAGGCGGAGACGTTCTACGCCGTTCACAAGGCGCGTCCGTTTTTCGGCGAGCTGGTAGACTTCATGATTTCGGCACCCGTCGTCGTTCAGGTGCTGCAAGGCGAGGGCGCAATCGCAAAATATCGCGACGTCATGGGCGCAACCGATCCGTCGAAGGCAGCCGAAGGCACCATCCGCAAGTCGCATGCGAAGTCGATCGGCGAGAACTCGGTCCACGGCTCGGACGCGCCGGAAACCGCAGCGATCGAAATTGCGCAGTTCTTCGCGGGTAACGAAATCGTCGGCTGATTTTTCCGGCGGCGCGAGCGGGGGCTCATAATGTCTTGGCTGAATCAATTTTTCGATCTCGCGACCTATACATCGCTGCTCGCGCAGTTTGAGGCCGAGATCCAGCACCCGCAATTCTGGGTCGCGCTCACCAAGATCATCTGGATCAACGTTCTGCTGTCCGGCGACAACGCGCTGGTCATCGCGCTAGCCTGCCGCGGGTTACAACCGCAGCAGCGCGTCTGGGGCATGATCCTCGGTGCCGGCGTTGCCGTCGTGCTGCGCATCATCTTCACCTTCATCGTCGTCACGCTGATGGCATTGCCGTTCCTCAAGCTGATCGGCGGGCTGGCACTCATCTACATCGCAGCCAAACTTCTCGTTCCCGAAGCGCATGACGAAGACGGCGTGGAGACGGCGGCTCATTTGTGGGCTGCGGTGCGTATCGTCGCCATCGCCGACATCATCATGAGCCTCGACAACGTGATCGCAGTGGCCGCTGCCGCCAACGGCAGCGTGATCCTGCTGATCCTAGGTCTTGCCATCAGCATCCCGATGATCGTGGCGGGTGCGGCACTCATCATGGCGCTGCTGGATCGGTTGCCAATTCTGGTCTGGTTCGGTGCCGCGTTGCTGGGCTGGATCGCGGGAGAAGTGATCGCGACCGATCCTGCGGTGATGCCGTGGTTGCACAAAGTCCTGAGCGGCACGGTCAATCTCTCCATCGAGACCGTCTCCTCGATGTTCGGCTTTGCCCGCAATCTGCGGTTCGGCACCGATGCCGGTGAGCTTGTGCTCGGACTGCTTGGCATCGTCGTTGTCCTCGTCGTGGGTTCGATCATGCGAGGCAAGGCGATGCGTTCGGCGGACTCGGCGGCCCACGGCTGACGCAACCAAATCGCAGGGCGGGGCCTATCCCGCCTTGCGCGCCCGAATTTTTCGTGTTGGGATCGTGCCCGCAATCGGATTTGGGCCGTTCGGCTGTGCGCTTGGTCGTTGAACAGAACGCTTTAATTCTTGAAGCCCGCGAGTGGCGTGGCACGCGAACAGCGTGACCGCGCTTTTTTTGTATCCAGACCTCAAGGAGACCGACGTGGCAAAAGGCACCGTCAAATGGTTCAACCCGACCAAAGGCTACGGGTTCATCAAGCCGGACCAGGGAGACAAGGACGTGTTCGTCCACATCTCCGCGGTCGAACGCGCAGGGCTTTCCTCGCTTAACGAAAATCAGGTGATCGAATACGAGCTTGTCGAAAATCGCGGCAAGCAGTCGGCGGAAAATCTGAAAGTGAAGTGAGCGGTTGCGCTCGTCTCAAGATGTTCAAAGACTTTGTCCCCGGCAAATAGCCGGGGTTTTATTTTGGCGTTGCGGCTACGCGGCCGGTGATTTGAATTGTCCGCTCGCGACAAGGCGCAGCGCCTCGGGATAAATCCGGTGCTCGACGCCGAGAACGCGCTTCGCAAGGGTCTCCGGCGTATCGCCGGGCATCACCGGCACATCGCCCTGCATGACGATCGGGCCGGAATCCATCTCCGGCACCACGAAATGCACGGTCGCACCGTGAATTTTCACGCCGTCGGCCAGCGCGCGTTCATGCGTATGCAGCCCCTTGTATGAAGGCAACAGCGCGGGATGGATATTGAGCATTCTGCCCTGCCACTGCTGCACGAACCACGGCGTCAGAAGCCGCATGAAGCCTGCAAGGCAAACCAGTTCGATCTTCTGCGCGACAAGCGTGTCGTTGAGTTTGTGCTCGAACGCCTCGCGGTCCTTGCCGAAGGATTTGCTTTCGATCGTCAGCGTCTCGATGCCCGCTTTGCTGGCGAATGCGAGGCCGGGAGCGCCCGCCACGTTGGAAATCACCAGCACAATGTCGGCGGGATAGTCGGAGGCTTTCGCAGCTTCGACCAGCGCCGTCATGTTCGATCCGCGCCCGGAAATCAGGATGGCGACGCGGCGCTTGCTCATGTCATTCCGCCAGATCGAGGTGGCCGCTGTAAATCACGCGCTCGCCGTCCTTCACCTCGACCACTTCGCCGAGATCGGCGACCTTCTCGCCGCTGGCGGCGAACGCGTCCATGACCTCGACCAGCTTCTCGCGCCTGACGATGGCGATCATGCCGATGCCGCAGTTGAAGGTGCGCAGCATTTCGAGTTCGGCGATATTGCCTTCGCGTGCGAGCCATTTGAAGACGGGCAGCACCGGCACGGCGGAAAGATCGATGCGGACGCCGAGATGCTTCGGCAGCACGCGCGGAATGTTGTCGGTGAAGCCGCCGCCGGTGATATGCGCCAGTCCCTTGATGCCGCCGGTCTCGCGGATCGCGCGCAGGCAGGACAGCACATAAAGTTTTGTCGGAGTCAGCAGCGCGCCGCCGAGCGTCATTACAGGCGCGAAGGGCGCGGGCGCGTCGAACGCAACGCCGGATTTCTCGACGACTTTTCTCACCAGCGAGAAACCGTTGGAGTGAACGCCGGAGGAGGCGAGGCCGATCACCGCGTCGCCTGCTGCGATGTCTTTCGCCGGCAATAGCGTGCCGCGTTCTGCCGCACCGACAGCGAAGCCTGCAAGATCGTAGTCGCCGTCTTTATAGAGACCGGGCATTTCGGCAGTCTCGCCGCCGATCAGCGCGCAGCCGGATTCACGGCAGCCTTCCGCGATTCCTGCGACGATGGCGGCCGTCGCTTCCGGATCGAGCTTGCCGCAGGCGAAGTAGTCGAGAAAGAACAGCGGCTCCGCGCCTTGCACCACGAGATCGTTGACGCTCATGGCGACGAGATCGACGCCGATGCCGTTGTGAATGCCCGTGTCGATGGCGATCTTGACCTTGGTGCCGACGCCATCGGTTGCCGCGACCAGCACCGGATCCTTGAAACCCGCAGCCTTCAGATCGAACAACCCGCCGAAGCCGCCGATTTCCGCATCCGCACCCGCGCGCGCGGTCGCGCGCACCAGCGGCTTGATCATATCGACCAGCCGGTTTCCGGCGTCGATATCGACGCCGGCATCAGCATAGGAAAGGCCGGATTTCTTATCGGTCATGCCGCTCGTCCGAGATCAAGCCGGTGGTTACGTCGGATTCAGTGCCCGCGCAATGCCTTACGAAATAGAGCAAAACCGGCTGTGCATAGTGTGGTCAGCGCCGGTCAGACCCAATTCCGAAGGCCAAATCCCTTGCGTGCGAACGGGCCGTTGCTAAAAAGCTCCGAGCCGGGAAAAGTCGCGTGAATCTGCCCAATATCATCACCCTGATGCGCATCATTCTGGTGCCGGTCATCATTTGGGCGATTGCCTCGCATCAGATGAAGCTGGCATTCGCGATTTTCATCGTCGCGGGCGTCAGCGACGCCATCGACGGTTTTCTCGCCAAGCGTTTCAACATGGTGACGGAGATCGGCGCGCTGCTCGATCCGGTCGCCGACAAGGCGCTTCTGGTGTCGATCTACATGACGCTCGGCATTTCGGGCAGCATTCCCGGATGGCTCGTGATTCTGGTCGTGTCGCGTGACGTGATGATCGTGGGCGCGGTCATCATCTCCTGGCTTCTGCAAAATCCGATTCCGATGAATCCTCTGATGGTGTCGAAACTGAACACCGCCGCACAGGTTGCCTTCGCGGCACTTGTGCTCGCGTCTCTCGGATTCGGCTTCGAGGCGGCCGCATTCGAGACCATCTTGATGATTGCCGTTGCCGTGCTCACCTCGCTGTCGATGGTGTTCTATCTGATCGAGTGGACGCGGCACATGAGCACGACGGAGCCGAGCCCGTGAGCGTGGCGCTGCGCAAACCGCCGCGTCAGCTTGCGCTTGCGCTGCCGCACGAGGAAAGCCTGTCGCGAGAAAATTTCCTCGAAGGGCCGTGCAACGCACATGCGCTCGCGCTCGTGGAATCCTGGCCGGACTGGCCGAACAGGATCATGCTGCTGGCGGGCCCCGAAGGCTGCGGCAAAAGCCATCTCGCTGCGATCTGGGCCGACATCGCCGGTGCTCGCACCATCTCCGCGCATTCACTGACGACGGAAAACGTGCCGGTGTCGCTGGCGACCGGCGCGCTGGTGATCGACGATCTCGATCCTTCGACCTTCGATATGCACGCGCTGTTTCATCTTCTCAATCTGGCGCGCGAAGACGGCGCTTACGTTCTGCTGATGTGCCGTCTTCCGCAGACGCTGTTCGATATTGAACTGCGCGATCTGCGCTCAAGGTTGCGCGCGATCCCGACCATTGCGATGGACGCGCCGGACGACATGCTGTTCCGCGCGCTGATCGTGAAGTTCTGCGCCGACCGGCAGATGAACGTGGACGAGGCGCTGGTGAGCTATCTCGCCACTCATATCGAGCGATCCGTGACCGCGGCGCGGCGCGCGGTCGCATTGCTGGACACCGAGGCATTGCGTCTGCGGCGTCCTGTCACGCGCGCGCTTGCCGCCGAGTTGCTGCGCGGAACGGCGGTCTGACCCCGCAACTTATTGGCACTCCAGCCATTAAGCCTGCCGCCGCATAAGCCTTGGCCGGTCGGGCTTCTTGGCCCATCATGTCATCGAAACGTCATGGCGCTGGCACATGCTCCGCCGCGCATGACGGCGGGTTTCGCAACCCGCAACGACATTGGACGCAATCGATGGATTCCGGTCAAGCTATTGTAAAAAAAGAACAAATTGAGGAATCCGCGAGCGCGATGCCGGTGGCCCAAAGCCCTGTGCGCTTCATCAACCGCGAACTGTCCTGGCTGCATTTCAACCGCCGCGTCCTCGAGGAGGCGGTCAACCCGCATCACCCGGCGTTGGAGCGCGTCCGGTTTCTGTCGATCTCAGCCAACAACCTCGATGAATTCTTCATGGTGCGCGTGGCGGGCCTCAAGGCGCAGGTGCGCGAAGGCATCGCCGAGCGCAGTCCCGATGGCGCAACGCCGTCCGAGCAACTTGCACGGATCAACGAGACCGTGTCGAAGCTCGCCACCGATCAGCAGGCGATCTGGCGTGATTTGCGCGTGATCCTCGCCGCAGTCGGCATCGTGCTGGTCGACGGCAAGGATGTCAGCAAGTCCGAAGCGGCGTGGATCGAGGATCATTTCCTCCATCACATCTTTCCGCTGCTGACGCCGCTTGCGATCGATCCCGCGCATCCGTTCCCGTTCATTCCCTCGCTCGGCTTTACGATTGCGCTTCAGCTTGCGCGCGCCTCCGACGGCAAGGCGATGAACGCGCTGATCCGCATGCCGAGCAAGATCGACCGTTTCATCAGGCTGCCCGCAGGCAAAGACAGCGCGGTTCGGCTGATTACGCTGGAGCAGGCGACGAGCCTGTTCATCGGGCGGTTGTTTCCGGGTTACACGGTGAAGGGGCAGGGTTCGTTCCGCGTAATCCGCGATTCAGAACTGGAAATCGAGGAAGAAGCCGAAGACCTCGTGCGTCTGTTCGAGACCGCATTGAAACGCCGCCGCCGCGGGTCGGTGATCCGTCTTGAGATCGAAGCCACCATGCCGGCTGAACTGCGCGCCTTCGTGCAGCGCGCGCTTGCCGTCGCCGATGACGAAATGCTGATCGTCGATGGCGTGCTGGCGATGAATGAACTGTCGCAACTCACCCGACTCGACCGGCCCGACCTCGAGTTCACGCCTTACGTGCCGCGCCATCCCGAACGCGTGCGCGACCACGGCGGCGATATTTTCGCGGCCATTCGCCAGAAGGACCTGGTCGTTCATCACCCTTATGAGTCATTCGATGTGGTCGTGCAGTTCCTGCAGCAGGCGGCGCGCGATCCGGATGTGGTTGCGATCAAGCAGACACTGTATCGCACCTCGCGCGATTCACCGATCGTGCGCACGCTGGCCGAAGCCGCCGAAGCCGGAAAATCCGTGACGGCACTTGTCGAGTTGAAAGCGCGGTTCGACGAGGAAGCGAATATCCGCTGGGCGCGCGACCTTGAGCGCGCCGGCGTGCAGGTTGTGTACGGCTTTCTCGAACTGAAGACCCACGCCAAACTGTCGTTGGTGGTGCGCCGCGAGGGCGCCGATCTTGTGACCTATGTTCACACCGGCACCGGCAACTATCATCCGGTAACGGCGCGCATCTATACCGACCTGTCGTATTTCACGTCGGACCCCGTCATCGGCCGCGATGCGGCGCGGGTGTTCAACTACATCACCGGCTATGCGGAGCCGAAGGACATCGAGAAGATGGCGGTTTCGCCGATCACGCTGCGCAAGCGGATTCTCGATCATATTCACGACGAGGCGAAGCACGCGCGAAACGGCAAGCCGGGCGCGATCTGGATGAAGATGAACTCGCTGGTCGATCCGGAGATCATCGACGCGCTTTATGATGCGTCGAATGCCGGCGTCTCAATCGAACTCATCATTCGCGGCATCTGCTGCCTGCGTCCCGGCATCGCGGGGCTATCGGAAAATATTCGCGTCAAATCGATCATCGGCCGGTTTCTGGAACACGGGCGAATCTATTGTTTCGGCATGGGACATGGCCTGCCGAGCGAAAAGTCGGCTGTGTATATCTCCTCGGCCGATATGATGCCGCGTAATCTCGACCGGCGAGTCGAGATATTGTGTCCATTGCAGAATCCCACGGTTCATCAGCAGGTTCTCGAACAGATCATGGTCGCGAACCTGAAAGACAATGAGCAGAGCTGGCAACTGTTGCCCGATGGGTCGTCAACCCGTATGAAGGCCGCGAAAGGCGAGGAGCCTTTCAACGTGCACAATTACTTCATGACAAACCCGAGTCTGTCAGGCCGTGGAAAGTCGCTTAAAGAATCTTCGCCGCGTCGTCTTACGCGCCGTTCGGAGCGTCAATCCCCCGCCTGAGCCGGCGGCCCGCGGCCGCGCGCGCGAGCGCAAGTCCGCGCATCGTGCGCGTTCGAGCAAGATCGCGATCATCGACATCGGATCGAATTCCGTCCGCCTCGTTGTCTATGAGGACCGGACGCGCAACCTGTCGGCCATCTTCAACGAGAAGACGCTGTGCGGCCTCGGCCGCGAAGTGCAGTCGACGGGGCTGCTTGCCGCCGACGCCGTCGAAAAGGCTTTCGCAGCCCTTAAGCGTTTCAAGGCGCTCTGCCGTATCATGCACGTCGAAGACGTTCATGCGATTGCCACCGCTGCCTGCCGCGACGCCACCAACGGGCCGGAATTCATTGCGAAGGCCGAGCGCATCTGCGGCTGTTCGATTGAAATTCTATCCGGCGCACGCGAGGCGAAACTGTCGGCGCTCGGCGTGGCCTCCGGCGTCTATAAGCCCGACGGTATTGTCGGCGATCTCGGCGGCGGTTCGCTCGAACTCGTCGATGTGCGCGGTCATCGCATCCGCAACGGGCTGACGCTGCCGCTCGGCGGGCTTGCCTTGCAGGACGCCTCGCAGAAATCGCTCAAGAAGGCGGAAAAGATCGTCGCGTCGAAAATCGTCGGCCTGCCGCAACTCAAGGCCGGGAAGGGCCGCAATTTCTACGCGGTGGGCGGCACATGGCGCGCGCTCGCACGCATTCACATCATCCAGAGCGGCTATCCGCTGCATGTGATGCACGGCTACACCATTCCGGCCGAAGACGCGCTCGACTTCGTCAAGCGGCTGCGGCGTCTCGCAGCCAACAACATTCTCGCCGACATCGAAACCGTCGCGGACGCGCGCCGTCCGTTGCTCACTTATGCGGCGCTCGTGCTCGAATACATCATCCGCGTTGCGAAACCGAAGACCATCGTGTTCTCGACCTTCGGTGTGCGTGAAGGATTGCTGTTCGAGATGCTGCCGGAGCGCGAGCAGACGCGGGACGGCCTGATTTCCGCTGCGGAAAGTCTGAACCTGCTGCGGTCGCGCTCGCCGCGCCACGCCGAGGATCTGATCGGCTGGACCGATCGCCTTGTGCGCGTCTCCGGCATTCGCGAAAACGACGAGGAGCGCCGTCTGCGTCACGCGGCATGTCTGATGTCAGACATCGGTTGGCGCGCGCATCCCGATTATCGCGGCGAGCAGTCGCTCAACATCATTACAAACGCGAATTTCGGCGCGGTCAGCCACGAAGATCGCGCCTTCTTGGCGCTTGCGGTGTTCTATCGCTATGCAGGCCTCAACGCCGAGAATGAAGCGCCGGAAGTGATCCGCGAACTTGTCGCGCCTGCGATGGTCGAGCGCGCGCGGCTGATCGGCGCGATGTTCCGCGTCGCATTTCTGATTTCAGCCGCGCAGACCGGCGTGCTCCAGCACACGCATTTCCGCAATCAGGGCCGCAAGCTGCTTCTGGTGTTCGACCGCAAGGTGGTCGATCTCGCCGCCGACCGCGTCGGCAATCGCTTCCGGCAGTTCGCAAGGCTGATCGGACGCGGCAGCGCGGTGGTGAAGAACTAGCCGCGATCGACCCGCACGACGCGGCCCTTGTCGATGGCGAGTGCGACGCGGCCGTGCTTGAGCGCGAGCGCGGCCTCGCCGAACAGTTCGCGCCGCCAGCCATGAAGAGCGGCGACATCGGCGTTATCGTCGAGCGCGATCTGTTCGAGATCGTCGGTCGTCGCAATCACTTTGCTTGCGACCGCGTGGCGCTCCGACGTCATGCGCAGCAGAACTTTCAAAAGCTCGACCGTTGCCGCGCCGTTGCCGCTGTTGCGTGGCTTGTCGATTTTCGGAATTGTTGATGGGTCGCGTCCAAGACCGCGACCGACGGCGGCGACGATGTCCTGACCCCATTTCGATTTTTCGAATCCTTTGGGCAGCGAACGCAGCTTGCCGAGCCGCTCGATGCTGGTCGGCGCGTGGGTCGCGATGTCGCCGATGGCGTCGTCCTTGAGCACGCGCGAACGCGGCACGTCGCGGGTCTGCGCCTCCTGTTCGCGCCAGGCCGCGACCTCCATCAGCACGGCGAGGTCTTTCGGTTTGCGCACCCGCGTGCGCAGGCGCTCCCACGCGCGTTCAGGATGAAAATCGTAAGTCTTGGGCGAGGTGAGGACTTCCATTTCCTCCGACACCCAGTCGCCGCGTCCACGTTTTTTCAAGTCCGCATCGAGAGCCGCGAACACTTCGCGCAGATGCGTCACATCCGCGAGCGCGTATTCGATCTGATCGTTGCTCAATGGGCGATGCGACCAGTCGGTGAAGCGATGGGTCTTGTCGGGGCGATGTCCCGTGATTTTTTCAACCAGCGCGTCATAGGCGATGGAGTCGCCGTAGCCGAGAACCATCGCGGCGACCTGCGTGTCGAACACCGGATGCGGCACGATGCCGGCGCGATGAAACACGATTTCGATGTCTTGCCGCGCGGCGTGAAAAACCTTCAGCACTTTTTCGTTGGCCATCAGGTCGAAGAACGGCTTGAGATCGATGCCTTCGGCCAGCGCATCGATCACCACGCCCTCATCCGCGCTCGCCAGTTGCACGACGCAGAGCAGGGGATAATAGGTCGTCTCCCGCAGAAATTCGGTGTCGACGGTAATGACCGGAAATTTCGCGAGGCGTTCGCAGGCGGCGCTGAGCTGGGCCGTAGTGGTGATTAAATCCATGCGCGGTTCATAACGCTTTCGGCGGAATTATCCACGCCAAAAACGTCTGGCTGCCCTGCCGTTGAACAGGAGAATTCGCGGCTGCGAAATGCGTGCTGCGTTCCGCTGTGCGGCTTCAAGCCTGTCATGCAACGCGCATGAGGAGATGTATCGGGTTCCGGGGTATGGTAGCGCCTCTGTATGATTTCGGGACTGGATCACATCGTCGTTCTCGTGCGCGACCTCGATGCGGGCGTCGCGAATTACACGACGTTGTTCGGCCGCGAGCCGTCGTGGCGCGCGCAAAGCAATGGTTCGGCCAGCGCGATGTTCACGCTCGGGAACGTGTCGCTCGAATTGCTGTCGCCGGCAGGTGACGGCGCAGCAGGTGATAGCGTGCGCGCGGCACTTGAGAAGGATGGCGAGGGGCTTGCGAGCATCGCGTTCGCGGTTTCGGACATAGAGGCCGCGCATCGGCGACTCGCGCGGCTCGGGCTTCAGCCTGACGACGTTGCCGATGGCGAAAGCCGCGACACGGCGAGCGGACGCGCGATGGCCTGGAAGCGATTTCGCGCGTCGAAGGAAACAACCCACGGCGTGCGACTGTTCTTCATTCAGCGCAATGAGCCGCTGCATAAATCGAACGAAGTGGCGGCGCCGTCCGCCGAATTGCTCGACAGCCTTGTCATTTCGACGCCGGACTCCGATCGCGCCGCTGCGCTTTATTCGGCGCGGCTTGGCATTCCGATGGCGCTCGATCGCACCATCGAGGCGCTTGGCACGCGATTCATTTTTCTGAAGGGCGCCGATTTCGTGATCGAGATCATTCATTCGCTGAAGCAAGGGAAAGGCGACGGACCGGACAAGGTCTGGGGACTGTCGTGGCGCGTGGCTGACATCGACGCTGCTCACGCACGGTTACAGAAAGCGGAGCTTGATCTGTCCGTCATCCGCGAGGGCCGCAAGCCCGGCACGCGGGTGTTCACCGTCAAGAACCGGACCTGTAACGTGCCGACGCTGCTGATCCAGCAGGGCACCAGCCCGGACCGCTGATTTTCCAGCATTTTCCGCCCGTCAAAACCGCGCCCCTGCGGTTGCCGCGTTCCGCCCTGTCGGGTAAACCCTGCGCGCCGTTACGGCCCAACCCCCTTTGATTCTGTTTCCGACGCCGATTTTCCGGGATTTTCATGCATCGCTATCGTTCCCACACCTGCGCCGCGCTCACTGAAGGCGACATCGGCAAGGAAGCCCGTCTGTCCGGCTGGTGCCATCGCATCCGCGACCACGGCGGCGTGCTGTTCATCGACCTGCGCGACCATTACGGCATGACCCAGTGCGTGATCGACCCGGACTCCAAGGCGTTCAAGCTGGCCGAAACGCTGCGCGCGGAATGGGTCGTCAAGTTCGATGGCAAGGTTCGCCGCCGCCCGGAAGGCACTGATAATCCAGAGCTTCCAACCGGAAAAATCGAGCTTTTCATCGCCGACATTGAAGTGTTGGGTGAAGCAGGCGAACTGCCGATGCCGGTGTTCGGCGATCAGGAATATCCTGAGGAAATAAGGCTCAAGTACCGTTTCCTCGACCTTCGCCGCGAGAAGCTCCATCAGAACATCATGACACGCGGGGCTGTGGTTGATTCCATGCGCGCGCGGATGAAGAAGGCCGGGTTCTTTGAATTCCAGACGCCGATCCTCACCGCCTCGTCGCCGGAAGGCGCGCGCGACTTCCTCGTGCCGTCGCGCATCCATCCCGGCAAGTTCTACGCGCTGCCGCAGGCCCCGCAGCAATACAAGCAGCTGCTGATGATGTCGGGCTTCGACCGCTACTTCCAGATCGCGCCGTGCTTCCGCGACGAAGACCCGCGCGCCGACCGTCTGCCCGGTGAATTCTACCAACTCGATTTGGAAATGAGCTTCGTCGAACAGGAAGACGTGTTCGCGGCGATGGAGCCGGTCATCACCGGCGTGTTCGAGGATTTCGCGAACGGCAAGCCGGTGACGAAGAAATGGCCGCGCATTCCTTTTGCCGAGTCGCTTCGCAAATACGGCACCGACAAGCCGGACCTTCGCAATCCGCTGGTGATGCAGGACGTGTCCGAACATTTCCGCGGTTCGGGCTTCAAGGTTTTCGCGCGCATGCTCGAAGACAAGACGAACCAGGTGTGGGGCATTCCCGCCCCGGGCGGCGGCAGCCGTGCGTTTTGTGATCGCATGAATTCCTGGGCGCAGGGCGAAGGCCAGCCGGGTCTCGGCTACATCATGTGGCGCGAAGGCGGAGAGGGCGCGGGCCCGCTCGCCAACAACATCGGCCCCGAACGTACCGCCGCGATCCGCGCGCAACTTGGATTGAAAGATGGCGACGCCGCGTTCTTCGTCGCAGGCGATCCGCAAAAATTCTGGAAGTTCGCAGGTCTCGCACGCACGATGCTCGGCGAAGAACTCAAGCTGATCGACAAGGATCGCTTTGAACTTGCGTGGATCGTCGATTTCCCGATGTACGAGTACAACGAGGAAGACAAGAAAGTCGATTTCTCGCACAACCCGTTCTCGATGCCGCAGGGCGGAATGGACGCGTTGCAGACTCAGGACCCGCTCACCATCAAGGCGTTTCAATACGACATCGCCTGCAACGGTTACGAGATCGCGTCGGGCGGCATCCGCAACCACAAGCCGGCCGCGATGGTGAAGGCGTTCGAGATTGCGGGCTACGGCGAGGAAACCGTCGTCGAGCGTTTCGGCGGCATGTACCGCGCGTTCCAGTACGGCGCGCCTCCGCATGGCGGCATGGCGGCGGGTGTCGATCGCATCGTGATGCTGCTTTGCGGCACGAACAATCTGCGCGAGATTTCGCTATTTCCGATGAACCAGCGCGCGGAAGATTTGCTGATGGGCGCGCCGTCCGAAGTGACGCCCAAGCAGTTGCGCGAGTTGCACATCAGGCTCAATCTGCCGCAAAACTGAGATCGGATTGCGTTAAGAAGACCGGCGCAAGCCGTAAGACGTTCGGGGTGTGGGAATGGCGTCCAATTTGTCCGAAGAACTGCGCCTTGCGGCGCTGGCGTATCATCGCCTTCCGCGCCCCGGAAAACTCGAAATCCAGGCCACCAAGCCGCTCGCCAACCAGCGCGACCTTGCGCTCGCCTATTCGCCGGGCGTGGCTGCGGCGTGCGAAGCCATTGCCGCAAATCCGGGTGAAGCGGCTTCGCTCACCACACGCTCGAATCTCGTCGGCGTCGTCAGCAACGGCACCGCGGTGTTGGGTCTCGGCAATATCGGGCCGCTCGCGTCGAAGCCGGTGATGGAAGGCAAGGCGGTTCTGTTCAAGAAATTCGCCGGCATCGATGTGTTCGATGTCGAGATCGCCGCCGACACGGTGGACCGCGTGGTCGAGACGGTCGCAGCACTCGAGCCGACCTTCGGCGGCATCAATCTCGAAGATATCAAGGGACCGGAGTGCTTCGAGATCGAGGAGCGTCTCAAGGCGCGGATGAAAATTCCGGTGTTCCACGACGACCAGCACGGCACCGCGATCATCGTCTGCGCGGCGGTTCGCAACGCGCTGATGCTCAACGGCAAGAAGCTCGAAGACATCAAGATCGTTGCGTCGGGCGCGGGTGCTGCTGCGATTGCATGTTTGAACCTGCTGGTTGCGCTCGGCGCCAAGCGCAAGAACATCTGGGTCTGCGACATCGACGGCCTTGTTTACGAAGGCCGCAATACGCTGATGGACAAATGGAAGGCGGTCTACGCGCAGAAGACCGACAAGCGTGTTCTTGCCGACGTGATCGGCGGCGCGGACGTATTCCTCGGCGTCTCGGCAGGCGGCGTGCTCAAGCCCGAGATGGTCAAG
The DNA here is from genome assembly GCA_017305515.1 of Hyphomicrobiales bacterium. Lineage (GTDB taxonomy): Bacteria > Pseudomonadota > Alphaproteobacteria > Rhizobiales > Xanthobacteraceae > Afipia. The sequence goes on from JAFKKP010000305.1 coordinate 38,610, forward strand.
GCGATGGCCGACAAACCTCTCGTCATGGCGCTCGCCAATCCTGTGCCGGAAATCATGCCGGACGAAGCGCGCAAGGCACGCCCCGACGCGATGATCTGCACCGGGCGTTCGGACTTCCCCAATCAGGTGAACAACGTTCTGTGTTTCCCGTTCATTTTCCGCGGCGCGCTCGACGTCGGCGCAACCGCGATCAACGAGGCCATGAAGATTGCCGCCGTCGATGCGCTGGCGCAGCTTGCACGCGATCCGCCGTCGGATGTGGTGGCGCGTTACGACAGCGAAACGCATGGTTTCGGCGAAGGCTCGCTGATCCCGTCGCCGTTCGACCCGCGCTTGATTTTGCGCGTGTCGCCTGCGGTCGCGAAGGCTGCGATGGACTCCGGCGTCGCCACGCGGCCGATCACGAATTTCGGCGAATATCAGCAGCAGCTCGAAGGCTTCGCGTTCCGCTCAGGCCTCGTCATGAAGCCGGTGTTCGCGAAGGCCAAGACCCAGCCGGTGAGGGTGATTTACGCCGAAGGCGAGGACGAACGCGTGCTGCGCGCGGTGCAGGTGGTGCTTGAGGAAAATGTCGCGCGGCCCATTCTGGTGGGGCGTCCGAACGTCGTTGCGACGCGCATCGAGCGTTTCGGCCTGTCGATCCAGGCGGGCAAGGATTTCGACCTCGTCAATCCGGAAGACGATCCGCGCTATCGCTCTTACGTGCAAAGCTATATCGACGCCGCAGGACGTCAGGGCGTTACGCCCGATGCCGCGCGCACACTCGTTCGCACCAACGCCACCGTGATCGCAGCCCTTGCCGTCGTGCGCGGCGAGGCGGATGCGATGATCTGCGGCGTCGAAGGCCGCTACATGAGTCATCTGCGGCGCGTGAGGGAGATCATCGGCGTCGCACCCGGCCTCAGCGATTTCGCCGCACTCTCGCTTTGCATCACCGGCAAGGGCGCGTTCTTCATCGCCGACACGCAAATCCGCACCAATCCGAGCGCCGAGCAGCTGGCGGAAATCGCGGCACTCGCTGCTGTTCACGTCCAGCGTTTCGGCATCAAGCCGAAGGTTGCGTTTCTGTCGCATTCGGATTTCGGCGGCTATGACTCTGAGTCTGCGCGAAAAATGCGCCGCGCCACGCAGCTGCTCGCCAGCGACCATCCGGAGATTGAGGCCGACGGCGAAATGCAGGCGGATTCTGCGCTGGCCGAAATGGTACGCGATACGGTGCTGCCGCATTCGCGGCTCGAAGGCGCCGCCAACATTCTCATCATGCCGACGCTGGATGCGGCGAATATCGCAGCCCAAATGATAAAGGTGTTGTCGGATTCGCTTCCTGTAGGCCCGATCCTGATCGGTTCCGCGCGCCCGGCGCATATACTGACGCCATCGACCACGGCGCGAGGCATTCTCAACATGACCGCCGTCGCGGCCGTCGAAGCGCAGGAACGCGCCGGCCGGCAGCAGCCCACGCTGTTCGGGTGACATAAAACCTGTATATTTCCGCCCAATAATCAGCATTCGATTTCAGCGAGGCCGACCATGCCACCACTTGTGACCCTCGGACGCATCCTGTTCGCGATACTTTTCGTTTATGCGGGCGCGGACAAACTGCTCGATATTGCAGGTTTTTCGCAGATGGTTGCCGCAAAGGTGATCCCGGCGCTTCCGGCGGCGATTGCGCCTTACACCGCGCAGCTTGAGGCGGCGGCGGGAATGCCGGCGGATCGCGTCCTCGCCATTCTGGCGGGCGTGCTTGAACTGGTCGGCGGTCTTGCCATCGCGCTCAATATCGGCAGCCGCCTGCTGGCGATCCTGCTTGTGATTTTCACTGCCGTCGTGACGTATTACTTCCACGACTTCTGGAATATGACCGGCGCGGACCGCACCACGAATCTTTACAGCGCGCTGAAAAATCTGTCGCTGATCGGCGGTCTTCTCATCGTCGCGGGCTATCCGCGTGCCGTGCTCGCCGACGACAATTATACGGGCACGGCCGAGGCGAAGTTCTGAGGGAGGGCGCGATGCGAAGTTTTGCGATAGCAGTTGTGTCATGCACGGCGCTCGTGGCGGGTTTGAGTTTAGCGAACGCTACGACGTGCGAACAGGCGGTCTATAAATGCAAGACCGAGGCGAACCGGCAGACCGACGGCGTCGCGCGATGCGATGCGGCGGGCGCTGAATGTAAGAAGACCGGTCAGTGGACCGGCCCATTCACCGGCAAGACTTACAAGATCTCGCGCTAGGACCGCCGCCACGCGGTGACATCGACATGGTGCGCGGGATCGAGATCGCGCACCTCCGCACCTTTCATTCCATGCGCGGTTAGAATCTGCTGCGGCGTTTTTTCCGGGATGCCCGGAAAGCCGCCGACGCCACCCGGCACGATGAGATCGTGCGCTTGCGACAGCCAGAAAACATCGTAGCGATCCATGAACATGCCAAACACGATGGGTCCGCCGATAACCGCGGCGGTGCCTGACGTCACGCCCGCGCGGCGGCAGGCATCCTCGAACGACGCGCGTGCGGGATTCCACAATGTGGATTTGGGATTTTCGGGATCGGCGGCGAGGGCGGCAATCTTTGTTGTGAGGACGATGCGCGTGCGTTGCGCCGAGCGCGGCTGATCCTCGAACGAATGTCTGCCGTGAACGATGATGCTTGCGGCATCGAGTGCGGATTCGAAAAACTTCTGATCGGCGTCGAATTTGAGAGAAGACGGCATCCGATGCGAACTGTCCGCCAACATGCCGTTGGCGGACAGGATCACATAACCCTCGATGCGAAGTGTTTGCTCAGCCATTCACTGTCTGAACACCACAGCGCGCTTATTGTTCCGAGATCGTCTCGACGACGCTCGACACCGGGCGCGAGGAGACGGTCGGCAGCTTGATGTCCTTCGTCACTTCCTCGTCGTACTTGGCAATGGTCTGCACCGGCGCCTTCGCCTTGACCTGCACGACCTTGTAGCCGCCGGCCTTGAGCTGCTTGAGCAGCGCGGGCAGGGCTTCGGCGGTGTGCTTCTGGAAATCGTGCATCAGGATGATGCCTTTGCCGTTCTTTTCCAGCTTGGTCATGACGGTCTTGATGACGGTCTCGGGCTTGCTCGCCTTGAAGTCGAACGAGTCCATGTCGCACGACCAGATCGCGATGTTGCGTTCGCCGAGATAAGTGACCATCGCGGGCGGATGCTGGAGGGCGGGGGCGCGGAAGAACGGAGCAGGCTCGGTGCCGAGCGCCCATTTCACGGCGCTGAAGCCCTTTTCGATTTCATCCTTCTGCATGTCCTCGGTCATCTTCTTGTCGGCGAGGTTGGCATGCGACCAGGTGTGCGCGCCGACGGTGTGACCGTGGGCGAGAACCTGCTTGAGAATTTCAGGATAGTAGGTGGCGTGCTTGCCGATCGGGAAGAAGATCGCACGGGTGCACTCTTCATCGAGCGACTTGAGAACCGACGGCGTGGTCGGCCACGGGCCGTCGTCGAAGGTCAGCACCACTTCCTTATCGCGCAGAAAGTCGAGCTGCTTGAAGTGCTCGAAACCGAAGCCGGGTCCGCCGGTGGTGTCGATCGCAACCACGCGCGAGACGCCGAGCGCGTTCGGATTGCTACAGGCGATGATTGGCCCCTTGGGAGCGGCGGGCGCGGTTGCGGTCGTCATGCCCGAAGCCGGCGCACTCGCCGAGGACTGCTTTGCGGCTTCCGCCTTTGCGGCTTCCTCCTGCTTGAGCTGTTCCTGCTTGGCGCGCTCCTGCTCCTGAAGTTTCGATTGCGGGATCAGCGCCTGCGACCACGCGCTGGAAAATGCACACATCGAAATCGCACTGGCGACAACTACGGCCTTGATACGCATGGACACTCCCCTGAACGCTTGACGCAACACGTTTTACAAACTCGCCGGAAGGTCCGCCAAAGGACCGCGATACCCGGCTGAAAATGGCTGTTAACTTATCGCTAACCTAGCGCCATGTCCGATGCCGCGCCAACGCCTTTTCGACGCGGAAGACGTTGATGCCGCTCAAGGTTAACCGGGCGGGGCTTTCTCGCCACAGCGCCGTCTAGGCGGTGAGATTGCGGGCGATTGCGGCGACCACGCGCGTGTCGGTCGGCTCGATTTTCGAGGGGAAAACCTCGGCGATATAGCCATCGCGGCCGATCAGGTATTTGTGGAAGTTCCATGCCGGCAGATCGGCCGGCCGCTCTGCCGCCGCCCATTTGTAGAACGGGTGTGCGTCCGGTCCCTTAACGATTGTCTTGGCCGTGATGGGGAAGGTGACGTGATAGGTGTCGCCGGTGGTTTTTGCGATTTCGGTCGCGCCGCCGGGTTCCTGTCCGCCGAAATCGTTGGATGGGACAGCAATGATGCCAAATCCACGTTGGCGAAACTGCGACCACAATTCCTGCAGGCCCGCATATTGCGGCGTGTACCCGCATTGCGAGGCGGTGTTGACGATCATGACCGGCTTGCCCGCGTAGTCGGCGAGGCGGATACGGTCGCCGTTCAGGCCCTCGAATGAAAATCCGTAAGCGGTCATCTTGCTCATCGCCGCCTGCGCGAACGTTTCGCGTGCGCCGATTCCGATTGTCGTCGTTGCGAGCGATGCTGCGAGAAATCGTCTGCGGTCGATCATGGCGGGCCTCGCTGATTGCGGAACGCTACAGGATTTCGCGCGGGCTTACCATCAACCCTGCGTTACGGCCCCTCAGGGTTTCTTGGGCGGAAGATCGCACCAAGGCAGCGGCAGTTCGGGTTCATAGAACTGATTCCATTCGCAGATATATTCCGGCCCGCTTTTCTTCAGGACGTGTTTGACCGGCTCGGCCTGGCTCAACGCGACATGCGCGACGATCAGCGCGGCGCCGACGGGGTAGGCCCATTTCGCAAATCGCAGATTGTCGAACCTGTCGAGCAGCAGCGCGCCGGCCAGAATGATGAGCGGATCGGTGAAGATGAAATACTCGGTCTTCAATCCGCGCCGCACGCCGAGCGCGTCGATGCCGATGGCGGCGAGTAACAGCAAAGTCGCCTGCAACGCGACCTGCCGCTCGCCGCGCCGCCACGCATAGACGATGCCCGGAAGGATCAGCCAGACCAGAAACACGGTCGGGCGCGGCGAGGTGAACAGCACAAATGTATAGCGTTTCAAAACGCTGACGACGCCGTCGAACAGAAGTTTGACCGATGCCAACAGCGCGCCGCCGTCGACAGCCGATGTCGCGGGGGTATCGGCGAACACCAGCATCTTCTCGATGGGATTGATGACCGCGACGACATTGCCGATGTTGTAATCGATGTTGAGTACGAGTAGCGCGATGCTTGCGCTTGCGATGACCGCGAATAGCGACGCCAGCGTCTCAGCGATGCTGATGCGCCACCACGCGGCAAATGCAATCATGCCCACAGCGATCCATCCCAATAACGCCGCCTGATAGACTCCGAAATGTCCCAGCAGTAGCGGTTTGAGCGATGCGCCTGACGTCGCGACAGGATCGAAACCGTCGCGAATAATCGGCAATGCCAGCGCCAGCGCGACGGCGGCAGCGATAAACAGGCCGATAGTCCAGACCCATGCGCTGGACGTGTTGCGCCAGACCGGAACGCTTGCACTTTCCGCCGATCCCATCGGCAGCATCAGCACGGGAAGCGCCGCGATCAGCAGAATGATCTGAACCTTGTTTTCCATGCCGAGCACGCACAAGGCTGCGGCCAACGCAATCGCAAGCGGCCGTCGCGATGACGCGCGTTTCGCCGCGATGACGAGAACGAGCATTGCAAACGCAAAGAAGCAGCCTGCGATCATCTCGCTGCGGAGAATTCTGATCTGCACCGCCACGCCGCCGGAGAATGCGAACGCAAATGTCGTCAGAAGCGCCACGCGCCAGTCGCGCACCACGCGGCGGATCAGGCCTGCATAGATCGCGACGAACGCAATTCCGGTCAGCCACGCCACGATGCGGCCGGCGCGGATGGCGCTCGTCATCGCGGCATCGAAAGCGGGCAGGTTCAGCGCGGACGGGATCGACGACAATTTCCACGCGTCGAGCAGGCCAAGCGCGTGCATCGCCTGAAACCACGCCTTCACCGACAGGATCGTGAAATAAGCCGGATGATCGACGAACAGTTGGGGCTTGCCGTCGTTCATGGCGAGCGCGCTGTAGACGATCATGAAATCCATGTCGGCGTTGCGCCAGTAGATGACGAAATAGCCGGCAAGGAAGAACGACAGCGTGAGGCCAATGAGAATGACGGCGATGCCGCCGTTCCAGCCGAACGGCGTCAGGCGCGAGAAGGCGTCGCGTTTGCCGGTCGAATTTGAACTGGAAGCCGTTGTCATGCGTGCGCTTCTAGCGCGGCAGATCGTTCAAATCCATCGCGGGTTAAGCGCAGAATTCAGCGCAGCGGCACGATGAAATCGGTGCCTTCGCCGGTCTCGCCGCCCAGTCCCTCGTCGGAGACGACAAGCGATCCGCCCGGACCCAGCACGGCTGCGAAACGCTTCATCGCCTCGTCCGGGATCGTGATGCGGTCGAGGGCTTCGGTGGCGGTCGAAGGCTGCGGCGGCGGACCCGGATCGGGCGCGACCGCTTTCTTCTTGCGGGTGTATTCGGCGTTGGCCTGCCGCGCCGAACGCGACGGCGCAGGCAGCGACACCACGGTCCATGCGAGCTTGCCGTCGTCCTCGGATTTCACCGTGAACACATGCGTGCCGAGCGGCTTGTCGCCGGGCGCAATCGTCACCGGCACGGTGAAGATCGGCTTGAACGCCTGCCGCACGAAGAACTTGCCTTCCTTGCGGCTGACATAGCCCGCAACCTGTCCGGTGTTCGGTTTGATCGGGCCGACGAAGTCAGCCATGCCCGGCGTCGGGCGCGGCGCGGGCAGCGTCGCTGCCGCCGGTTTGCTGTCGTTCGGCCGAGCCTGATCCTTGTTCGCGTTCTGATCGTCGGCTTTCGGTTCGGTCCGGATTTCGGGTTTCGCGTCGGTGCCTGCGTCGGGCTTGGCGACGATGGTGCCGCTGGCGTCGGCGGTCTTGATCTCGTCGCCCTTCTTCGGGCCTTCGCCGGTGCCGGTTGTCGTCAGGCGCAGTTCGGACGCCGCATCGGCCTTGTCGGCTTTCGGGGTTGTCGTGACGTCGGGCTTCGCCGCGACCGGCATGTTCGGATCGGCGTTCTCGGGCTTCTGCGTGAACAGCAAGCGATGCGAGAAATCCGACGGGTTCATTTCGCCGGGCGTGATGATGACGCGCGCGCCCATTTTGGTCCAGCCGAATAGGCGCGTTGCGAATGCGCCGGGCAGGCGGATGCAGCCGTGCGACGCCGGGCGGCCCGGAAGCACGCCCTCATGCATCGCCACGCCCGACCATGTGATGCGCTGCATGTGCGGCATCGGCGCGCCGCTGTAGATGTTGGATCGGTGAAAGACTTCCTTGCCGATGACGCTGAACACGCCCATCGGCGTCGAATGTCCGGGCATGCCGGTGGACACCGGCGACTCCGCGAACACGCCGTTGTTGTCGATCAGTCTGAGTTGCTGCTTCTCGATCGAGATCGAGATGATCGGCGGGCCGACAGGTTTGGTCGTGTCCTTGACGGCCTCGACCTTCGGCGCGCGCTGACGCGCGGCGTGCCGGATTTTCTTGCGCTCGACGCGGACGATGTCCGCGCGCTCGGACTGCCAGAACAATTGCGCTTCTGCCGGGACTGCAAAACTGAGGAGGAGGGCTGTGGTGAGAAGTGCTCCGTGCCGGGCAGCAGTCAGTCGAAAATCGCTCACGCCCCAAGTCCCCAATTGATTCCAATATTCGATCAGTGTCGCAGACGCCCAAATCGTTCACCAGCCGCGCCATTGCCCGGCAGGCGCTTTCTCGCCCGCTGTGGCCGAAAAGCTATGCCTTAAGCGTTTAGAAGGCGTTCAAATGCCTTCCAAAACGGCGTTATGCCGCATGCCGGGGTGCGGCTTGCGCCGGAACCGGGCAACCCCACATCAGGCGCTCAAAGGCCCGGCGTCCGGGCTGCTTTTCCGGAGTAAATCCAATGACGACGTCCACCCGCCTGCGGGCAACGCTCGCCTGGCGCTGGCTTTTGACGGCAACTGCGGCGCTCTGGCTGGGGACCGCGCCGGGGCTGGCTGCCGACGAGCCGGATCTGATCTTTCGCCGCTCGACGGTGTTCAAGTTCCTCACCCCGAACGACAAGCTCGCCACCTACGGCATCGACGATCCGGAGGTCGAAGGCGTTGCCTGCCATTTCACGGTGCCGGAAAAGGGCGGCGTCACCGGCTGGCTGGGCATTGCAGAACAGGTGTCGGATGTCTCGCTGGCATGCCGTCAGATCGGACCGATCCGATTCAAGGGCAAGCTCGCGCAAGGCGACGACATGTTCCGCCAAAGCCGCTCGTTGTTCTTCAAGAAGATGCAGATCGTGCGCGGCTGCGACGCCAGGCGAAACGTGCTGGTCTACATGGTCTATTCGGACAGACTGATCGACGGTTCGCCGAAGAACTCGACATCGTCGGTACCGATCATGCCGTGGGGCGGCAGCGACACGATTCAGAAATGCGGAGACTTCATCTCCGGCTAGAAAGCAAATGGCGAGAGCGGGTGCCGCCCTCGCCATTGCTGTTCGTATCAGGCGGCCTTGTTCTTGATCGCGCCGACGATGGCGGTGACGATCGCGCCGGCCACGCCGCCGCCGACCGCCTGACCGGCGATGGCGCCGATGTCCATGGTCGAGCCGGCATTGGCGAGCATCGGAACGAGGGCCGCGAGAATCTGGCCGCCGACGCCGCCGCCGATGGCGCCCGCGATGGTGTTGCCGAGCGTGCCGAGATCGATGTTCTTCATTGCGCCGCCGGCAGCATTGCCGCCGATCGCGCCTGCGATGAGCTGAATAATCAGATTGATGACAGTGGCTGACATAGGACTGCTCCCCAGCGTCCGGTGCACAGTTTCCGGAATGTGCGGCGCCGGACCTGTCGCCGCGCGGGCAATACGCTACTGCCGCGCAACCCGCATCGTCACGCTGCAAGTGCGAATGTTCCGCTCGTGCAACCCGCCGAAAAGTTTAAAGATTTCAGGAAATTGTCTTGCGGATTTCAGAATCGGCCCGCGCGAACAATCCCCCGGCCGAGTGAAGAGGAGCTTTTACCGCTTGATGCCCTTGCGATCGACGCACTGCTTGGTGCGCTGGACGCCCGCAGGGCCGAGTTTTGCCCCGGTCACGAGTTTAATCTGCCCTGAGGGACAAATGCCGTCATCGACGTAGACTTTTTGCCCGAGCCGCAGATTGACGATGTCGGCTTCGCGCATCACCACGTCTGCGCGCGCAGGTGCCGTGAACGCCGCGGCGGCAAACACCGCCACGGAGAACGCATGTAATTTTGTTTTCACGGTCCGCCGCATCACTTGCTTTGAATCTTCACGCCGCCGGGGCCGAAATTGATCTGCAAGCCTTCCGGCTGCTGATTGTCCTTATAAACCTTGTAGCCGAGCACGGCGACTGCGACGCTGAGTGCGCCGACGACGGCGTACAGCATGTTGCGATTGTTCATACTAAGTTTCCCGTGGTCAGAGAGCCGCCGTTCTGAGAGAAAGCTGCTGCGGCGGCATCATCGTAGTGCCCGCGCGCCGATTCTCATAGGCTCGCAATGTTGCCGCAGGAGGAACCGATGGGCTGGTTAGAAATGATTCAGTCGCGGCCGATGCCGCTTGCGCAGCTGATGGGCGTGACCTTCACCGAAGCCGCAAAAGAGAAAGTCGTGGCCACCATGCTGGTGCGCGACGACCTGTGCACGCTCGGCAATACGATGCACGGCGGCGCCGTCATGGCGCTGGCGGATTCGGTCGGAGCAGCAGCGACCATCATCAACCTGCCGCCGGAAGCGCAGGGCACCACGACCATCGAGAGCAAGACCAATTTTCTCGGCGGCGCGAAAGCCGGAACGACGGTGACGGCAACGGCGACACCGGTCCATCTCGGACGAAGGACACAGGTCTGGCAGACGCGGCTGACCACCGCCGAGGGCAAGCTCGTGGCGCTGGTGACGCAGACGCAGATGGTGTTGTGAGCCAAACGGAAGTTACCGCTTTCCGTTATGCTGGCCGATGACCTCTAGAAATTATACTCAACGCGCAACATGGCTTGATGCCTTGTGAATTTGGTGAGGTCGAGCGGCGCAAATTGATTGTTTGATCGGCCTGCAACCTGAGTGCTCCATGCCCCCGAGATGGCAAGTGTGTTCGAGAGGCGTGCGTATGCGTTCGGTCCGACAAACAACGCCTCTCCCGCCAGCGCATCCAATCCGATGCCGTCATATTTGCGTATGTACCGCGCCTCCATTCCAATGAACCTTCCGGGTGAGACCTGCGCCGCCAACGATCCGGCGAACGTCAGTCCTGACTCGCGCTCCCAGCCGCCCGTCAGCTGGGACGACGTCATTTCCGGATCGTAGGTCACGTTTACCGCGCCGAAGAGCCAATCGCGGACTATCTCGCGGTCTAAAACCACCGTTACCTCTCCGCCGTAATTGGCAACGGGGATGCCGGCCACTTCCTCGCGGCGATTCCAGCGCGGCTCGATCACAACCGTGAGTGCGAATGGATTTTGCGCCCGATCGAGCAGCCGATAGCGAAACTCGGTCTGGATGCCGTTGAAGGCCATATCGTTGCGATCTGCGAGTCCGCTGACTCCGGCGATTTCATAGCGCGCAACCGAAGCACCGATTTCAAAACGGAAGTTCGGCAGCGGCGAATTCTCGAAACGCAGTTGATCCGTCATTGCGGTGTACCGGCCGTTGCGCTTGCTCCATTGCGCGGCCGTTTGATGTTCGATTTCCCGTTCGCCAAGTTCGCCGACATCCGCGCCCGACGTAAAACCAAAGATGAATTGAGTATCGATTGGTTTCTTTTCCAGCCGTTCGCCTTCCTCGGCGACGGCACTGATATTTGCCATCGAGGCGGAAAGTCCCGCCACCATCGGCACCAGAAGAAACCACTTGCGCATCTTTTCCGTCCCGGCCGCACGATGACGAGTCTGCTCCGCACGGCGGTGTTCAACCCGAATAGCGGCGATACAGTAGCCAGCCACACAGCGTCGCGCCGGCAACCCATAAGCCGACGATGGCTACCGCCGCAGTCCGGCCTATTGGCCGCTCCAGTGCGGCCTCCGCAAGTGCTCGATGCTCCGCCATCACATTTGCAGGTATCAGACGGATCACCAACCAGATTCCCATTGGGACCAGGATCAGGTCATCCAGATAGCCGACGACGGGAATAAAATCAGGGATCAGGTCGATCGGTGACAGGGCGTATCCGGCAACGAAGGCCGCAACGATCTTGGCAGGCAAGGGCACGCGCGGATCTTTGCTGGCAAGATAAAGCGCATTCGTGTCACGCCTCAGGAGACGCGCCCACTGCTTCCAGTTCCGGAACATCGGTTTTCCTGTCTGGCCGAATAGCGGATCGGACCTTAAAGGAATTGCCGCATTTTGCCGCGCTGCATACCGCGAATGGCTTTTTTGCCATGCGGAACAAGCGACTGTGACCTTGCGGAACATTGCGTAAGCCGCGCGGATTCAGCTAGATCATCGCCGTAAACCACCAAAAAGGTCCGCTTTGCGGGGCACAATGCAGTGTCCGCCAAGCCAAGCCTGCGCGCGAGAACTGCCCGATGAATGCACTTGTCCGGATTGCCCTGAACCGGCCGTACACATTCGTAGTCATGGCGCTGCTGCTCATGATTACGGGGCCGCTCGCGGCGCTTCGCACGCCGACCGACATTTTCCCCGACATCCGCATTCCGGTCATCGGCGTGGTGTGGAACTACACTGGATTGCCGCCCGATCAGATGGCCGGCCGCATCACCACGCCGTTCCAGCGCGCGCTGACGACCACCGTCAACGACATCGAGCACATCGTCGCCAATTCCTACAACGGCATCGGCATCATCAAGATTTTCTTCCAGCCCAACGTCGACATCCGCACCGCCAACGCGCAGGTCACGGCGATCGCGCAGACCATGATCAAGCAGTTGCCGAACGGTGCCACGCCGCCGCTGATCCTCAACTACAGCGCCTCGACCGTGCCGATCATCCAGCTTGCATTGTCGGGCGAGGGGTTGACCGAGCAGACCATGTTCGACATCGCCACCAACCAGCTGCGCACGCCGCTGGTGACGGTGCCGGGAGCGGCGATTCCCTGGCCGTTCGGCGGCAAGCAGCGCCAGATCCAGATCGACCTCATTCCGAACGCGCTTCAGGCGCTGGGTCTGTCGGGTCAGGATGTCGCCAGCGCGCTCGCCGCGCAAAATCTCATCACGCCGGTTGGCACGCAGAAGATCGGCAACTTTGAATACAACATCCAGCTCAACAACGCGCCGCTGAAAATTCAGGAGCTGGCCGATCTTCCGATCAAGACGGTGAACGGCGCGATGGTCTACGTCCGCGACGTCGCAACCGTGCGCGACGGCAATCCGCCGCAGACCAACATCGTGCATGTCGACGGCGGCCGCTCAGTGCTGATGATGGTTCTGAAAGCCGGTTCGATCTCGACGCTCGATATTATCGCGGGCATCAAGCAGAAGATCATCGACGTCAAGCCGCAGATGCCCGACGCGCTGAAAGTCGGTCTGATCGGCGATCAGTCGATCTTCGTGCGCGGGGCAATCGCGGGCGTGGCATTTGAAGGTATCCTCGCCGCCGCCCTCACCAGCGTGATGATCCTGCTGTTTCTGGGAAGCTGGCGCTCGACGCTCATCATCGCGATTTCGATCCCGCTGTCGGTGATGGGCTCCATCGTGATGCTGTCGCTGATCGGCGAGACACTCAACATCATGACGCTCGGCGGCCTTGCGCTCGCGGTCGGCATCCTCGTCGACGACGCGACCGTGACGATGGAAAACATCAACTGGCATCTGGAGCAGGGCAAGGAGATCACGCCAGCCATTCTCGACGGCGCCGACCAGATCGCGACGCCCGCCTTCGTGTCGATGCTGTGCGTCTGTATCGTGTTCGTGCCGATGTTCTTTCTCACCGGCGTGTCGCGCTTCCTGTTCGTGCCGATGGCGGAAGCGGTGATGTTCGCGATGATCTGGTCGTTCATCCTGTCGCGCACCCTCGTGCCGACGATGGCGCGCTATCTGTTGCACGCGCATCCCAAGGACGAGCACGGCAATCTTCTGCCGCCGCCGTCGAGCAACAATCCGCTGGTGAAATTCCAGCGCGCTTTCGAACACAGATTCGAGAAGGTGCGCGCGGGCTACCGCGACATTCTGACGATGGTGATCGGGCATCGCCCCGTCTTTATCGTCGGGTTTCTTGCCTTTATCGCTGCGTCGTTTCTGCTGGTCCCGTTCCTGGGGCGCAATTTCTTCCCCGCCGTCGATACCGGCCAGATTCTGATCCACGTCCGCAATCAGGTCGGCACCCGCGTGGAGGAAACCGCCAATCGGCTGGCCGACATCCAGAAGACGATCCGCGCGATCATTCCGCCCGGCGAGATCGAGACCATCGCCGACAATATCGGCATGCCGATTTCCGGCATCAACATGACCTACAACAACACCGGCGTAATCGGCACGCAGGACGGCGACATCCAGATCAAGCTGCGCGAGGGACACCGGGCGACAGGCGACTACATCCGCACATTGCGCGAGGAACTGCCGCGCGCGTTTCCGGGCGTGTCGTTCGCGTTTCTGCCGGCCGACATCGTCAGCCAGATTCTGAATTTCGGCTCGCCCGCGCCGATCGACCTGCAAATCCGCGGCGCAAGTTTTGCCGCGAACTATGCCTACGCCCAGTCGCTGCTGCGCAAGATACGCCGCATTCCGGGCGTGGCCGACGCGCGCATCCAGCAGTCGCCCAACAATCCGGGCTTCAACGTCGATGTGGACCGCACGCGCGCACAGTATGTCGGTCTCACCGCGCGCGACGTGACCAACAGTCTCGTCGTCAATCTGGCAGGCTCCTCGCAGGTTGCGCCGACATTCTTCCTCAATCCGGAAAACGGCGTGTCCTATTCCATCGTAATGCAGACGCCGCAATATCAGATCGACTCCCTCAGCAAGCTCGAAACTCTCCCCATCAGCGCGACCGGCGTGCAGACGCCGCCGATCCTCGGTGGCATCGCCGACATCTATCGCTCGACGTCGAGCGCGGTGGTGTCGCAATACGACATCCAGACGCTGGTGCAGATTTTCGCAACCACGCAGGACCGCGATCTTGGAGCGGTGGCCTCCGACATTCAAAAGGCCATCGACGAAACCAAAGGCGAAGTGCCGAAGGGAAGTAATGTCGTGCTGCTCGGCCAGGTGCAGACCATGAACAGCGCCTTCGCCGGACTTCTGTTCGGCCTGATCGGCGCCATTGTCCTGATCTATCTTCTGATCGTGGTGAACTTCCAGTCGTGGTCCGATCCGTTCGTCATCATCACGGCACTGCCGGCGGCACTTGCCGGCATCATCTGGATTCTGTTTGCCACCCACACGACGCTGTCAGTGCCGGCACTGACGGGTGCCATCATGTGTATGGGCGTGGCGACTGCGAACTCGGTGCTCGTCATCGCATTCGCGCGCGAACGCTACGATCATCACGGCGATCCGGTGGAGGCGGCGATCGAAGGCGGTTTCCAGCGGTTCCGTCCGGTTCTGATGACGGCGCTTGCGATGATTATCGGCATGACGCCGATGGCGCTCGGCATGGGCGAGGGCGGCGAGCAGAACGCGCCGCTCGGCCGCGCCGTTGTCGGCGGCCTCATTTTTGCGACCACTGCGACCTTGCTGTTCGTTCCCGTGGTATTCAGTCTCGTTCATAAGAAGGTGCCCGCCAAAGACGGCAAGGGCGCGCCGGAGCCGGTTCATGCCCACTAAGAAAAAAACCGAAATTTCGCAGGCGCAGTTGCGTCGCGCTGGGATCATTGCCGGATCGGTCGTCGCACTCGTGGTGGTGATGGGATTGGTATGGCGGGCGTCCGGCAACGCAAGGCTGCGCGACTGGACCGATGCGCAGGCGATCCCCACCGTCGCCGTCGCGCTGCCGGGCAGCAAGCCGCTCAACGCCACGCTCAATCTGCCGGGACGGCTGGAGGCTTATTCACGCGCGCCGATCTACGCGCGCGTCAGCGGCTATCTCAAAAGCTGGAAGGTCGACATCGGCGGCAAGGTGAAGGCGGGGCAGTTACTCGCCGAAATCGAAGCGCCCGATCTCGATCAGCAGCTGATGCAGGCGCGCGCCGATCTCACCAACGCGCAGGCCGCCGCCA
>JAFKKP010000306.1 GCA_017305515.1 Hyphomicrobiales bacterium
TTCGGGGCTTTGGCCCCTCTTCCCGTCTTAGCGATACGGCCCGGAATGCGCGGATTTCTGCTTCTTGCCGCTCGGATATTGGTCTCGGCGGCACTGCTCTATTTTGCGTTCCGCGGCATCAATTTCGCCGCCATACAGACGCGCCTGTCCGCCATCGATCCGTTCTGGATTTTCCTCGCCGTTCTGGCGACGATTTTCCAGATTTTCCTCGGCGCATTGCGCTGGCGTGAAATCAGCGCCGCCTGCAGCGCGCCGCTCGGTACCGGTCAGGCGTTCCGCTACAACATGATCGGCGCGTTCTTCAATCAGACGCTGCCTTCCACCATCGGCGGCGACGCGATGCGGCTGTGGCTCGTCAAGCAGACCGGCGCGGGCTGGCGGGCTGCCACCTACTCCGTCCTCGTCGATCGCGCCATCGGCCTGATCGCGCTCGCCATCATCGTCATCGTCAGCCTGCCGTGGAGTTACGACCTCGTTGCCAACCATCGTGGACGCATTGCGCTGCTGCTGGTCGACATCGGCGCGCTCGGTGCCGGCGTCGGCTTTCTGATCGTCGGCTACATCTCGTGGAAATGGCTGACGACCTTCTGGCCGACCAAGCATGTTCACGCCTGTTCGGTGATCGCCAATCGCGTGATCTTCAATCGCCGCAGCGGCCCCAAGATCGCGGTGCTGTCGATTTCGATCCACGTCATGGCCGTTGTCATCGCATGGTGCGCGGTGCGTTCGATCTCGGCACCTGCCGCCTTCGAGCAATTGTTCATGCTGGTGCCGCCGATCATGCTCATCACCATGCTGCCGATCTCGATTGCCGGATGGGGCGTGCGCGAAGCCACCATGATGGTCGCGTTCGGCTATGCGGGCCTCGCGCAGACCGACGGTACCATCGTCTCGCTGTTGTTCGGCGCGACATCCTTCGTCGTCGGTGCCATCGGCGGATTGATCTGGATTTTCAGTGCGGAAAAGACATCGGGAAGCCCTGAAGATGCCCCCGACGACGTCTGATACCGTCTCTTCGCCGCAACGCGCCGCCGCGGCGCTTTCTTTCAAAATCTTTTTTGCCGCGCTTATTGTGCGCTGGATCTATGCGCTGGCCGTGTACGGCTGGATGGGCGACGCCGGCATGAAGGGCGTCGACTCGATCGAATATGCACGCAATGCCGTTGCATTCGCCGAGGCGCTGAAGTCCGGCATGCTCACTCTCAATGAGTCGCTCGGCACCAATCCCTACACGATGCCGCTGTTTCACTGGCTCGCCGGCCTGCCGTATCTCATCTTCGACAACGCGCATGGCGCGCTGGCCTACGTGCTGTTGCAGGGCGCATTTGACGCCGCGACCTGCGTCATCGTCTATCGCATCGCTTTGCTGATCGCGCCGCGCATCGCGCTTGCAGCGGCCATCGTCGCCATTCTCAATCCGACCCAGATCGTGATGAGCGGATTATTCTACGCTGACACGCCCTTCACGACATTCGTTGCGCTGTCCTTCCTCGCCGCGCTGAAATGGGCGGACGCACCAACGTTCCGAAATAGCGCGTTGCTTGGCATCGCCCTCGGACTCGCCGCACTCGTCCGGGCGATCATCGTGCCGTGGGCCTTCTTCGCGCTCGCGCTGCTGACGATCTTCGGGCTGGTGCGGCGCGCCGGAATTAGACGCACTGCGTCGCTTGCGCTCGCGCTCGTTGTGCTGGGCGGCTGCGTCGGGACGATCATGTTCAAGAACTATCGCCACTACGGTGTGCCGGGCATATCGCCCCAGAGCGGAATTTATCTCGCACTATGGATCGTGCCACTTGCCAAGGAGATGCAGGATCGCACGCCGTATGCCAGGACTGCCGAGGAGATGGAAAAGAAACGTCTCGAGCGTTTCGGGCCGCTTCCGGCGAACTATTACGAACAGTCGCGGCAATACACCGAAATCGGGCGCGAGGCGCTGAAAGAGATTCCGGCGATTGCGCTCGTGAAATCCTGGATGTCGGGAATAGCCATCAATCTGACGTCGCCCGCTGTCTTGTTGTCACCGCCGCTGTCGCAAATCCCGCGCACCGGTTTCGTCGATACGCCGGGAAGTTCTTTTCCAGAGAAAGTATTTAACTACGCATTTCGCTCAGGCAACGTGATCTACAGTTCGTTCCTGATCGCGGGCCTGGCCGGTTTGGCGATCATGCGCGCCATTCAACTGACCGGGTTTGTATCGCTCGCGCGGCGCGCATCGCTCTGGGCCTTTCTGTTCCTGATGCTGTCATGGTTCGGATATCTGCTGATTGTGAGCGGACCTATCGCTTCGCCGAAATATCGCCTGCCGCTCGAGCCGCTGTTTAGCGTGATGACGGGCGCGGGACTGATCGCCCTTGCCGACTGGCGAAAAAAGAACACCGCGAACGCTTGAAAATCAAGCTGCCTTCTTCTCGATTACGATCAGCATCCGGAAACCGAAAAAACGGCCGAGCGCGCGCTCGATGCGCCGCTCGATCCACAGCGTTGCGCGCGCCATCGGTTCGGTCATCAGCTGCCATCGCTTGAAGCCGCCGCTCGCAGGGTATGCGACGAAGGCGAACCAGTCGGTGTCGCGGATCGCAAGCTGCGGAAATTTCCGATGAAAGGCGTCGCGATATTTCGTGACGAGCAATGTCGGAATTGCCTGATTGGACGCATAGGGATCGCGCGATGCGTCGGGCGCGCCTTCGATCAGCGGATCGGCGCGCAGATCGACCGGCTCGTGGTGCACGAGATAGAACGGACGGCTGCCGACGCTGATGCCGGGTTCGACCATCACGATACGGCCGCCTTCACGCAGCACTCGGCCAGCCTCGCGAAACAGCAGCGAAGGAAATTCGATGTGATGCAGCACGTCCAGCATCACGATGTTGGACAGCGCGCCGTCAGCGAACGGCAGTTTCTGCGCGTCGGCAACGAGATCGAGCCACGGCGCATACTGGATGTCCGACGACACGAGATCGCCGATGCGTTCCTTCAGATTGCCGATGCCGCCGCCGATCTCCAGCGTCGTACCAGGCACACAGCGCGAAGCGATGCGCGCAAAAATGTCGTTGTAGAGCGTGCGCAGAATGGGCTTGCGCTGCCACGCCGCGCGATAAGTGTTGAGCGCGTCCGTCATCTACACCCGTTCCATCGCTTTAATACGGACTTCAGTCGGACCGCACGAATCCGCCAGCCGTTTACACGCATTAGCACGTTGGCTAAAAGACCCATCGAGATATCCCAAACCCAGAAAACCGATGAAAACCGCCCACAAGATGGCCCTCGCGCGCATGGCCTATCATGCCGTTCACCTCGGGCGGGCAGCCGTCGGAAAATCCGATTCCGCGATCGTCGTGCGTGACGGCGTCACCTACGATCTCGATATCGGCCAGGGAATCGACTTCGCAATCTATCTTGGCAATTTCTTCGAGCGCGACACGCGGCGCGCGCTCTCCGAACTGACCGTTCCCGGCTCGACCGTGCTCGACATCGGCGCCAATATCGGCGCGCATACGCTTCATCTCGCACGCTGTGTCGGCCCGAACGGCCGTGTGCTCGCGTTCGAGCCGACCGACTACGCGTTCCGCAAACTGTCGCGTAACCTCGCGCTCAATACCGGACTCACACAGAGAGTTTCGCTCTATCACTGCTTTCTCGCCTCGCACGACGGCGACCGGATTCCGGATGCCATTTACTCAAGCTGGCCGCTGACCGACCGGGCAAGCGGCGTTTTCGCGGGCGACGATGTCCACGCCGAACATCTAGGCCGGGCAATGCGCACCGACGAAGCAAAATCGCGAAGCATCGACAGCATTCTTGCCGAAAACGGAAACCCGCCGATTCATCTCGTCAAACTCGATGTGGACGGGTTTGAGTGCGATATTCTTCGCGGCGCTCAGAAAATGATGTCCGGCCAGAAGCCGATTTTCGTGATGGAGCTTGCGCCCTACGTTCTGGACGAACGCGGCGCGTCTCTCGGAGAACTGATCGGCCTTTTTCGTCCGCACGGATACAAATTCTATCACGAACGGACGAAAGCGCGGCTGCCGAACGACGTCGAGTCGTACAAGCAACTCATCGAAGTGGGCGAGAGCATCAATGTGATCGCGCGCACCGGCTGACGCGCTGCGAGCGATCGCTAGACCGCCTTGATCTTGAAGAAGGCGAAAACCACCATCTGCAACAGCATCCAGCCGTGGCTGAAACGCGATATCTGCGTCTCGCCATACTCGCGCGCGGCGTAGCGGATCGGCAGGTCGATGGTTTTCAGGTTGAGTTTCGACGAACCGAAGATCAGGTCGAAATCGCCGAACGGATCGAAATCGCCGAAATAGGCCTTACCCTCGCGCAGGCGGTAGTAATCGGTACGCCGCATCACTTTGGTGCCGCAGAGCGTATCGGTATAACGCTGATTGAGCAGCCACGAGAACAGATATGAGAAAATCTTGTTGGCGAGGAGATTGAGAAAGCGCATCGCGTCGTCTTCGAGCGGATAAACCAGCCGCGAGCCGTTAATGAACTCACCCTGCCCCGACTTGATGGCGTTCCAGAATTTCGGAAGCTGCTCCGGCGGCATCGTCAGATCGGCGTCGAGGATCATCAACACGTCGCCGCGCGCGACATCGTAGGCCGTGAACACCGCGTCCGCCTTGCCCTTGCCGGGCTGGCGCATCAGCTTGATGTCTTTATCCGGATACGCCGCCTTGACGCGCTCCATCTCTTCATAAGTGCCGTCCTGGCTGTGGCCTTCGATAAAGATGATTTCGATGTCGTCGCAGAATTGCGGGATGCGCTGCACGGCAGGTTCGATGTTGCCGCGCTCGTTGCGCGCCGGAACCACAACTGTGACAGATTTCAAATTTTCAATCGCGGACTGGAGCGAGCGTGACACCAGGTAGTGACGCAAAGCGAAAAAGCGAAATCCGGGAAGGATACTGATAAAGCGATTGATGAGCCGCCCGATGCCGAACAGCGAGAGCGGCATCAGCACACGCTGCTCGGATTTGACCGGATCGAAATTGGCAAGCGAGGCGAGCGCGCGAAGATCGGCGGGCGACAGCGCGTTCTGCGGCGGATAGGGCATGCGCTGTCCCGTCACTTCCGCGAGCTTCAGGATCGGCTGCCAAAGATGGGAGAAATAGCCGACGATCACGCGCGTATGCCGCGCGCACAACGGATGCAGCTGCTCGAGGAATTTCTGGATGTCTTCGATGGCGCCGATCGTGTCCATCACCAGAATGAAATCGAACGGTTCATCGAACTCGGCGAATGTCGAAGCGTCTTCCGCGTCGCCGACCTTGAAGTTGAGATGTGGATGCAGCCGCTTGGCTTGCTCGATCATACCGGAGCTGAAATCGATACCGACCCCGTAAGACGGCTGAAGTGCGGCCAGCGTGTCGCCGGTGCCACAGCCGATTTCCAGAACGCGCGCGCCGGCCGGAATCAGGAAGTGCAGATATTTTTCGTCCTCGCGATGAAAGAACTGCGCCTTGCCGCGCCAGCGTTCGCGATCGGCCGCGTAGGCTTCGGAGTGCTGAAGGATAGCCGCTTTGCGCGGAGACATTTGGGTCATGTGAACAGCAATTCGATTGAGATTAAGATTACGATGCGGTGCGAGCCCATGTGTCGGCCCAGCTTTCTGCCATCAGGACGTTCCACAGCCAAGAGCCATGATTGCGCGTTCCGCGCAGATGTTCCTGCCACACGCTCTGCACACGGGAGGCGTCGAACCAGCCCTGCGCATTCAATCGCTCAGTCGCGAGCAGATCAGACGCCCAGCCTTTGAGCGGGCCGCGCAGCCACGCATCGAGCGGAATGCCGAAGCCGGTTTTCGGACGATCCGTCAGCGCCACCGGCACATGGCGTTGCAGAACCTGCCGCACAAGCCACTTGC
Organism: Hyphomicrobiales bacterium; assembly: GCA_017305515.1. Classification (GTDB taxonomy): domain Bacteria; phylum Pseudomonadota; class Alphaproteobacteria; order Rhizobiales; family Xanthobacteraceae; genus Afipia. The sequence goes on from JAFKKP010000306.1 coordinate 5,876, forward strand.
CTTGCCCATCGCGCACTTTCATGCCGGGCGGAACGCGGGTGCTGAATTCGGCAACGTCCTTGTCAAGAAACGGTACGCGCGTTTCGAGACTCACCGCCATCGCAGCGCGATCGACTTTCTGAAGAATATCGTCCGACAGATAGCTGAGTGCATCCGACAGGGTCATGCGATCCAGCGGATCGATGGTTTTCCGAACACCGGACATCTGCGCGTTGAACCAGCTTTTCGGCTCCGTGCCGCCGATCACAGTTCGGGACGGATCGTCATCGATGGAACTGAGCCGCCGGTACATCTCGTCGAAAGTTTTCGAATCGACGATCCGGCCAATTTTGGCTGCCTGATCGCCCGCGCGCAGAATCCGAAATTTGCGCGGAAGGATTTTGCCGGCCAGCGCGCCGATGGTGTTGGCAGGCTCCGGCGCGATCAGGCCGATCAGCGTTGCAAGCGCGTTTTTGACCGGCGCCGGCAAATGTCCGAACCGCGCGTGAAGCCGTCCGCCCCACACATGACGATTATAGCCGCCGAACAATTCGTCGCCGCCGTCGCCCGACAGCGAAACCGTGACACTTTTGCGCGCCAGCGCGGAGACGAGATGCGTCGGAATCTGCGATGAATCGCCGAACGGCTCGTCATACATCTCAGCGAGCTTCGGAATCACGCTGCGCGCATCTTCAGGTGACACGATCATTTCGGTATGATCGGTCGCAAGATGCCGTGCGATGCCGCGCGCGTGTTCGGCCTCGTTGAATTCAGCCTCCGCAAATCCGATGGAAAATGTGCGAACCGGGCGCGGCGATTGCTTTTGCATCAGCGCGACGATTGTCGATGAATCGATGCCGCCAGACAGGAACGCGCCCAGCGGCACATCCGACAGCGATTGCCGGGCGACCGATTGCGATAACAATAGTTCCAGTTGGTTCGCCGCCTCGACGGCATCGGACACGCGCTCGTTCTGCGCGGCAACGACCTTGTCGCGCATCGACCAGTAAGGCTTCGGCTCGGGGAACTCTCCGGGATTCCGGTCAGCCTTGAACACCGCAAAGGATGACGGATCGAGTTTGCGAACGCCCTGCCAGATCGTCCACGGCGCGGGGACATAAGAGTAGCGCATGAACGATGTCAGCGCATTCCGGTCCAGCTCCCCGTTCCAGCGCGGATGCGCGGCGAAGGCCTTCAGTTCAGATGCGAACACAAGATCGCCGCCGACCCATCCATAGAACAGAGGCTTCTCGCCGAAACGGTCGCGGCACAAAGCGAGCGTCCGATCACGCGCGTCCCAGATCGCGAAGGCGAACATGCCGATGAAGCGTTCGAGCGCGCCTTCGACGCCCCACTGCCTCACCGCATAAAGCAACGTCTCGGTATCGGAATGGCCGCGCCAGTTCGGTGCGGCGTCCGCGGCTTCAAGCTCGTTGCGGATGTCGAGATGATTGTAAATCTCGCCATTGAAGGTGACGCTGAAGCGGCCGCAGTCGCTGTGCATCGGCTGCGCGCCCGCCGGCGTCAGATCGAGGATCGACAGCCGGCGATGTCCGAGACAAATGCGCCCGGATGTATCGGACCACACGCCCTCGGCGTCCGGGCCGCGATGCGCCAAGGTCGAGATCATGCGCCCGACAATCTCGCCGAGACTGTCCCGCGAACTGCCGCATGTCCGCATGATACCTGCGATGCCGCACATCAGCGTGTAACTCTCGCCGTCATGCGCTCAATTTCGCGTTCGCAGGGCGCGCGCCGTTCGCGCCTGCCAGCACATCGAATACCGTCTGCATGCGGTGCGCGTATGTGTGCTTCGACATCACGAGGTCATAAGCCGCGTCGGCAACACGACCGCGCTCCTTTGGATCGCGGAAACGCGCCAGCACGTCGTCGATATTGGAGAAGTCCGGCTCAAGCGCGAGATAATGCTCGTCCGCTTTCAAAATGTCGTTGAAGCGGCCGCGAAACATGATCTGACAGGTCTTCGTGCCGGCCGCATCGAAATGCCGCGAGCTGATGCATTTTCCGGTCGGCTGCGACGGCGCGCGGCCTGCGAAAAACTTTTCGTAGATTTCATTGTAGTCGAGCTGCTCGTTGACCAGCGCCTCGTGGCGGAACGGCCCGCTGGTCATCGCGCGCCGTGCGATGGACTTCATCCACCACGGCAGCCGATGACCGAATTTGCGCAGCACCGAGTCGTTGCGCAGAACGATGCCCTTCGTCTCTTTCGCAAGCACATAGCTGCGGATCGCGTTCATGATCGTGTCATCGCGCTCAAGAAATGCGGTGCCGGCTTCGGTCGCAACGGTTCCCTTGCAGCGATTGAGATAGTCCGCCCAGCCCTTGCGATCGAGACGTTCGTCCGACACCTCGACTTTCAGCCCGCGTAGCGCGCCATTGTCCGCAAACCATTGCAGCAGACGGTTGCGATCGTCGTCGCCGAGATACGGCAGATAGCGCACCGCGCGCACGCCGATGTCCAGCGGGCGCGATACCGGCTCACCTATAGGCTTGTAAACGCCGGGATTGACCGCATGCGGGATTGCGACGACGCCTTTTGCCGCGACATCGCCGAACAGATAGTCACCGGCCTCGCGCAAAAGCTGTGTCGCCACATAGTCGGGCTTCAGCCGCGCGAACAATTCGCGCTTCTCGGCGATGGGCGAGCCGGGAAGGCTGACTTCGTTGCCGACGAATGTAAGCAGCGGCACATTGCGCGCGGCCAACGTATCGACATGCGGCAAGAGATAGTCCGCCGTGTCGCCGTTGGTCGAATGCAGAAGTACGACGGCATCGACGCTGCGCAGCAATTTCGGAATCTGCGCTTTTGCGTCCGACGCGACGATATTGACCGCAACCGCATCGAACTGCGGCGCGGCCTTGAATGCATCCAGCCAGTCGTCGAAATAAGACAGCCGGTCGGTGTAATTCGCGTAGCCGACCAGAAGACGCATGCGGCTTTCCGCCATCACGCCGCCTTTACGATCTCTGCAATCTTGTGGGCGGCGCGTCCATCGCCATATTCGCCGATCTCTCGGCGCGCAGCGAAGTCCGCGCCCTTCCACAATCGATTCCAACCATGCGTGACGGTCTCGACCCACTCGGTCTCATCGCGCAGCGTGGTGCACGGGACACGATGGAAGTACGCTTCCTTCTGCAACCCGCCGGAATCGGTATAGACCGCCGCCGCGCCGCCCAGCAGCGTCGCCATGTCGAGATAGCCGACAGGTCCAATGACACGCAACCTGTCGAGCTGGATACCGAACTTCTCGGCTGCATGGCGCGTGCGCGGATGCAGCGGCAGAACAATCGGAAATTTCTTCGCCTCGTTATTCAAATAGTCGATGACCGCGCGCAGCGCCGCCGGATCGTCGGTGTTTTCGGCACGATGCACCGTCGCAAGCGCGTAGTGTTTCGGCGCCAAAGACATATCCGCAATGATCGTCGAGCGATCCTTCGCGCGTTTCGCCGCGAACATCGTGGCATCGTACATCACGTCGCCGACATGATGGACGCCGGTGCGGATGCCCTCGGCTTCAAGATTTTCGACCGCCTGCGCGGTGGGACAAAACTGTAGTGCCGCGACATGATCGGTGAGAACGCGATTGATTTCTTCCGGCATGCGGCGATTGAACGAGCGCAGACCCGCTTCGACATGGGCGATCGGAATATGCAGCTTGGCCGCCGCGAGCGAGCCTGCGAGCGTCGAATTGGTGTCGCCATAGACGACGACCCAGTCCGGTTTTTCGGACAGCAGCACCGGCTCGATGGCCGACAGCATTCGCCCGGTCATGTCGCCGTGACCGCCGCCGTGAATGTCGAGACGATAGGCTGGTGGCGGAATATCGAGTTCATCGAAAAACACATCAGACATGTCGGCGTCGAAGTGCTGACCGGTATGGATCATCACTTCATCGAGGCCGTCGGTCTCGCGAATCGCGCGGCTCACCGCAGCAGCCTTGATGAACTGCGGGCGCGCGCCGACGACGGTGAGAATCTTGCGCGTCACGCGCTATACGTCCTCACCTGCGGCACGAAACGCGCGTGCTGGTTCATGCAGGCCAGAATCCTTACGCGGTTGTCGCGCGTCCATTGCACCGTTTTTGCCAGACCGTCCTGATGCGCGACGGAGGCCTTGAAACCCAGCATTTGCAGGGCTTTTGAAGGGTCGCCGAACCGCTGTCCGGAGCGGTCCCAGTCGCGCGCCGGGGTCAGCGCAATCGGCGTCTTGTTGCCGGCGAGCGCGTTGATGCGCTCGGCGAGATCCTTGATCGTGGTCTCGGCGCCCGATGCGAGATTATAAATTTCGCCCGGCTCGCCGCGCAGCGCCGCCGCCATCAATCCGCGCGCCATGTCCTCGACGAAAATGAAATCGCGCGATGCGATGCCGCCGTTCTCGACCGGCAGCGCCTCGCCGTGCAGCGCCTTCCAGACGAAGGTCGGCGTCACATTGCGCCACACGGTATGCACGGTGCCGCGCCAGCGGCCCGCACCGAGAATTTCTCCTGGGCCGTAAACATTTTGAAAGCGCGCCTTCACGAACGGCAGTTTGTGACGGGTGAAATAATAATTGCCGTACATCTCGCCGACGAGTTTCGAGATCGAATACGGGCTGTCGTGGAACAACGACACCGGCGCGTCTTCGGTTGTCGCCTCCGCGCCGTCGAAAGTCTTCTCCGCGACGGCGCAGCCCGCCGCTGCATAAACGACCTTCCGCAGCGAGGTCATGCCCTTCAGCCGCTCGAACAGTTTCAATGTCGTGATTGTGTTGTTGGCGTGGTCGGCGAGAGGATCGGCAATCGACGACTGGTTGCCGTGATAGCAGGCCAGATGGAAAACGTAGTCGAGATCGTCCGGCAGCGCGGACAAAACGTGATCGTCGGCAATCGATCCCAGACGAAAATCGACATCGCCGCCTTCCGGCACGTTGGAAATATCCGCCGACAGGAGATTGTCCACGATGGTGACGCGGGCGGGCTTCTGCTCGCGCAGCAGCCGCACGAGATTGGAGCCGACAAATCCGGCGCCGCCGACAACCAGCACATTGGCGCCGGCAAATGTTTCGTTCGCCATCACGAAGCCTTTTCGTCTGCGGGTTTTACGGCGTGCATGTTGAGATTCCACCCCATCAGCCGCGCCGGCCAGCTCTTGCTCGACGGCGGAAAATACCGCTCGGCAAATTTCACCAGCGGCGCCAGCATCAGGAACTGCTTCCAGCTCAGAAGTGTTAGAAAGAATTTACGGTTGCCGAAACGACGGAACAGCTTCGACGCCTCGTCACGACTATAAACCAGCGCCAGCGGACATTCGTCGCCATCGTTCATGTTGAGCGCCTCCTGCTGCGTCTTGCCGCGGAATTTCGGATCGAGCAGACGGCGCAGGCGAAGCAGAACGAGATTTTTCCAGCTATAGCGATGATAGAGCATCACAATCAGGCGGCCGCCGGGCTTCAGCACGCGATAGATTTCATCGACCGTCGGCTGCGGATTCGAGATGTGATGCAACACGCCCATCGAGCAGACAATGTCGAAGTGGTTGTCCGGAAACGGCAGATGCGTGCCGTCGATCTCGATGAATGTGCCCGGTAAACCGCCCAGTGCAAATCTTTTGCGGGATAGATCGATCGCGGTTGCAGTCAGATCGACGCCGGTCACGTTCGCGCCGTTGCGCGCATATTGATAGAGCACGTAGCCGTTGCCGCAGCCGATATCGAGAACCGTCAAACCCTTCGACGTCGAATAGCCGTGGATTTTCTCGGACAGCTCATAGGGCTCGCAGCCGTCTTCCTCGCGCAACGCGTCGAACTTGCGGAAATAATCCGCCGTGCCGAGTTCGGCAGCGATGCCGGAGGCCGCGACCGGGTTTTTCTCCCAGAAGTCCTTGACGCTTTCGATCTTCACATTTGTCGAAGACATTCTGTGCTCAGTGCTTCGCCGAGAGGTGGCTGTAAACGTCGCTGACGCCGTGCCTGTCGTACCACGACAGCATCCGCGTCATCGTCTCGGCGAACGGCACTTTAGCCGTCCACCCAAGCGTCTTCGTCGTCGCCGACGGATCGGGCACAACCGCAGGCACGTCGTCATCGCCGACCGGCACGACCTTCACGCCAGGGTCGGAAGGAAGTTGAAGATGCGCGCGCACGGCGTCATACACATCCTTGATCGTGCGCCCCTCGCCGCTCGACACGTTGAAAATCCCGCTGGGCGCGTTATCCGCCATCACCAGATCGACGGCTGCGAGAAAATCCGACATGTCGAGAAAGTCGCGCTGCGCGTCGGTGCAGAAGCATGCCTGCCCGGCCTTGAGGCGTTTGTAGAATGTCGGGATTGGCCCGATGGCCAGCCGCGGGCCGCACACATTCGCCAGCCGCAACGACGCGAACGGCAACCCGCTCATCGAAAGATACTGCTCGCCCGCGACCTTCGAGATTCCATAACTCGTGAAAGGCCGCAGCGGCTGATCGACGGGAATCGGAACGGCGTCAGGCCGCCCATAACAAAGCACCGTCTGGAAATTGAGAATGCGCAACACCTTATGTTCACGCGCCGCATCGACGACATTGATGGTGCCGGAGACGTTGGTCGAAGCATCTTCCTGCCAGTTCGCAGGGTCTTTATACGAGGCCGCCGAATGCACGACATACGTCGGTTTGAACTCTGCGAACGCCCGCGCCACAAGATCGCGATCCGCAATCGATCCTTCGACCAGTGTCAGCCCCTTGACCGGCGGCACCACCTCGCGCTTGCCGGTCGCGAAATTGTCGATCGCAAGAATCTCGTGACCCTTCGGCAGCCAGTGCTCGATCAGGTTTGAGCCAAGGCAGCCTGCGCCGCCGGTTATCAGGATACGCATAAAAGCAAACCTCAGGATCGCGCGATCTTCAGATGCGTGTAACCGCCCTGCACGCCGTCGCGCTTCCATCGCTCGACTGCGGCTTCGGCAATCTTGGTCAGCGGCGTGAATTCGACATTGCCAAAATCCTTGAACGTGCGCGACGGGTCGAGAAGGATCGAGGCGGCATCGTCAGGACCGAGCGGCTTCACTTCCGGCTCTGGATAATCGTTGAGCTTCATCGCACCGACCACCGCATCGTAAAGCTCGCGGATCGACACGTCCTTGCCCGAAGAGAAGTGATAGGTGCCCTTGCCGGTGCCGTCGGCGGCGCGGACAACGACCTTTGCGAGATCCTTCGCATAACAAAAATCGCGGCGCGCAGGCGTGACGAAGCATTTCTTGCCACCCGACAGGCGCTCGTAGAAAATCGGCAGCGGGCCGGAGACGTTGCGTTCGCCGATGACGTTGGCGAGGCGGAACGTCACCCAGTCGACGCCGGAGAATTGCACATAGTGTTCGCCGCAAGTTTTGGAAATCGCGTAGCTCGAATTCACCGGATTGATCGGATGATCGAGCGTGATCGGGGATTGCGTCGGCTTGGTGCCGTAGCACAGCGCGGTCTGGAAATAGATCAGGCGCGATACGCCGTGAGACTTCGATGCCTTCGCGATGTTGGCGGTGCCGGCGGCATTCACCAGCGCGTCGGTGCCCCAGTCGTCAGGGTCTTTATACGAGGCCGCCGTGTGGATCACGACCTGCGGCTTGAACTCAGAAAACAGCGCATCGACGACTTTTCCATCGACAATGGTGTCCTCGACGAGTTTCAGATTTTTGTGCTCGGTGAGATTGTCGCGCCGGCCTGTGGAGAAATTGTCGATGGCGAGAACCTGATCGCCGCGTGCGAGCAGCATATCGGTAACTGTCGAGCCGACTTGTCCGGCGCCGCCGGTGACAAAGACTTTCATTGTTGCCTCATATCGTTCTTCTGAATGCCAAATGATCGGCGACGGTCAGTTGACCATTGCCCTGAATTCCGCCGCGCGGTCGTGGAAACGCTGGTGCCACAACTCCAGACTGAGCAGGCCCCAGGTCTTGCGCGAGAACTGCGAGGCGAAGCCGAAATTCGCCAGCACCACATCGCTGTTGAAGTAAGGCCGGTGCCGCGCTTTCTGTTGCGCGAAAACATCCCGCACATAATTCTGGAGCGGCCCCTGAAACCACTCCTTCAGCGGCACAGGGAAACCCATCTTGTCGCGACGCTCGACAACGCTTTTCGGCAGCGTATCGCGATAGGCTTCCTTCATCAGCTGCTTCATCTGGCCGCCCTTGAACTTCACGTCGGCAGGAACAGTTGCGAGGAATTCGACCAGCGGATGATCGAGCAGTGGCACGCGGCTTTCAAGACCGTGCGCCATGCTCATGCGGTCCTCGACATGCAGCAGCGCGGGCAAGAGGCACTTGAAATCGAAATGCGTCATCTTGTCGAAATAGGCTTCCTTGCGCACGTTGTCCTGATTGTTGAAGATCGCGCGGAACGCGTCGAACACCTGCGTCTTGTCGAGCGATGACCAATCCACCTCGCCGACCATGTCGGTCGAGCGGTCGACGAGACGGAAATAACGCTTGTCGAGATCGTCGAACAATCCCTCGCGCCAGAATTCCTTGATCATCGGCTTGTATTCGCGAAGCAGGCCGAGATTGGGAACGATCGATTCGATCGTGACGACGTAATTGCCCTGCTTGTAGGTGCCGTCCATCGCCGCCTTGATGCTCTGCTCGAAATAGGCGACGAGATAACGCGCATAGCCTCCGAGCAGTTCGTCGCCGCCCTGCCCGCCGAGCACGACCTTCAGGTGCTTCGCCGCCAGCGCCGACACCATGAACTGCGGGAACGACCCCGGACCGGCCACCGGGAAATCCAGGTGATAGATCACGTCGTCGATGCGATTGCGAAAATCTTCCGCCGTGATGTCGGCAATATGCAGAGACATGTCCGCAAGGTCCGTCACCTCACGCGCGTAGCGGCTTTCGTCGTAGCCCGGATACTCCATAAACCGCCCGTGGAACGCGAGGCGATTGCGATGGTCGTGCTTGGATGCAAGCAGCGCGACCAGACTCGAATCCATGCCGCCCGATACATATCCGCCGACCGGAACGTCCGCGCGCAAATGCACGTTCATCGAATCCGCGATCAGTTCGCGGAAGCGATCCTCGAAATAGCGCGGCGTGCGCGTGAAATCGACCTCGTAGTTGACGTCCCAATAACGGGCGATCTTGATGTTGCCATTGGCGACGACCAGTGAATGTCCCGGCAACAGCTGCTCGATGCCCTTGAACAACGTCTTGGTGCCGATGGTGTATTGAAACGTCAGATATTCCGCGAGCGCCGATGAATCGGTTTCAATCTCTGGCAGGAACGGCAACAGCGCCTTGGCCTCCGACGCGAAGTAAAGAACGCCGCCCTGCTGCGTGTGATAGAACGGCTTGATGCCGAACCGGTCGCGCGCGGCGAACAGTTTCTTGTTGCGCTCGTCCCATAGCGCGAAGGCAAACATGCCGCGCAGATGCAGAACACAGTCTTCGCCCCACTTCTCATAGGCGGCGAGGATGACTTCGGTGTCGGAGGTCGAGCGGAAATTCCAGCCTGCCGAAAGCTCGTCGCGCAGTTCGATGTAATTGTAGATCTCGCCGTTATAGGTGATGACCGTGCCGTTCGGCGCATGCATCGGCTGCGCGCCGCCGGGCGACAGATCGATGATCGCAAGACGCCGATGCACGAACCCCACGCGGCTGTCATTTGAAAGCCAGTCGCCGGCGCCGTCCGGCCCGCGATGCGAAATTAGCGAGGACATCGCGCGCAGCGAGCCGGCCGGGCGCGAGCAAGGGTTATTGGTCAGCGAGATGAAACCGGCAATTCCGCACATAGAACTTCAGACTTTTCTCTCGGTGGACCGATCAGCGCGACGCGGCGCGAAACGGACGAAGAAAATATTTGAGCCAGGCATGGACCGCCTCGCGCGTTTCCGGCCGCGCGCGACCGAGAATGCGCGCAAACAGCAAACGGTAGCCGCCCTCCGTCGCGCGGCGGCGAAACCAGCGCGCGCGCGTCGTCAGCGTCGGGTTCGTGAGTTTCTCGAACTCAGAGTCCGGCAGCGGCGCAAGCTGCGCCTTCATCTGCGGCTGGAAGGCACCCGACAATACTTCATCGAATTGCTGCACGAACGCGCCGAACGTATTGGCGGGATTGCCGGCAATCTCTCGATAGGCATTGTCGATAATGTCCTGCGCACGCTGCGGGTCTTTCAGGACCGCGACGATCTCGGCGTGATTGGAATGATCCTTTTTCAACGCAAGATAGTGGCGGTCCGCAATCATGCGGCCGGAATAGTCGCCCTCATAAAGCACCATCAGCGTCCGCAGCGCCGCCGCCTCGAAGCATCGCGGCGAGATTTGGTTGAGGACGATCTTGCCCTCCAGATCCTTGAAATAGAGGCTTTGCAGGGTCTCGAAGTCGACACCCGGCTCACGCACGGTGTGAGCATCGACAGCGCGCTGCACGTCGCCAGTGAAATCGAATACCGACGCTCCGCTTTCGACACCGAGCATCGCCTTGCAGCGGCAGACGAAGTCGATCCAGCCGTCACCATAGAGACGATCTTCCTCGCGGAAGGATATATCCAGTTTCAATCCGTCGGCAGCTGCATCGTCACGAAACCGCGACCCGATCCGGTATTTCTCCTGACCGAGATCGCCGAGCCACGCCGGCACTTTTCGCGCACGATAACCGACATCGATCGGGCGTTCGGAATAAGACGGCACCGCACGATCGAGCAGCGCCTCCGGCACATATCCGGTCAGCACGTTGATCTTGACGACACCGGGCAATTTTTCCGCCGGATAAACTTTCTCGATTTCGCCTTCCGGGACGCAGGTGAACAGCACATCGATGCCGATCTCGCGCATGGCGGCGATGGCCTCGTTCACCCGGCGATACTCGTCCTGAATAAAAAACGCCTTGAGACCGCGATAGCGCCCCAGCGCCTGCCGCAAATTCGCGCTGACCGAATTGTTGTCGAAGCTCGTCAGTGAGTAGTGAATAGCCACCGCGTCGAAATAATCGAGGTTCAGCGCCGGCGGAAGATCGCCCAATATCGACACGATCCGAATCTTGTGACGCGATTGCGCAACGAGCGAATCGATATGATCGCGCACGGTCGCAGCAATATCCGAGCGGTAATCGCACAGCAGAAGGATATTGAGACGACTCACGCGGCCTTGACCTCGCTCAATAGCCGGTCAGCTTGCAACGCATCGTAGACCCGCTCGAAGCGCGCCGCGCATGCTTCCGCCGAATGCCACTTCACCGCAAACTCGCAGCTTGCCTTTCCGATCTTCCTGCGCTTTTCGGCGTCCGACAGCAAATCGCGCAACGTGCCGTAGATCGTCGATTCGTTCGCGGACACCAGCGGACATGTCTCGATGGAATCGAGGCGATCTTCGCCAATCGTTTCGTCTTTATGCATGTAGCAGACGGTGGGCACGCCGAGCATCATGCCTTCGCGCGCGGTCGCGCCATAACGGCCATAGTTGAGTTGATCGACGATGACATCCGCCTGCACTTGAATGAAACGAACCTCGGTGCTGGGAACATCGGTCACGAATTCGAGCCTTACCTTCATGCCTTCGGCGCGCAGCCGGTCGATTGCCGCGACAACAGCGCCGGTGCCCTTCAAATTGCGCTCGCCGTTTGCACGGAAGGAGAAATTCCCAACGGCATGATAGACGATCAGTTCGCCCGCCTCGCGCTTGAGGCGATATTTCTGCGGAACATCGATGTCCGGACGCCACAGATTGGAATCCAGCGCGGTGGTCAGCGGTTCGCGGAAAACCTTGGGGCCCTTTTGATAGTCGAGTGCCGGCGTGCCTTCGCTCGCGATCAGATCGCACAGCATCTGAAATTTGTGACCCCATGCCAGGTTGCCGCGATCATTGCAAACCTGGGGATTGTTCTGCCAAACGCAGCGGTCGCAACAACCGCTCCATTTGTGCACCGACGTCTGCGAAACACCGTCGAGACAACCCGACACCGAATAACCGATTTTGACGCCCGCTTGCTTGAGTTGCATCACGTCGAACGGCCAGTGATTGAAATCGCCGGAATAGTCGAACTCCGATGGCGACAGCGCCAGCTGACCGCGTCCGTAGAAATGCACCATGCCGAAGCGATCGATCGCTTTGGTGAGAAACGCGTCGATCTTGTTCTGCATCTCGAAAGGATCGGCATCATGCAGACAAAGATCGTTGCCGTGATAGAAGTTCGCGTGCTCGCCGTCCGGCGCCTCGATGCTCACAGAGATCGCATCCCATCCGCGCTTGCGTAGCGCCGCCGCGAGATAGAAGAAATTGTAATAGCTGTTGTGGAAGAAGGCGACGCTGCGCTTGCTGCTTGAGCGCGCGGGAGGCACGCCCTCGCCGCGCGCGGCCTGATTTTCGAGCACGGCGATCTTCGATTTCAATCCGGCAAGATGCGACGTGCGGATCAGCGACAGCGGCCCAAAGCGAAGCCCGACGCCGCGGCGCAGCGCCTGATACTGATCCGAAAACGCTTTTGAGAGAAAATTCTTCACGCACGCTGTCCGGGACCGGCCGTATCGTCCGCAATCAGTTTCACATTCGCCAGCGTCCGTTCGCGCGATTGCCAGTGATCGACGACGGCCTGACGGTTGTCGCGCAGCACCTTGCGCCATTTGTCCAGCATGTCGAGCGGCTGCGGCGTCCACCACATCGGATGGATCAGAAGCTGAAGACGCGGATGGATCGCACGCTCGAAAATGTCCAGCGGATGGTCGTGACGCCAGTTCATGTTGGTGTCCGACACATAGAAATACGGCGACATCTGCGCGGCATTGTAAGTGTTCACGAGACCTGGAAATGCGATCTGCGCGTCGAGAATGGCCTGCGTCGGCTGATGGAACGAGACCGCCTCGATCCTGGTGCCGAATTCGCTTTCCAGCCAGCGCGTCTCGCGCTGCACTTCCTCAATCACGAAATCCGCGTTTTTGCCCTCGCAGCGTTCGCCCATGAAATGCAGACCGATGCTGTGCCCGTCGCGCAGCATGCGCGCAACCATCGCGGTGCCCTCGACGGAAAACGGATTATAGGCGGTCGAGCGCGTCATCAGAAAATAGGTCGCTTTGATGCCGAGCGATTTTTCGACATCGAGCATGCCGCCGCAGCCAAGCAATTCCGAATCGACATCATGACGCAGCAAACAACTGCGATCTGCGCGCTCCTTGCCGATGTCGCCGAACGACACGAATTGATAACCGCCGTCCAGCCCCGCACGAAGCACCGCCTCGTAGGACTTCAGGTCGAAGGCTGCTTTAAGACTGTCGCTCACGCCTTCGCCTTGCCGAGCAGTTCGGCGATACCGGCTGCAACGCCGGTCTTCGGCGCGCCGAGTGCGCGCGACATACGCGCGATGTCCGCCACCAGATGATTGGGCTTGGTGATCTTGTCCACATTGAAGACCGGGGCGCGGCCGACCTGACGGCCGATCTCTTCGCCGATGGCGCGCAGCGTCGTCACCTCCGGACCTGCGATATTGAAGACGCGGCTCTCGGTGAGTTGCAGCGACTGCCGGATGGCGTTCACCGCGTCATCGACATGAATCGGATTGAGACGCAACCCGTCGTCGCCGTGCAGGAAAATTGGATTGCCGTCGCGCACGTTCGAAGCGAGGCGCGGCAGCAGCATCGGCGCAGGCTGCCCGGCGCCGTAGACGAAGAAAAAGCGCAGCGTCGCAACATTGATCTGTCCGGCATATTGCTGGGCAAGCAGTTCTGCGGCGCGCTTGGCGGCGAAATAGAATCCAAGCTGGTTGCGCTGATCCGGCAGGTCGCCTGTCTCGCTGACGGGCTGCTCGCTTGTGCCATAAAGACCGCCGGTCGATCCCAGCACGAAATTGCGCGCGCCCGCCTTATGACTCCAGTCGAGCAGCCGCATGGTCGCTCCCGTACCGACCGCATAAACATCCATCGCCTGATTTGGAAAATCGCGAAAGTGCGACGATTGCGCCAGATGTACGACGGCATCGATCCTCTCAGGCAGCGCAACCGTCCAGTTCGGCTCGGCGAGATCCTGCACCAGCCACGTCACATTCGCAGCGGGCTGCGCGGACGCCTTGCGCACGAGCGCAAAAATCTCGTGCTCGCCGGCAAGACGCTTAATCAGCCGTCCGCCGACGAAACCCGCGCCGCCCGTGATGAGAATTCGCATAATCTCTAACCTGCCTGTGAACCGATCAGCTTCGCCGCGCCCTGTCCGCAATTCATCAGCGCGTCGATGGCCGACATTCCGGGAATGAATTCGCCGTTACCGATCTGCGGATAGGTAGGCGGCGCGTAGTCCTGATATTTTACCGCGATGCCGCGGCTCGCAAACACATCGTCGTCCTGATAGCCGCCTGCGCCGTGACCAGCGAGATAGGTGTCGCCGCCAACAGCCGTGACGAGATTGGCGAGCAGTTCGTTGCTGTGCCCCCCGGCGCTCAGCGCGCTCGATCGCACGATCTTCGCGGGCGAAAGGCCGAGAACTTCCGCCACCGCAACAATGCCCGTCATGTTGATGTCCGCGAGCGAAGCGGTGCGCAGGTCAAGCATCCTGTCGACGATGCCCATCGCCAGATCGAAGAACTTCGCTTTCGCATAGGACTGCGCAATCGTGCTTCTGATCTTGCGCCGCCATTTCGGCTCGTCGACGACTTCGGCCTGATCGATGCGGTTGCGCGCGTCATGGCCGCGCCGCAACGGCATCGTGATCCAGGCAGGCACGCCATTAACGATCATGCGTACCCGGTTGGTGTAATTGCCGCCGGTCAATTGCAGCGGCACCGAATCCAGAATGACGAACTTGTCCGCGCGCGCGAGCTTGTCGAAGAACCCAAGCCACGGCAGAAAATTCGGTTGATGAATGGCGACGACGGTCATATCGCGCCAACCGACGTTTCGACATGTTTCAGAAACAGTTCTTCTTCGGCAAAGCGGATCAAAGCCGACAAAATTTCCGAATTTGCCGAAGGATTGTTCACGACCGCCCGCGCCGTGCCGCTGCGATAGTCCACGGATGTCAGGCCTGCGCTCATTCCGCCGACATCAAACGCGAACGACGCGTTAGCGATCTCGCGCGCAGCGTCAGCGTTAGAAGACGCGTGCGGCATCAATGCCGAATTTCCATACTGCCATCCGCCGACAATCTGGCCCTTGAGTTCAGCCAGCTTCGGAAGCGATAACCAGCGGTCCAGAACTTCGGTGCGGCCGTCGGCTTCGTACCAGGCGCCGGGATGCGGCGCGACCAGCGCACGAACGAGATTGTAAATCCGCCTCAGCGGCCAATGCCACTCGAACCGGCCATCTTCGGGGCGGCGGCGGTGCCAGTGATGGGCCTGCGATTCGTCCTGCGGCTTCGCGTCGATCTGTCCGGCGAGCACAAGTGGCATCCGCTTTTTCAGAAGAACATCCGTCGCGCGATTGATCCGCGCGCGCGCATCGATCCAGGTGTCCTCGAAACGCAGCGGCACGCTTTCCTGATCGACGATGGCGCCGGTGTCGATTCCGGCATCGACGCGGTGCATCGTCACGCCGCTTTGATACTCCTCATTTATCAGCGCCCATTCCGTGACGTTCGCGCCACGATATTGAGGTAGCAACGCGCCGTGAACATTGATCGTACTGCCGCGCGGGATCGACAGCACGTCAGGCGACAGGATCATCGAATAGGAGTTGATCAAAATCAGATCGGGGTTGAACGATTCCAGCTCGGCGAGAAACGCGGAAAACTCTGCCGACTTCGCCTTAGGCTGCACGAAGAGTCTTGCGCCAGCTGCTGCCGCCAGCTGTTCCATCTCGGCACTTTGGGCGGGTCGGATGGACGCGCGCACGACCGCTAGTTTCCCCACATCCGCAAGATGCGGAAGCATTTGCGGCACGCCTTGCGGGTCGCCGAATAACGCTATGCGCCGGAACGCCATCAGACTTCCGCGAGCCTCCGGTATTCGCCGGCCAGTCGCTGCGCCAGCCTGTCATTGTCATGCAGTTTCAGGATCGAGGCGCGCGCGATGCGGCGCTTCGCTTCAAGCTCGATCGGGTTCGCCATGTAATGCGCGATGGTGTCGGCAAGACGCGGCAGCGTCGTGAAGATGAAACCGGAAGCGCGCAATTCGTCGGTCATGAATTCATCTCGCACAAACGTAATTGTCGGCACGCCGCACGCCATCGTCTCGATCTGCGCGTTGGCGTAATAGCCCATCTTCATCTTGCCGACCGCGAGGTCCGCATTGGCAATTTCTACGAGCACCTGCGCATGCGGAATGTTGCTGAACCAGCGAAAGTCGATGTCGTGGCCCTTTGCTTTCAGGATGTCGATGGCCGCGACAATCTCGGCGGTCCCTTCGATCCCCGGCTGATTGGTGATGTGCACGATCGTGAACGGCCGGCCGGACGGCGGCGCATTGCGCTCGGTGACATCCGGCGAAAAGAACGGAAAGTGCGTGGCGTTCGGCAGAAAGTCCTTCATGTCCGGCGTCGTCACCAGAGTTGCGTCGGCGAATTCCTCCGCCCACACCCGCCGCCGCGCCGCGCTCATTGTCTGACACACATAAGGATGATGATCGCACGACTGACAGATATTAACGTCGGGATGGAGCTGCATATTACGCATGCGGTCCCTCGCTTCGCAGCCGCGAAAATGCGCGACGAGCTTGCGATTCATGACCTTGAGCAGCGGAAGCTCCCAGCCAGTTTCCGAAATCGTATACATAAAGTGCGCGTGGACGACTTGGTACCGCGCGATCACCGTCCAGAATAGCCAAAATTCCTGCAACGCACGGAACGGCGGAATCGGCGACGGCACGAAATTGATGTCGCACTGATTCCAGTGCGGGCTTCGTCCGATCGCAAGATAATCGGCCTTGATACCCTGCCGCCGCAGATGCCGCACCGTCTCGAACGGGATGTGCACCATGTACGAAACATGCAGAACCGAATTCGGATTCACGCGGCCGGCAAGCAGAAGCGCGAGCAGACGGTTGACCGGCCACAGCACCGCGCGCACCAACATCGCGAACGGCTGCAAAACCGCCTTGATCGCCTTGCGGATCAATGAACGGCCTGCGCATTTCTGACGCCGGACGCCGCGCGCCACAGTTCAAGGCTCAGCAGCGCCCAGACCTGACCGACACGCTCGTGCCTGCCTTCGTAGAATTCGCGCACGATGCGGCGAACCTGTTTGCCGTCGAGACCCGCGCCTGACAATGCATCGCTGCTGTCGAGCAGATCGCGCACCAGCGGCCTGAGCGGGCCTTCGAGCCATTTTTGCAGCGGGATGCCGAAGCCCCATTTCTTGCGGTCGAGAAACGCGCGCGGAAAGAAACGCTCCGCCGCGCGCTTGAGAAGATATTTTCCCGTGACGCCGCCATTCGTGCAAAGCCGCAGATCGAGCGGCAGCGAGAACGCAAACTCGACGATCTTGTGATCGAGCAGCGGCACGCGCACTTCGAGCGAATGCGCCATGCTCATGCGATCGACCTTGGTGAGAATATCGTCAGGCAGGTAAGTCGCGACGTCGCGCGCCTGACACCATGTCACCGGATCGGTCTTCGTATCCGTGCGATCCGGCTGCTCGGGTATCCCCGCGCCTGTGAGAGCGGCGCGATCGGTCTCGCCGAACGTATCGCGCTGGCGATGGTGCTCGTCGAGCCAGGTGCCGGAACGCGCCGCCGCGAATGTACCGAGCCGTGAATTGCCCGCGATGCTCGAGACCGCCTGATAGATCGGTGCGAGCGCAGCATTCTTGCTTGCGCGTGCGACGGCCGGATAACTGTTGTAGCCGGCGAACAATTCGTCGCCGCCGTCGCCCGAAAGCACCATCTTCACGTCGCGCGAAGCGACCTGCGACACCAGCCACGTCGGCAGCGCGGACGAATCCGAAAACGGTTCGCCGAAGCATCCCGCAAGCCGCTGCAAGAATTCCGGCGACATGTCCGGCGACAGGACTTCCTGATGGTGCTGTGTTTTCAGCCGGTCAGCGGCTTCTTTCGCATAAGGCAATTCGGAATAGCGTTCGTCATCGAAGCCGATGGAAAATGTCCGCACGCCGCCGCCGAGCGCCTCGCTCATCAGCGCGGTGACAAGACTCGAATCGACGCCGCCTGAAAGAAATGCGCCGAACGGCACATCGCTGCGGACGTAGAGTTTAATGGTCTCGCGCAGAAGCGCGTCGAGCTGTTCGAGCGCCGCGCCTTCTTCCACAGGACGCAACGCCGGATCGAGCTGCCAGTAGCAGGTCTTATCGATCTTGCCGCTCGCAACATCGATCGTTAGGAAATGTCCCTGCTCCAGCTTGAACACGCCTTTATAGATGCTGTATGGCGCGGGCACGTATCCGTAACGCAGATAGAGCGAGAGTGCGTCGGGATCGGTTTCAAGCCGTTCGCCCTGCGCGATGGCATTGAGTTCGGAGGCGAACGTCACGCCGTTTTGTGTCACGCGATAATAGAGCGGCTTGATGCCGAGCCGGTCGCGGACCAGAAACGCTTTATTGACGCGCGGATCGTGGATCGCAAACGCGAACATGCCGCGGAAACGCTGAAGTGCGTCAGGCCCCCATTGCCGCCACGCGCGCAGCACGACTTCGGTATCGCAATCCGTCGTGAAATGCGCTTCGCCGAGTTCGCGCCTGATCTCGACATAATTATAGACTTCGCCGTTATAGGTGATCGCAAGCCCGCTCTCGTCGTCGATCAGCGGCTGCTGTCCGCCGACCGGATCGATAATCGCCAGACGCCGGTGCGCAAATCCAACCGGACCTACCACATGCACGCCGTCGCCGTCCGGCCCGCGATGCTTCATCGCAAGCGCCATGCCGCGCAGCGCAGTCTCCTGCACCGGCGCGCCGTCGAACCTGATGATGCCGGCGATGCCGCACATAGCGCGTTACAGCTTGAATTCCCTGACGACGTAGTCGGTCAGCATGCCGATGCATTCCTCGACCGAATGCTTGGCCGTATCGATGGTCATTTCCGGCGCGAGCGGCCGCTCGTAAGGCGCCGAGACGCCGGTGAATTCAGCGATCTCGCCGGCGCGCGCCTTCTTGTAATGTCCCTTCGGGTCGCGCTCCTCGCAGACCTCGACCGGCGCGCTGACGAAGATTTCGTGGAAATTCTCGCTCGCGCCGGAACGGATCCAGTCGCGATCGTTGCGATAGGGCGAGATGAACGACGAAATGACGATGGTACCGGATTCAGCGAAGAGTTTTGCGACCTCGCCGACGCGGCGGATGTTTTCCGCGCGATCCTTCTGCGAGAAGCCGAGATCGGAGGCGAGACCGTGACGGATGTTGTCGCCGTCCAGAACGTAGGCGTGCATGCCGCGCCGGGTGAGTTCGTGTTCGAGCAACAGAGCCAGCGTCGATTTACCCGCGCCCGGCAGACCGGTGAACCAGAGAATGCCGCTCTTGTGGCCGTTCATCTTCCAGCGTTCCTGCTGAGAAATGCGGTGATCGACCTGCTGGATGTTGTGCGAGCGAATAGCATGCGTCGCCGACTGATCCGGGAAACCGGCCATGTCGATCAGCCCGCCGCCGACGATGGAAAAATCCTCAATCAGCACGCAGCGGCCGATGTTGGTATCGGTCATGAACGGATCGAGCGCGATCATGCCGCGCGAACGGAATACGACGACGCCGACGCCGTTGCGCTCCAGCGTCTTGCTGTCGCTCGATGCCAGATCGTTGACATCGACGATCTTCTCAACAGTCTCGACCTGCACGACGTATTGCGCGGTACCGATCTGCATGCGGTAGCGCGATCCTTCCACAAGCGGCTTCCGGCCGAGCCAGAACAGATTGGCGCGGAAGATGTTGGTCAGCATCGGCCGGCTGGTTTCGAGGCTTGCGACCTGTCCGCGCTCGACGAAAATTTCGGTGTCGAGCGTAAGGCCGACGGATTCGCCGGCGCTCGCGCTGGTCTTCGCGTCCGCATGCCACGTCTCGATGGACTTCACGCGCGCGGTCTTGCCCGAGGGCGAGAATACAAGCTTGTCGCCAACTTCTACCGAGCCGCGCTCGATGCGTCCGGCGACGATGCGGCGCTCGTCGAATTTGTAGACGTCCTGCACGGGGAGCCGCAGCGAGCCCTTGGCGTAGGCGTCGAACTTTTTGAAATTGTTCAACGCCTCAAGCAGTATCGGGCCCTTGTACCAGCCGATACGTGCCGAGCGCGCCGCGATGTTGTCGCCGTCGCGCGCAACGACAGGAACCACTTCGATGCTGGCGCGATCGAAACCGAGCGAACCGAGATAGGCCACGACTTCGTCGCGCACTTCATCGAAACGCTGTTGCGAAAATTCAGCCAGATCCATCTTGTTGACCGCGACGATCACCTGACGCACGCCAAGAAGCTGCAAGAGATAGCCGTGACGACGCGTCTGTTCGCGCACGCCCTCCACCGCGTCGATCACGAGCACAGCGCCTTCGGCGGCGGACGCGCCCGTCACCATGTTCTTAAGAAATTCCTGATGCCCCGGCGCGTCGATCACAAGATATTCGCGCGTCTTTGAGCTGAACCGAATCTGGCTGGTGTCGATGGTGATGCCCTGATCGCGCTCGGCCTGGAACGCATCGAGTAGAAACGCCCACTCGAACGGCATGCCGCGCTTCGACGACATCTGCTTGAGGGCTTCGAGCTTGCCTTCGAGCAGGCCGCCGGTGTCGTGAATGAGGCGGCCGACGAGAGTCGATTTGCCGTGATCGACATGGCCGACGATCACGACGCTGAATTGCGGCAGCACGTTCGCCGTCTCAGTTGTCTGCAAGTTCATAGGTAGCCGTCAACCCGCAGCCGCTCAAAACTGTCTTCGGCCTCGTGATCCATCGCGCGGCCGGAACGCTCGGACACCGTGGTCTTGCGCAACTCATCGATAATCTCTGCGACCGTCGAAGCATAGCTGTCGACCGGAAACGTGATGTCCTTGTCGCCGAGCGAACGATAGCGCTTGCCGTTCTTGGCGAAATACAAATCCACGACAGGAATGTTCTCGCGCTGGATGTAGCGCCAGATGTCGAGCTCGGTCCACAGCAACAGCGGATGGATTCGCAGATGGGTGCCTTCCGGATAGTCGGTGTTGTATTGGTCCCAGAATTCCGGCGGCTGATCGCGGAAGTCCCACTGCCCTGCTTCGCCGCGCGGACTGAACGTGCGCTCCTTCGCGCGCGTGGCCTCCTCATCGCGGCGGATACCGGTGATGAGTCCACCGAACTTGAATTCCTCAAGCGCGGATTTCAGACCGGCAGTCTTTCGCGCAGCGGAACGCGCGGCGGGCGGCAGCGTCGGGTCGATGCTTTCGACCGGCGGACAAAATACGACGCGAAGGTCGAGATTCCATTCGGTCTTGTAGCGATCGCGGAACGCATACATCTCCGGCATTTTCTTTTCGGTATCGATGGCGACAACCGGAAACGGTACGTTGCCGAAGAATGCCTTCTTGGCGAGCCAGACCATGACGTTCGAATCTTTGCCGAACGACCACAGCATCGCAAGATTTCCGACACGGCTGAACGCTTCGCGGAAGATGAAAACGCTGTGATTTTCGAGCTTCTGAAGATGATCCATCATTGCGCCTTGAAAAACATCAGATCAATTCGTTGAGGAGCGCACGCGCGCGGTCAAGCACGAGGATGCCGAGCGCAAGCGCCGCAACCGTCATCGATAAGAAGATGATCCAGCTGACCGGATGGAACGTCGCGTCGAACACGTCGCGGAACGCGGCGATGACGTGAAAGAACGGATTGAACTGAAGCAGCGACCAGATCGCGGGACCGGCCATCTGTTCCGACATCACCACCGGCGACATATAGACCAATAGCCCCAGCATCACCGAAATGATCTCGCGCAAATCCTTGAGCAGCACGCCGACCATCATCAGCGCCCAGGCGGAGCCGAGCACGAACAGGATCATCAGCGCGAGCGGGATCGGCAGCAGCAGAATCGTCCAGTGCAGACTGCCGTTGATCGCGGCCAGCAGCAGATAGACCACAAACGCAATCGACGGGCCGATCATCGCCGACAAAAGACTGGTGACGGGAAGAATTTCGAGCGGATAGACTACCTGCTTGAGAACTTCGACGCGGTCGCGCACCAGCGACGGCGCTTCCTCAAGCGCCTTCGACAGAATCTGCCACGGCACCATGCCGGCCAGAACATAGACCGCGTAACCGAAGCGCCCTCCGGCATGGTCGAACCGCACGCCGAACACGAACGTCACCACCACGACCAATGCGGCGACCTGAATGAACGGCCGTATCAGAAGCCATGCGATGCCGAGCAGCGCGCCCTTGTTGGAGACCATCAGTTCGCGCTTGGCCATCTCGCGCGCGAGCATCCAGTTCGTCGTGATGGCCTTGAACGTGCGCGACATCGGCGAACGCGCAGGTTTCGCGTTCGGTGCCGCGTTTTGACTGAGCGTTGTCATGCGTGTTGCGCCCTCTTCACGGCGTCCTGAACGAATCCGTAATATTTCTGAATGAAGGCTCTGTAATCGACTGCCTGCTCGCCGAAATCCGACATCGCGCGTTGCAGCTTGACGAAGCTCTCGTCGCTCATATCGGCGAGTTCGCGCATGCGGGCCACGACTTCATCCGTCTGCACGGCACGCAGCATCGGCGCCTTGCGGCCGTATTGCTTCTCGACGATTTCCGGAACGGCGCTGCTTACTGTCACCGCGCCCATCGCCGCCGAATCGCGGCCGATGCCGGACAATTCGCGCAGATGCTCGCTGCATTCGGCGAACAGCACCGCATTCGGCAACGACAGATAGGTTGCAAGCTCATGCATGCCCAGATGAGGCACCCAGTCGATATGATTCTTCAGCGGACTTTTCTCGACGAGCGCGAGAAACTGGTCGACCTCATTGCCATGCTTGCCCATGACGAGACGGATTTCGCCGCGCTCGACTTCCGGCAGTACGCACTCCAGCGCCTTCAGATAGCGTTCCGCGCCCTTGTAGATCAGCGAATGCGGATCGCTGAAATTCAGCCGCGAGAACCACATGAATACGCGCCGCGCGTTGCCGTGCCGCCCGATCAATTCCTTGCGAAGTTGCGGGCGAACGCGTTTGCGTGCACCCGCGCTGTCGCTTGGAAATCCCACGAATTTCCTTTTGCCGAGAAGATCGAGTTTCCTGAGTGCGATCGTGTGCTCCTCGAACGAGTCCACAACAAAATCGAGACGCTTGAGGGCTGCGCGAGCGAGCCCAGCGAGAATGAGATTGTAGTGCAGCCGGCGATTCCCCTGCGACAGCGCATAGTCCGGCTTGAACGGAAACGGCACATCACCGAGTTCCGCGCCCGTGCAGATCAGGCCGCGCGGCACCGGCAAACGCAGCGACGATATGAGACTGGCTGTGCCGCAGACGCCGACAAAATCGTAAGCCGCGCCGATCCTGCGTCCGATCTCGCCGGGACGCAGCGCGATTTTCCGCGCATCCGCAAACGGCACATCTTTTACGAAACCGGGCATTTCAATCAGATCGGGATCGAGATGGCGCGGATCGCCGCGATACGGATCGATCGGCTGGATGATCCACAGATCGGCCTCGACACCGAACTCGCGCGACCACTTTGCGACCTGATAGTTCATGTTGTCGTCGTTGCCGAGAAAAAGCACCCGGAGTGGACGGCCGTTTAACGTGTATAAAGTCATGCACGCTCAGACCGGAAACGGCATTTTCGGGCTGTTGTAGCCGAGACGCTCCAGCATCCCCCGCACGGTCGCGTTCGATTTCAGGAAGCTGATTTCTTCCGGCGTGAACGTGCTGGCATATTTGTTGTCGATCTTCAGTGCCGGCCCCTGCTCGTAGAATTTGCGGCGGAATTCCGGAACGCCCTTGTCGCCGCCATTCCAGTTCTTCTTGGTCTGAAAGACCGCGCCGTTGTTGCCGCCGATCTGGTGGAATTCGGCGCTGTAGAAATTATCGAGCTTGGGCTCGTAATTCAGTCCGAGCGAATTGAGAATCGGCTCGACGGTCCCGCGCTGATCTTCAACCAGCCGTTCGTAATGCATGATGTGAAAATCCGCCTCCCCCGCGTCGCGCGGCAGATTGCGCAGCAGTCCGTCATAGTAGCGATCTAGCACGCCGATCCATTCAACCAGCAGAGCCTTACGCGCGTGAGCCGGGCTGAATTGTGAGATCAAACGCGAGACGCGGTTTACTGGCTTCGCTCCGTCGATATTAATCATGCAAGATGCGAGATAACGGATCGGGTGTTTCACCATCAGGACGTAAGCCGGTTTCACATCCGTGTTCTGGCCGCGCGCAAGAATATCCGTGAACCAGTCCATCGACTTGGACGTATCCACGATGATGTCCTTGCCGAAAATGCTTCTGGTGAAAGGATAGAAATTATCCTTCTGAATTCTGTTCCGTGCGCTTTTGTCCCAATGCTTGCAGTCAAGGCCGCAACTCGTGCATGAGCCGCCGCCGGGCATATTGCGCTGATCGAGCAGGCCGATCATCTCACCGCCCGCATAGATCTTGGAATGCGCGCCGAGGATCAGATTGAGCACCGTGCTACCGGAGAAGCTCGTGCCGAGCACGGCGATCACACGCAGCGGTTTGGCTTGCGGCTTCGATGTCACGCGCGGCTTCGCAGCCGTCTTTTTAGCTGGAGATTTCATGATTCTTTTTTGACGTTGATGGAGAAAGGCATCCAGAACAGCGGGCCGCGGCTGAGCGAGTGCGCCTTTCGCGAGGAGAAAAACGGCGCGACATTGCGGTATTCGCACAGCACCTTGAAGCCATCGCGGTTGGTGTAGAGCTTGATCCAGAGCGAATAAGTGTTGTTGATCAGAAGCATCGGATCGACGCGCAGATCGATGTATCCTCGCCCGTCGAGATCGAACATCGACTGCCGCTCCGTCCGCGTCTGCGGATCGACATGCCACGAACTTTCCAGTTCGGCGACATACTGGTTTTGCGGCTGGAGAAGAATCCCGCACATGACACCGACCTGCGGCAATGGCCCGGCCGTGCACTTGTAATGCATGCGGATCGTCATCGGCTCGCCGGCATAGAAGCCGGTATTGATGTCGCCGTTCTTGTCGAGCAGCGTGACCTTTTCGAGGATTGCGTCGCCGCTGCCGCTGATCATCGTCAGTTCGGATTCGTGCTGCGGGGCGACAATCCCCTTCTCCTTCTCGAACGTCCACGCATAATACTGGCGCACCATATCCGAAGGGCTGCCCTGCGCGACGATCTGTCCGCCGACCATGAACACGCCGTGGTCGCAAAGTTCTTCCACCTGCGTCGGATCGTGCGACACGAAAATCACCGTCGCGCCGCTCTTGCAGATGTCGTGAATGCGGCGGCGGCATTTGCGGACGAAATAGGCATCGCCTGCGGCCAGCGCCTCGTCGATGATGAGAATTTCCGGCTCGATGGCCATCGAGATCGAGAACAGCAGCCGCGCGCGCATGCCCGCCGAGTAAGTGCGGAACGGACGATCGATGTAGTCGGCGAGTTCCGAAAACGAGATGATATCGTCGATCTTGCGGTTGATCTCCTCGCGATCCATTCCGAGCATCAGCGCGCCGAAATAGATGTTCTCGCGGCCAGAAAACTCCGGGTGCACACCGACGCCATGCGATAGCAGCGCGGTGACTTTTCCAGCGACGTCGATGCTGCCTTTGTCGATCGACAGAAGTCCGGCGATACTCTTGAGCAGCGTGGTCTTACCGCTGCCGTTCGGACCGACAATGCCGACCACCTGCCCGCGCCGCACTTCCAGCGACACGTCGCGCAGCGCGGCAAAGCGCGTGAAATAGTTCTCGCTCTTCCAGAACAGCAGCCGCTCCTTCAGCGGGCCGGTGATGAAATTGTCGTAGATCTTGTAGTTTTTGGTGACGTTGCGGACACTGATGACGACCGGCGGCAGCGGCGCAGCGTCCGGCGCGCGCGCATCCTTGACGGATGCCGCAACAGATTTCGTCGTCATGGAATTATCGAGGGCTTCGCTCATGTCGTGCCCTGCGCCGCCATCGGCCGGCAGAACTTCATGTAGAAGCTCTCCGGCACGCGGTTAAGTTTCATCAGAACCCAGAAGAACGGACGCAGCCGCTCGAACACGGGCTTGTAGGTTTTAAAGTCGTGCCATGACTGGCGCGGAAGGGCCATGACGCGCTCGAAATCCTGCTCGGAGAAGCCGAGACGTTTCTTGACCATCTCGACGATGTCTTCGGGGCAATGCGGCGGCTCGGCCAATTGCTTTAGCGCGGTCTCGCGATCCAACTGGCCCGAGCGGACGGATGCCGCGTGACCGAGCGCGCGCTGATCGACGCCGAAGCGGCGTGGCATCAGATAGGCGTGATAGAACGCCGTAAAGCGGTTTTCCAGGTGGTGGCCGCCATACCAGACCCAGCCGTATTTTTCCGACAGCAGTTTGCGCGCATCGTCCTTGTTGTAGGGAAGATACCACAGCGGGCGAATGCGTTTGACGTTCCGCAATGTCGTCCATCTGACAAAGCGGCCGAGGGTCAGATTTGGATATGTCTTCATCGGCAGCCTGCCGTAGGCCTTGTGCACGCTCTCGATATATTTGCCGTCCATGTAGAGCCAACCCAGCGGCGAAATGCCCTCGGTGCGGAACGAATGACCCTCAAGAATGTACTGAACGCCGAATTTCTCCGCAGCCATATATAATGTCGTGGTCAGGGCAATGTCGGTCGGCGCTTCGACGTCCTGAACGCCGGAGAGCATGAACGAACGATAGATGTCTTCATATTCCTTGTTGTTGGCAACAAGCGTCCACAGATCGACACCGAGCTTGTCGAGCACGTTGTAGATGTTCTGCGTGGAGATCGGCGAATTCCAGGTGTTGTCGAAATGCACGGCGAGCGGCCGCAATCCCATTTCAATCGCCTTGTGCAACATGTAGGACGAATCGCAGCCGCCGCTGACGCCGACGATGCAATCGTATTTCTTGCCCTTTCCGGCGCGCTTGATCTCTTCGGCGATGTCCGCGAGAATCTTCTTGCCTTCAGGTCCGGTCGGATAACGCCTGTCGAGTTCGTCATGCATCTTGCAATAGTTGCAGACACCGTTGTCGTCGAAGGTAATCGACGGCACTTCGGAATCGTACACGCAGCGCGAGCAGATTTGCAGATTGGGCTTCAGCGGACTAGCGCGCATGGAAGCCGCCCTTCAGTTCATCCTGGGTGGGATAGTTCACGACCACGCTGCGATTGGATTTCTGATAAACGAAAATGCTGCCCGCCGCCGACGCCGACGCGCCGCCTTCCTTGATCGCGCGATGCAGATCGTCGCGCGTACCCGCGCCGCCGCAGGCGATGACCGGAATTTTCACCGCCGACGAGACCTTGCGGATGAGATCGAGATCGTAGCCGGAGAATGTTCCTTCGCGGTCGATCGACATCAGCAGAATTTCGCCGGCACCAAGTTCCTGCATGCGCAACGCATGCGTCACCGGATCGATGTCGGTCACGACAGTGCCGCTTCGTGCGGTCACGCGCTGTTTGCCGCCGCGCGTGACCACATCGACCGACGCCACGATGGCCTGACTGCCCGCAAGATCGGCCGCCGCCGTGATGAGTTCAGGATGTTCGATGGCGGCGGTGTTCAGCACCACCTTCTCCGCGCCCGCCGCAAGAACGGCTCTCACATCCTCAATGCTGCCGATACCGCCGCCGTAACCGAACGGCACCTGCGCTTCGTTCGCGATCTGCCGCAGCAGGGTAAAATCCGGGCCGCGGCGCTGCGTGGCCGCTTCGATGTCGAGCACCAGCACTTCATCGGCTTCTAGCGTGCTGAAGATATTCACGATGTTGATCGGATCGCCGACATAGTTCGGCTTCTTGAACTGCACGGTCTTGACCAGCGAGTGATCGGCCAGAAGCAGCGTCGGAATGAAGCGGGGCTCGATCATCAGTGCGTCATCCGCAGAAAATTACGCAGCAGTTGAAGGCCGCCGGCGCGACTCTTTTCGGGATGGAATTGCGCACCCACGATGTTGTCGTGCTGGATCACGGCCGCGAGCCGGTCGCCATATTCGACGTCCGCAACGATCTCGTCCGGCTTTTCAGTTTTGTAATGATAGGAGTGCACAAAATAGAAACGCGCGCCGGGCGCGATGCCCTCGAACAGCGGCATCTGCCTGTCCCACTGAACCTTGTTCCAGCCGATATGCGGCACCTTCAAATCACGCGAGGCGATCTTCACGGTGCGTCCCTTGAGCCATCCAAGTCCGGCGATCTTGCCTTCCTCGCTGCTCGCTCCGAGAAGCTGCATGCCGAGACAGATGCCGAGGGTCGGCGTCTTCTCAACCGTGGCCTTGCGGTGAAGCACGTCGCGCAGCTTGCGCTCGTCAATGGTGCGCATCGCGACATCGAAACTGCCGACGCCGGGCAGAATGATGTGCGATGCATCGTCGATCTCGCGCGGCGTCCGTCCGATATGTGGCTTGCCGCCGGCCCGCACGACGGCGCT
The DNA here is from genome assembly GCA_017305515.1 of Hyphomicrobiales bacterium. Classification (GTDB taxonomy): domain Bacteria; phylum Pseudomonadota; class Alphaproteobacteria; order Rhizobiales; family Xanthobacteraceae; genus Afipia. The sequence goes on from JAFKKP010000306.1 coordinate 34,240, forward strand.
TTCGATTGAACCGAAATTCGCGATGCCGGTATCGACGATGACGACATTCATCACCACGGCGCGAATCTCTTGTTCGACGATTTGCGCAGCAACGGCATTGCGTCCTGCCCGTCGATTTCGGCGCTGCGAACGACGATGCATCCCTCGCCCGCAACGACGATTGGATCGGATTCATCCGGAAGCCGCGCAATCTGCCCGGGCATCCCGTGAACCGGCGCACCACTGAACGGCTCGGCGTTCCAGATTGTCAGACGGCGGCCTTCAAATTCGGAAAACGCGCCGGGATACGGCCTGGCGACGGCACGCACCAGACGGTCGATCCGCGACGCCGGTTGGCGCCAATCGACACGGCCATCGTCGGGCACGCGCTGAAGACAAAACGACGGCGATCCGGATTGCGGCCGCGTTTTCATGGTGCCGTTGGCAACGGCCGCGATGCATTCGCTCGCCAATGCGACCGAAGCCGATTCAACTTCCCGGACAAGTTCGGTCGAGGTCGTCCGGTCGCCGATGACGATTTCCTTCTGACCGTAAAGCTCTCCGGCGTCGATCTCGTCATTGAGCGCAAACATGCTGACGCCGGTCTTGTCCGCGCCGGACAGGATCGCCCAGGGCAATGGTGCGCCGCCCCTGAGTTTCGGCAACAACGACGCATGCAGGCCGGCTGCGCCTTTCTTGAACAGATCGCGCAGCTTCGCGGGCACCAGATGATACCAGCCTGCGGCGAGCAGAAAATCACCGCCGGTCTTGCGCGCGAACGCTTCGATGTCCGCACTCCCGTCGAATTGCAGATGCGGAACGGAATTGGCTTCGCACCAGGATGCCATGTCGGCGTATCGATGATTCTGCACGCCGGACTTATTGTAGGAAATCGCAAACGACTTGCCGAGGTGCACGACGCCGGACAGCGTAATGCCGCGCTCGGCGAGAGCGTTCGCAATCGCAAGACTCAGATCGGTGCCGCCGAGCAGAAAAACCTTCATTGTGCCGTTGCCACCCGCTGCGCGCTGGAAAGAAACGTCTTGCACCACTGTTCGAGACTGAGCAGCGACCAGATCAGGAGGCGGCGGTTTTCGCGGCCTTCGAGATGCTCCGACACCAGCGCATGCACGACCTTCGGATCGAAGAAATCGAAGATCGCCGCGTTGTTGCCCATCAGCGTGTCGCGCACATAGTCAATGCTCTCGCCTCGGAACCAGCTCGCGTCCGGCGCGGAGAAGCCTTTCTTCTCGCCTCCGGTGACGGACGGCGGCACGTAACGCTCCATCACCTTGCGCATCAGCAACTTGCCGTCCTTGGTCTTCTGAAAGAACTGCTTCGCCTTGTCGGGCTCGTTTTCGTTGACGCGGATCACGTCGCTCAGATTGCCGAGCTTCATCGACACCGGAAGCCGCATCGCAAAATCGACAAGGTCGTTGTCGAGGAACGGCACGCGCGTCTCAAGACCATGCGCCATGCTCAGTTTGTCTTCGACCAGGAGAAGGCCGTGCAGAAACGTCTTCGCCTCGAAGTAAAGCGAATGGTTGACGTAATCCTCCGGGCGGCTGAGTTCGGAGGCGTGATGCTTGAACACGTCGCGGAAAATGTCGCGGGTCCAGACATGCTTCACGTCGTTCCACACCGGCGCGAACAGCGGCTTGATCTCGCTGTTGGAAATCAGGCGCTGCCAGAACGAATAATAGCGATCGACATAGTGCTCAAAATCGTCGTTCACCACGGCGCGATAATAACGCCACGGATAGCCGCCGAGCAGTTCGTCGCCGCCGGCACCCGACAGCACCACGGGTCCGAACTTGCTGGCAAGCTGTGCGGCGTAGAAATTCGGATAGCTCTGGCCGACGCGCGGCTCCTCGATGTGCCAGGCCATGCGCGGCAATGCGCGTTCCATGTCACCGGCCTTCAGCACCATCTCATAATGTTCGGTCTTGTAGAGATAGGACATGTGCTCGGCGACGCTGCGCTCATCCATACTCAGTTCGAGACCCGATGCCGAATGCAAATCGAAGCCGACCGTGAAGCTACGGATGTCCTTGATCTCCCGCGCGGCTAGTGCCGTCACAGCGCCGGAGTCGATGCCGCCGGAGAGATACGATCCTACCGGCACATCGCTGATGAGATTGCGGCTGACGGCCTTGGTGAACAGCCGGTCGAGTTCTTCGGCGTATTCGTCGATCGAGGCTTTATGTTCCGGCTCCTCGAAGGCGAAATCCCAGTAGCGTTCGATGTGCGATGAGCCGGTCGCGGCATCGATTTCCATGTAGCTGCCGGCGGGCAGCAGCTTCGCATCCTTGAACAGCGTGCGGTCGGTGAAGAAATTCTGGAACGTCATATATTCCAGCAGGCCTTCGAGATCGGCCTCCGCCTGCATCGCCGGATGCGCGAGCAGCGCCTTGACTTCGGAGCCGAACAGGAACGAGCGGCCCTTGCGCGAATAATAAAGAGGCTTGATGCCGTAGCGGTCGCGCGCCAGCGTTAGTTGCTGCGTCTTTCGATCCCAGATCGCGAACGCGAACATGCCGTTGAACCGCGCGAGGGATTCAACACCCCACTCCGCCCATGCGGCGAGCAGCACTTCGGTGTCGGATCGCGAACGAAAACGGTGACCCTTCGCTTCGAGATCCTTGCGCAGCTCGAGAAAATTATAAAGCTCGCCATTATAGGTGATGACGAAGCGATTATCGCTCGTCGCCATCGGCTGGCTGGCCGCATCCGACAGATCGATGATCGACAGGCGGCGATGGCCGAGGCCGACGCCCTTGTCGAAGAAGGTGCCGTCGCCGTCGGGACCGCGATGCGCGATCGACGCCGTCATGCGTTCGAGAATCGCCGGCGAGACTGCCTCGCCGGAAAAATTCAGAACACCGGTGATGCCGCACATGGCTTAGCCGCGTCCCGCCTTGCGGGCGACGATGGTGATGCCGGATTCCTGCACATGCTCCCGCTCGACTGCGAGATCGGCTTCCCCGCACCACGCACGAACTTGTTCCGGTGTCTGGCGATGCGCGTTGATCGGCGCATACCAGTCGAGATTAATGTGATTCAGTTCGTCCTCGTTCCACGTCGTGTGATGAAACGCCTTGAAGATGTGCCAATAGAAGAAACGCTGGAGATCGATCTTGCCCGCCGGAATGTCGAGCAGACCGATGTCTTCCGGAACGTCGATCTCGATCTTGAGATCGCCGAGATATTTGCCGAACCGTGTCAGCGGCAGCATCGCCTTCCATGCGTCCTCCGGCGTCATGGTCTGCAATCTGTCGCGGATGAAGTCGTCGGTGAATTCGCGTATCGGCCCCTTCGTCTTGTAGACGTAGAACATCATCCGCCCGCCCGGCTTCAGCTTCCTGGCGAGCGCACGAATCGCGGCGCGCGTCGAATCGGTGTGATGCAGAACGCCCTGCGAATAGATGACGTCGATGCTCTCGTCCGGCACCGGGATGTCGAGCAGACTCGTCTGCAAGAACGCGGCGTCAATTCCTTTGGCGGCGAAACGCTGCGAGGCCGCCTCAACAGCCGTCGAAATATCGACGCCGAGATAGCGCACATCTTTCAATCTGTCGCCGAACAGACCGAGCGCGGAAATCCCCGCGCCGCATCCGGCTTCCAGTAGAACCGGCTTCGTGCCGTAATCCTTCCACCACGGCGCATTGGCGACGTCGCCGTACATCGTGCGGTACCATTCGCCCATCAGCGCCAGATCGTCGTCGCCCTGAAAACGATCCTTGCCGCTCCAGATGAAGGCGAAGGAATCCTTGGTCTGCGATTGCGTGCCGGACTGCGGCTGTTCGGCACGAAGAATGCCGCCGCGCATGACGATCTTTCGTCCGCGCAGGTCGACCGACTCGCCTTCCGCGCTTGGAAGCGAAGCGCCCAGCAATTTGCCGAGCCAGTCGGGCGCGTGCCTAGATGCTGCGGAGAGTGTCTGCGACATATTTATAGTCGTCGTCGGTCATGCGGTTGTGCAGCGGAATCGCCATCGTGTTGCGATCGCAATCGCGCGCACCCGGAAAATCGTCCGCGGCATAACCAAAACGCTCGCGATAGAAGCCGAGCATGTGAACGGCGTGCGTGCCGGGGCGCGTCGAGATGCCCTTGTCCTGCAACAGCTGCATGATGTCGTTGCGCGGCATCGGCGCTTTGGCAGGATCGACGTAAGTCACATAGGACTGCCAGGCGTGGCGTCCGGCGTCGGGTTCGCCCGGCTGGCGCAGCCATGAAATGCCGGACAGTTCCTTCTTGTACCAGGCCGCCCATTTCGCGCGCTCGTCGATGAAACGGTCGAGCTTCTCAAGCTGCACGAGACCGACCGAACCCTGAAGATCGGTCATGCGATAATTGAAACCGAGCAGATTGAATTCCGGCAGGATGTAAGGCTTCGCGCCGTGATGACGTTCCTGTTCGGACACCGACGCGCCGTGATTGCGCAGCATCGCGCAGACTTCGGCAACTTTCGCGTCGTTGGTCGTCACCATCCCGCCCTCGCCGGTGGTGATCGACTTGCGCGGATGAAACGAAAACACGCCCACATCGCCGAGCGCGCCGGCGCTGGTGTTGCCGAGCGAACCGCCGGCGGCGCAGGCCGCGTCCTCCACGATCTTAACTTGCGCCGGCAACTTCTTACGGAGCGTCGGAATATCCGCGCACAGGCCGAACAGATGCACCGGAACGATGGCCTTGGTCCGCGGCGTGACGCGCTTCAGCGCATCCTCGATGTCGAGATTGTAAGTCGTGCGGTCCACATCGCAGAACACGACGGTCGCGCCGCAATAGAGCACGGCGTTCGCGGTCGCCACCCATGTGAACGCAGGCACGATGACTTCATCGCCGGGGCCGACGCCTAAAGACGCAAGCGCCAGATGAAGACCCGTCGTCGCGGATGTGCAGGCAAGCGCGTGCTTGACGTTGTGGCGCTCGGCGAATGCGCGCTCGAACGCATTCACTTTCGGCCCATGCGTCAGCCAGCCGCTTTCGATCGACTCGCGCATCGCGCGCCATTCGTCCTCGCCGGTGACGGGCTGGGCGATCTGGATTGTACGTTTACGCATCGTGTTCATGAAAGAAGCGATCAGGCCTCGACCTTGGCGCGGCGCGCGGCGACCTGATCCATATGCGCCTTGCGCCATTCGATCAGACGCTTCAATCCGCCGTCGAGATCGATGGTCGCGGTGAATCCGATTTCTTCCGACGCGCGCTTCGGCGAGCCGATGCGGTTACGCACGAGCGTCGCCTGACTGCGCGGCGCGTAGTTGATCGGCTGGTTGCAGCCCGTGAGATTGAGAAGTTTCTCCGCAACTTCCTTCAGTGAGGTGCGCTTGCCGGTGCCAACATTGTAGCACTGGTCGGTCGCCGTGGATTTCATCGCACAGAGATTGGCGCGCGCGCAATCTTCCACCGCGACGAAATCGAACGCTTCGGAGCCGTCGCCAAGAATCGTCGGGCCCTCGCCCTTGTCGATGGCGTCGAGCATTTTCATGATGACCGCGATGTAGGCGCCGCGATAATCCTGACGCGGGCCGTAGACGTTCATGTAGCGCATGCCGACATAATCGAGGCCGTAGCGGAAGTGATAGGCACGCGCCATCGCCTCGCCGCAGATTTTCGTCGCGCCGTAGAAATTCTTGTTGTTGAACGGATGATCTTCCGTCATCGGCTCTTCGACCGCGTCGCCATAGACCGACGCCGAAGACGACCACACCAGCCGCTTGACGTTATTGCGCACGCAGCCGTCTAGCACGTTGAACATGCCTCGCACGTTCACCTCGAACGCAGTGCGCGGAAACTCATGGCATTGCAAAAGCCAGAGCGCCGCAAACTGAAACACGCCGTCCGCGCCTTTCAGTGCCGCATCGAGAATATCGGTCTGCGTGATGTCGCCGCCGGCCTCGAAAATCTTGACGCGCGGATCGCGCATCGCGTCGGCGAGATTCTCATGCGTGCCGCGAACGAAATTGTCGTAGACGACGATCTCGGCGACATCCTGCTTCACAAGCTGATCGACCGCGTGCGAACCGATCAGTCCCGCGCCGCCGATCACGACAAACTTTTTTCCCCGAACGTCCAAGGCGTCCTCCCTACCCGATCAATTCAAGTTGCGACGGCGATAATTCGCGATAACGCTCGCCGCTGCGCGGACAGACGAGATCGGCCTTTAGCCGCTCGCCCTGCCGGCTCATCCAGCCGATGCGTCGCGCGGGATTGCCCGCCATCAGCGCGAACGGCGCGACGTCTTTTGTCACCACCGCGCCCGCACCGATAAAACTGAATTCGCCGAGCGAATGCCCGCACACGATGGTCGCGTTCGCGCCGATGCTAGCGCCGCGCCCGATTGGGGTCAGACGAAACTCGTCCTTGCGCGAGACGCCCGCGCGCGGATTGTTGACATTGGTGAACACGCAACTCGGCCCGCAGAACACATCGTCGGCAAGCTCGACTCCTGCGTAGAGCGAAACGTTGTTCTGAATCTTGCAGCCGTTGCCGAGCTTCACGTTCGGGCCGATCATCACATTCTGGCCGATGGAGCAGTTCTCGCCGATCACGGTGCCGGGAAGGATATGGCAGAAGTGCCAGATCTTGGTGCCGCGCCCGATCACAGCGCCGTCATCGACGTAGCTCGATTCATGAATCAGCGCGCCGGGAAAGCGCGGGTCTTCGCGCATTTGGCTCACGCGCGCTTCCTTGCGAACGGATGCACCGGGCTGCTGCCGCCGTTGATCGGCGCATTGCGGAAGGTCGAGACGATGTCGATCGACGGCCGGACTTCCTCGATGCCGAAGCCGCGGCCCGCGACGATTTCCTCATACGAACGCGTATGCAGATCGGTGAAGCCTTCGGAGAATTCCACCTCATCGTCATCGACGGTGATGGAGCGGAACGTGGTCTTTTTGCCCTTCACGTTCTCTGGCAAATCGTTGCGATCAACGGAAAGGAACCAGCTAACGTCGGCGCGCTCGCATTCGAGAAAGCCCGCCGCGCGTTCGGGCTCGCGCAGATGCGCCTCGTTGCGCTTCACTCCGCCGAACACGAAGCTCAGCATGTCGAAGAAATGCACGCCGATATTGGTGGCGACTCCGCCGGATTTGGAATCCTCGCCCTTCCACGACGCATAATACCAGCGGCCGCGCGAGGTGATGTAGGTGAGATCGACCTTGTGACGCTCGTTGCTCTTGGCGAATTTCTCACGCAACGCAATGATCGCCGGATGCAGTCGCAATTGCAGGATGGTCGAAATGCGCTTGCCTGTGTCGCGTTCGATTTCTGCGAGGCCGTCGATATTCCACGGATTGAGCACCAGCGGCTTTTCGCAGATCGCGTCCGCGCCGGAGCGCAGCGCGAAGCGGCAATGCGCGTCGTGCAGATGGTTCGGAGAGCAGATCGAGACATAGTCGATTTTCTCGCCGCGGCGGCGCAGCTTGTCCATGTGCCGATCGAACCGCTCGAACTCGGTGAAGAAATGCGCGTCGGGAAAATGGCTGTCGATCACGCCGACCGAGTCGTTCGGATCGTAGGCGACCTTCAGATCGCCGCCGATCGACTGCATCGCCTTCATGTGACGCGGAGCGACGTAACCCGCAGCGCCGATCAGTGCAAACGAAGTCATCTGGACATCATCCTTGATAGATTACGACGTGATGTTCTCAAGCTACCGCAGTCCGGGTGACTCAAAGCGTCACCAGGCCGCGCAATCGAATTCGCGTGCAAAACCCGCACGCACCGCGCCAGTTCAGGCGGCGGCCACCATATCGGCCTCGAGCGAGACCCGAACCTTCCGGCCCAACAGATCGAGCAGGATCGCGACACGATCGCGATCCGCGAGGCCGTCGAACAATCCGAGATTTTCCGCGAACGCGCCCGCCAGCACCCGCACCTTTTCGCCGAGCGCGAATTTCGGCCGCTGATCGAGTTTCACGAAACCGTTGTCGTCCTCGCGCGCCTTGAGCACGTCGAGAATTTTTTCGCCGACGCGTGCGGGATCCGATCCATTGAGAACCAGATGCGACACGCCGAAGGTCGATTGGATGGCGCGCCAGCGTTGCGTCGCCATGTCGATGCGCACGAACAGATAGCGCGGGAACAGAGGGGCCGCGACCTTGTCGATCTTGCGGGCGTGGCTGCGGCGCTTGAGATAGCGCGGCATGTAAATCTCAAAACCCTGACGCAGAAGATTGCGCGCGGCTTTCGCTTCGGAATTAACCTGCGTCTGCACCACGAACCATTCGGAGCCGGTCAGCTGCGTCATTGCACAACTCCTTTCGGAGGTGTGTTGAGACCGAGCAGCTTCGGCGCGAGCACGCGGTTAACGCCGTAGATTTTCACGGCCTCTTCGTATGTCGCGCGCGCGCTGCGCACGTCGGTGATGACGATGGCATCCACCGGAATCGTCAATTCGTCGAAACTTTTCACCATGCTGCGGCCGACAAAGGATGCCGCGTCGGCATCGGCAGCAACGACCGCAACGATGGAAACGCCGCTTTCGACGGCGGAAAGGATCGCGACTTCGGCGAGATCGGATTTTCCGGCGAGAACGAGATTGTGGAAGTTGCGCGCCTGCGCGAGCTTGAAAATCTCGGCGCAATCCGCCTTGGCCTGCCGAAAGAACGAGAATGACGACGACAGATATTCGACGGTGAGGCGGGACTTCTCGGTGAAGCCCTGCGGCGTGAGGTAATAGGCGTAGCGGCGGGCCGGCGCGGTGGAGACCTTGAGCAGGCCTTTTCGCACGCAACGTTTGAGGTAAGCGTTGACGAGGCCGAGCGCGATGCCGAGTTCGGCCGCGAGATGGCGCTGCGACTGCGATCCGTCGCTTTCGACCGAATTCAGCAGGCTGAGAACGATGCGTTCGTCCTCGGTCTCTTCACTTGGCAATGTACGCGCCATTTGGATCGCCTTCCCGGCCGGTTTGGTACCGCGTTCAGGCGATGAACGTCAACAGCTTTGTTCACCTTATGAACATACTAAGCTATTGATTTTGCTGTATGTATTTGATCGAATTTAACCGTGATCGGCGGTTTTGAGGCGGCCTGCCGCGATGGGTGCGGGAATCGGCCGGAAAGCGGCTAAAAAGCCCTGTCCGCCACCGTATAGCGGTCAAAATCCGGTCTACAAGCACCGGCCCGCCGCAACAATTGAAGCCCGCGTGAACAAAACCCTTCTCTACGTCACCACCCAGGACTGGGTCTTTATCGGCAATCGCCTGCCGATGGCGCGCGCCGCGCGTGACGCCGGCTTCGACGTGCATGTCGCGACCCATGTTCAGGACAGAGGCGACGCGATCCAGGCCGAGGGCTTCACGCTGCATCCGATTCCGTTCCGTCGCGGGCTGTCGCCGCTCGCGATCCTCTCCACAATCCTCGCGCTGCGCCGGATCAAGCGCGATGTGAAACCCGATCTCGTCCATCATGTCGGATTGCAGATTTGCGTGCCGGGCGGATTGTCGTCGCTCGGCATGACAACGCCGCAGATCAACGCCATGACCGGCCTCGGTCACACGTTCACGGCGGACACGATAAGCGCGCGGGTTCTGCGCGTCGTGATTTCATGCGTGCTGCGGTTTCTGTTCAACCGCGACAACTCGATCACGCTGGTGCAGAATCCCGACGACCGCTGCGTGCTGGAAAACGCAGGCATCGGCGCGCGGCGCATCGCGCTCATTCCGGGATCGGGCGTCGATACGGACAGATTGCAACCGATGCCGGAGCCGGGCGGTCCCATCACCGTCGGCTTCGCCGGACGATTGCTTGCGGAAAAAGGAATCCGCGCGCTGGTCGAGGCGCATCGATTGCTGCGCGCGCGCGGCGTTGACGTGAATCTCCTGATCGCGGGCGATCCCGATCCGCGCAATCCGGCTTCGGTTTCGTTGGACGAAGCGCAAGCGTGGAACGATGAGCCCGGCATCGAATGGCTCGGCCACATCGACGACATTTCGTCGCTATGGAAGCGCGCGCATATTGCCGCCCTGCCCTCGCATCGCGAAGGCTTGCCGATCAGCCTGCTTGAGGCGGCCGCTTGCGGCAAACCGATGATCGCGACCGACGCGCCGGGTTGCCGCGAGATCGTGATCGATCGCCAAACGGGATTGCTGGTGCCGATTGAAGACCCGAACGCACTGGCGGACGCAATTGCCGAATTGATTGCGTCGAAAGGGCTGCGTGAACGCTATGGCACGGCTGCGCGCAGGCTTGTCGTCGAAAAAATGTCGGCAAAAGCCATCGGCGCACAGACGGTCGCGCTTTATGAAAAGGCGCTGACTAGGCCGCGCTGAGTTCTGCGGTCCGCTTGCGCTGTCGCTCAAAGCGCCGCTGCCGCCAGCGATCGACCGGCGTATCGACATATAGATAAAGCACCGCCGACAGAGCCAGCGTACCGATCATCATGATCGCGCCGCTCGTCAACGTGACCGGGCTTTTGAAGACCATCTCGACAAGCCAGATCACCAGCATGTGGCAGATGTAGATCGGGTACGACAATTCGCCGAGATGCGTATCCTTCACGTTGCTGCGTGTGAGCGCAAACAGCCACGGTATCGCCAGTGAAGCCACAACCAAAAATCCGACCGATCCGACGCGCGACATGCCGTTCCAGCGGTTGACGAGAAGCGCGGCACCGATGCAGAGAATTGCGATGGCGAACAGCGCGATGTTGCGTCCGTTCGGCTGCCCATCGGCATGCGCGCGATAGACGCGGTAGCCGAGCGCACCGGCGAGAAACAGCGCAAGCTCGGAGGGGAAAAAGCGATACGACCACGGATCGCCTTCGAAACCGTAGGCGGCTTGCAGATAGAGCCGCAGGACGAGACTCGCAAACAGCAGCGAAGCGATCGCAACGCCAGAGCGCCGCACGATGAACGGCGCGATCAGATAGAATGAAATCTCGATGCCGAGCGTCCACGCCTGCGGGATCGGCGCCAGCGGATAAAGCTGCACCGGCGCTGTCGCAAAGCCCGGCCACGGAATCAGCGCGCCGTCTTTGAGTGTCAGAAACGAATAGAAATCCTGACCGAAAATCAGAAGCTGCGACGCGCCGAGAAAGAGCTTCGCGGAAAAGTCGCTCGACGCAATCGACCGCCACGCCTCGACGAACGGCAAGACGATTCCGAAGCGCACAGCAACGATGCCGGCGACAACGGTCGCCGCAAGCACCGCGAGATAGGTCGGGAACAGCCGCGCGAAACGATTCGACATGAACAGCGAATAGGACGACGGGCCATTGTATTTTTCGTTCAGCACCAGCGCCATGTAGAAGCCGGAGATCACGAAGAAGGTCTGCACGGCGGTGTCGCCCGGCACCAGCGGAAACTTGAGAAAATTCCCCGCATGCCCGTAAGCGACGGACAGAGCGAGAAGAAATCTGAGCGCGCCCATTGCTGTGCCCTTGCCCTCACGTTAGAAACGCGGCCGGTTGACGGCGGGCCTTTCCGCTGCGCAACACGCGCCGTTTTATTGCCAGCAAGCGCACTTCTTCACAAGCCGGACAACGCGATGCGCGACCCACAATCCTCCAATGTCGATACCGCCGTCGCGGACGGATTCGGCCACGAGTGGTCGACCTTCCGGCAGACCGAGCGCGAGTTGTCGGCGCAGGACCGGCAAAAGATTTTCAACGACTATTTCGCGATTTTTCCGTGGGAGCGTCTTCCGGCAAACAGCGCCGGCATGGATGTCGGCTGCGGCTCGGGGCGATGGTCCGTTCTGGTCGCGCCACGCGTCGGTCATCTCCATCTGCTCGATGCCAGTGAAGACGCGCTCAATGTCGCGCGACAGAATTTGTCGGCGGCACATAATGTCACGTTTCATCGCGCCAGCGTCGGCGATATTCCCTTGCCCGATGCTTCGCTCGATTTCGCCTTCTCGCTCGGCGTGCTGCATCATGTTCCCGACACGCAGGCGGCGATCAACGCGGTCGCAGCGAGGCTGAAATCCGGCGCGCCGTTCCTGATCTATCTTTATTATGCGCTCGACAACCGGCCTGTATGGTTTCGCGCGCTGTGGAAGCTCAGCAATGTGTTTCGCGTGGTGATTTCGCGTCTGCCTCAAATGCCGCGGCTCTGGATCAGCCAGATCATCGCCGTCACGGTATATTGGCCGCTGGCGCGACTGGCGGCGCTGATCGAAAAAATGGGTTTTTCGGCAGCCGCGCTGCCGCTGGAATATTACAAGGATCGCGATTTCTACGTCATGCGCACCGATGCTTACGACCGCTTCTGCACCCGGCTCGAACAACGTTTTACCCGCGTGCAGATCGCAGACATGCTGACCGCAGCCGGTTTCGGCGGCATTCGTTTTTCGGAGACCGCGCCGTTCTGGTGCGCGGTCGGCATCCGGACGTAACGCGATGATGCGGCCGAGCACATATCTCTTTATTCTCGCAACGCCAATTCTGGCCGCGATAATATGCGCGCTGCTGATCGTGCTGCTGCGGCCGTTGCTTTTGAAATACGCGCTGGCGCGGCCGAACGCGCGCTCGTCGCATAGAGTTCCGACCCCGCAGGGCGGCGGCGTCGCGGTAATCACTGCGGCGCTTGCCGCCGTCATGCTGGCGAGCCAATTCGCGGGGCTGCGTCTCGATGCCGGATTGCTCACGGTGTTTTCCGCGACGGCGTTTCTCGCCTGCGTCGGCGCGGTGGACGATCTGCGTCCGATCCCCGTCGTGCCGCGCCTGTTGCTTCAGGCCATCGCGATTGCCGCCGTGCTCGCGGCCTTGCCGAAAGGATTTCAGCTGTTCGGCTTTCTGCCGTTCTGGGGCGAACGTTTTCTGCTGCTGATCGCAGGATTGTGGTTCGTCAATCTGACGAACTTCATGGACGGTCTGGACTGGATGACGGTTGCGGAAATCGTGCCGGTCACGGCGGCGCTGGCGCTGTTCGGCCTCGCTGGGAATCTTCATGGCAACACCACGATGACGGCGATGGCGCTGTGCGGCGCGCTGATCGGCTTCGCGCCGTTCAATCGTCCGGTTGCGAGACTGTTTCTCGGCGACGTCGGCAGCCTGCCGATCGGTCTTCTCACCGGATGGTTTCTGCTTCAGCTCGCTGGCAATGGCTATCTCGTCGCCGCGATCCTGCTGCCGCTTTATTATCTGGCTGACGCAACGATCACGCTGTTCCGGCGCATCGGTAACGGCGACGACATCTGGGTCGCGCACCGAACGCATTTCTATCAGCGCGCGACCGACAACGGCTTCACGGTGGTGCGCGTGGTGACCGAAGTATTCGTGCTGAATGTGGCGCTGGCGATTCTGGCGGCGATCACGATCTACAGCAAATCGGCGGGCACAGACGCTATCGCACTCGTACTCGGCGGCATCATGGTCACGTTGGTGCTTGCGCGATTTTCGCGCAAGCGTGCTTAGGCCGCGCCCGCCTTGAATTCCGGGATCGCCTCGGTCAGCACTGCGACGATCACACCGCGCTGTTCGCCGCCCACCGCCTTGTCGAGCGTCGCGAGCCAGCCCTTCAACGTCTCCATCGGCGGCTCGTTCGGACGCGCGGCGACAATGCCAGCGATGCCGATGTCGGATGTCGGTTCCTGATTGGCGAACAGGATTTCGTTGAGGCGTTCTCCCGGCCGCACGCCGGTGAACACGATGTCGATGTCGTAGCCCGGCTGCAAGCCGGACAGGCGAATGATGCGCTCGGCGAGATCGACGATCTTCACCGGCTGACCCATATTCAGTACGTACACCGACACGTCGGGGCGTTGCGGCGTCAGCGCATGCGTCGCCGCCGTGATGACGAGATCGCAGGCTTCGCGGATGGTCATGAAGTAACGCACCATGTCGGGATGCGTTACTGTCACCGGGCCGCCCGCCTCGATCTGCGCCTTGAACTTCGGCACGACGGAACCATTGGATGCCAGCACGTTGCCGAACCGCACCGAGATCAGCCGCATCGGGGTCTTGCCCTGCGCGCGCTTAAGAAGCTCGCGGTCGAGCGCCTGGCAATACATTTCGGCGAAGCGTTTGGTGAGACCGAGCATCGAGACCGGTTCGATGGCCTTGTCGGTCGAGATCATCACCATCGCCTCGGCGCCCGATGCAGCCGCCGCGTCCGCGACATTGACCGAGCCGAAAATGTTGGTCTTGACGCCCTCGCTCCAGTCGCGTTCCAGAATCGGAACGTGCTTCAGTGCCGCCGCGTGAAACACGATGTCGGGCTTGAATGCCGTCATCAGATGAATGATGCGCTCGCGATCCCGAATATCGGCGATGCGGCCTTCAATGGCAGCGTCGGGAAATTTCGCGATCAGGTTTTCCGTGATGGCATGCAGCGCAGGCTCGGCATTCTCCACGATGAGAAGACGCGCCGCGCCGAATGTCAGTGTGCGCTCGCAGATTTCCGAACCGATGGAGCCGCCGCCGCCGGTGACGACGACCGACTTGCCCTTCACGAAACTCTCAAGCCGGCGATAGTCGATCTTCACGCTCGGACGCAGCAGAAGGTCCTCAACCGCGACAGGCTGCAAACGAGGCGTCTCCGCGCCGTCTTCCAGCGATGGAAGGCGGCTGACCGTCAAGCCTAAACGCCGCGCGCGCGTCAGCACGGATTCCGGCGACGCATCGGCCTCGAAGGCGGAGGGCATCATCACGAGACGCTGGATTGCCTGCTCGCGCCGCTCGAAATCCGCGACGATGTCGGCGAGATCGTCGATGCCGCCGAGCACCGAGATGCCGCGGATCGACTGGCCGCGATCCGAGGTCGACGGCGACAGCACGCCGATCGGCCACATGCGCTTCACCGCGCCGCTTTCGACGCCGCGCAGAAACACTTCAGCGTCCGCCGCACGCCCGACCAAAATTGTCGGCGCGGCATGAAGGCTGCGCGCCTGATTGAGCGTGCGCGAATAGCGGAAATAGCGATACGCCAGCCGCGCGCCGCCGAGCGCGAAGATCTCCAGCACCCAGTAGATGACGATGGTGGTCTTGCCGAAGAAGAAATTGCCGTAGAAATTCGGCGAAATGAAAATGTAGTCGAGCACTGTCAGCGCGAGCGCCAGCACGGTCGCGACCTTCACGATATTGAACAGATCGGGGAGCGAGATGAAGCGCCACTTCGTCACCGTCAGCTTGAAGATGTAACAGACGGCCACGCTGAGCAGAATGAAGTACGGCAGGATTTTCAGGAGCAGCGGCAGCCGCTCCATGAAGCCTGCGCCCTCGAAGCGCAGATAGAAACTCGCGACCACGGCGGCGGCCGTCGCCAGCGCATCATGCAGCGCGATCAGGAAATTGCGCCAGGTCAGCAGCCTCAGGCCTTGCAGAAACCGTTTCATCGCAGCGCCCACCCTGCGGGCTGTTTGCCGCCGCGAAACACCATGCCGCCGGCAATGCCGATGGCCAAAACATACAGCCAGCCTTCAGTGAAATCGAACAGATGCGAATTGAAAATCGAACTGGCGATATTCTCCACAACGGCGACGAGACCGATCCAGCCGGCGAAACTATCTGCGGTCGCAAACAGCCGCAGATGCACAACCCACATCACGTAAAGCGCGACGACGCCGAGCAGGCCCCACTGAACGGCGACATTCAAGGTCTGGTTATGCGGATTGCCGATCACCTCAGCCGACGCGCCGGTTTTGCCGACGGCATCGCGCTCGAACAGCGTCCGGATCGAACCTGTGCCGTTGCCGAACAATGGCGCGGCCTCGATGAATTTCATCGACTTCTTCCAGTATTCCAGCCGCAGGCCTGTCGAGGTCGGCAGGTTCTGTTCCTCATAGCCCTTCAGTTCGCCGAAGCCGTAACTTACGCGCGTGCGCAACTCAGGCGACATTGTCCAGGCAACGGCAGCGGCGACACACGCCAGCAGCAGCGTCAGCAGAACGCCGTTGCGGGAAAAATGCCTGAAGGCAAAGACCGTCAACAATATCGGCGCGCAGATCAGCGCCGTGCGCGAGGAAACGACGAACAGAAGATTGGCCGTAAAGATCGCAGCGAGGGCCGCAAGGCCGTAGGCGATTTTCGTTTCGCCTTTTTCGAGCAGCAATATCACCGCGCCGAACAGCGCGAAGATGCAGAAAGTGAATTCCTGGCTCTGCGCGATGTAGTTCTTCACTGGCACGCCGGGCCAATAGGACCATGTGAAGCCCGCAAAATACAGATACCACGACAGCACCATGACGACGCTGCACGACAGAACGAAAGCCGCGACGATCCACAGCCCGCGCCCGGATCGCTCGATCTGATAGATAAGGAGCGGGATCAGCAAAAGTTTCGCGACAGGTCCAAATCCGTGCAGGCGCGCAGCCCACGGAATATCGCTTGCCCACGCCATGCCGATCACAGCGAGCGCAAACAATGCGACAGGCGCGATGCTCGCCGGACGCTTCAAGGATTGCAGAAACAGATTTTTGTCGAACGCCGGGATCAGGCACACCACAAAGGCAACGGCGAAAATCGCAACCAGCGACGTGGACCACGGCAGCGACAGCGCGAGCAGAACGGCGACAACATCGGCCGTCCGAATCCACGCGTTTCGATCACGCAAGGCGCGCAACAGAAATCCAGCTTGCGAGTGAGATGCCGTCCCGGCCATGCGTCGTTCTCGAATGCGCGCCTGTTGCCTTCAGCCGTCCAATGCGGACACGCCGCCGGCCCGTTAGCCGCCACCTTTGCCCCAGTCCCGTGCGCCAGGCAATGTCGCGGGAATGGACCGGGCGGCTATACGCGGTTCGGCACGGAAAATCCAGAATAGCCAGATATTTAGGTGAATATCCGGGGCGCCGATTAAGCATTGGAAGTGGCGCGGTCGCGTGCCATTTTGGGCATCCTGAGCCGCCCTGCCGATCAATTCCGACGAAGACACATGCCCGCCAATCCCGCCGTCGATTTTCTCGCGCCTTTGTTCGTGCCCGGCAACCGGCCCGACCGGTTTGCCAAGGCCGCCGCATCCGGCGCGGACGGCGTCATTCTCGATCTGGAAGATGCCGTCGCCGCAGGCGACAAGGACAGCGCGCGCAACACGATTGCAACCTCGCCGCTTCCGGCAAATGCGATGGTGCGGATCAATGCCCACGGCACGCACTGGTTCGATCAGGATGTGCATGCCGTCAGCAAACTCAAAATCGGAAGCGTGATGGTGCCGAAGGCGGAATCCGCCGAACGCATCCGCACCATGCGAAACGCGCTCGGCGCATTGCCGGTCATTGCGCTGATCGAATCGGCGGAAGGCGTCGCAAATGTGCGCGAGATCGCGCGCGCGGCGGATCGCCTCGCCTTCGGCTATATCGATTTCAGCGCCGATGTCGGATGCAGCATGGACAAACACGCGCTGCTGTTCGCGCGCAGTGAAATCGTACTTGCCTCGCGGCTTGCGAAACTGCATCCGCCGCTCGAAGGCGTGACGCCGTCGTTCGACGATCCGCAACTCGTGGAAGACGATTCGCGCTATTCGGCCTCGCTCGGTTTCGGCGGCAAATTATGCATCCATCCGAAACAGATTGCGCCGGTATTGGCCGGTTTCCGTCCGCCGCAAAAGGACATCGACTGGGCGGCGAAAATCGCCAATTCCGGCGACGGCGCGGTGTCGGTCGATGGCATGATGGTGGACGCGCCGGTGCGGCTGCGCGCCGCGCGCATTCTCGCCGCAGCAAAAGCATGCGACGCGGCTTCGCGAACGGCGTGATTTGAATCGCATTCGATTCAATTCGCCCGGACAGGCGGGAAAATAGCCCGGAATTTTCACGCATCGATTCGGCAATGATTTTCCATGTTCGGAACAAGGCGCAGCGCATCCCAACCGCGTCCTTGAACGCGCCTTTGGCCGGCCGATAATTCACCGGAGATCAGGATTTGAGGATCGGGCGATGCTCAAGATCGCATGCGGAATACTTACAAGCTCGGCGCTGTTTTATTTCGCCTCGAACCGCGACGCGCCGTCATGGACGCGGCCGTTCTGCACCTATGGCGACGTTTTCTGCCAGAACCCGCAATGGCTGCTCTATGTCGGCGCAATCTCGCTGCTGTGGGCGCTGTTTCTCAAGGTTGACAGAATCTAAACAGCGGCAGCTGCGGCGGTATCGGCGCTGACTGCTTCACGTTCGATTAATCCTGACGTGCGGTAAGGCCAATTCGGCCCGGATTATAAGTGTTTTGCAACGCCGCCCCGGTATCTGTCTGACGATATTTTCAGGCTGAGTAGAACGCCATGCCGATCAATTTTCTCGCTCGTTTCCGCCGCGATAAGCGCGCCAACGTCGCGGTAATCTTCGCGCTCACCATCGTACCCATTCTGGGCGGGGTTGGCTGCGCCGTCGATTACAGCATGGCGACGCGGCTGCGCAGCAAATTGCAGGCGGCGGCCGATGCCGCGAGCGTCGGCGCGATCGGCAAGAACGGTCCCGCCTATGTCGCCGCAGGCTCGGCGAACGACGGAACAATTCCCGTCGGCGGGCCGGACGCGCTGAAAATCTTCACCGCCAACATGGCCAACGAAAGCGGCTATACGCTCAACAGCAGCACCGCCACCGTCGTCAAAGCCGGCAGCACGCTGACCTCGACCGTCAGCTTCAGCGCGACCATCAACACGACGTTCATGCGCGCGCTCGGTACGAATGCGATGACGGTGACGGGCACGTCGGTCTCGACCGCGACCATGCCGGTGTTCATCGATTTCTATCTGCTGCTCGACAACTCGCCGTCGATGGGCGTTGCCGCAACTCCGGCGGATGTCGCCAAGATGGTCAACAACACCTCCGATCAGTGCGCGTTCGCATGCCACGATCTCAACGACAGCAACAACTATTACAATCTGGCGAAGTCGCTGAACGTGACCACGCGCATCGACGTGGTGCGTTCCGCAGCACAAAGCCTGATGGACACCGCCGCATCGACGCAGGTGTTCAACAACCAGTTCCGCATGGCGATCTACACCTTCGGCGCATCCGCATCGACTGCCGGATTGACGACGATTGCGCCGCTGACCTCCAGCCTGTCGACGGCCAAATCTCAAGCCGGGAGTATCGATCTGATGACGGTGAACGGCCAGAATCAGAACAACGACATGGACACCAACTTCACGACCATCATGCCGCAGATCAACGCTGCGATTCCGACGCCGGGCGCCGGCACATCATCGGCGCCGCAGAAATTCCTGTTCTTCGTGTCCGACGGCGTGGCCGACGAAGCAAATCCGGCCTGTCTGAAACCGACGACGAACGGCACGCGCTGCCAGTCGCCGATCAATCCGGCGCTGTGCACCGCGATCAAGGCACGCGGCGTGCAGATCGCCGTGCTCTACACCACCTATCTCTCGCTGCCGTCGAACGCCTGGTACAATCAATGGATCGCGCCGTTCAATACCGGTCCCTACGGTCCGTCG
>JAFKKP010000279.1 GCA_017305515.1 Hyphomicrobiales bacterium
AGTTCGGTCAGTCCGTCGCTTGCGAATTTCTTCAATTCGTCCGCGTAGAGAAAATCCTGATCGGGATTGCGGCAGCCGAAAAACAGCATCGACGCACCGAGCGACTTGCCGTTTGCCTTCATCGCGGCGCGCTCCTGCAAAAATCCGCGGAACGGAGCCAAACCTGTTCCGGGTCCGATCATGACGATCGGCGTTGCGGGATTTTCCGGCAGACGGAAACCCGCCTTGGTTTCGCGCACCATCGCATGCACGGAATCTCCTGCGCGGCGGCCGGCGAGATAATTCGAGCTGACGCCTTTATAGATGCCGCGTCCGGAAATCGCGGGGCCTTCGACCACACCGACGGTGACGGTGCATTTGTTTTTCCCCGCGACCGCAGGCGACGACGAAATCGAATAATAACGCGGCGACAGCAGCGAGAGCATTTCCAGATAGGTGTGGAACGGCAATTCGCACGCCGGATTCTCCTCAAGCAGATTGTAGACCGATTTGCGCTTGTTCAGAATTTCCGCGCGATAGTGCTCGTCGTCACCGGCGAGCTTTTCCAGCTTCGGCTTTGTCATCGGGCAGCGCGTATGCTCCGACATGATCTGGATCTGCTTGCGGGTCGCGACCTGCTGCAACTCCACAAACTCAGTCAGCAGCCGCCCGACGGAGACAGCGTTATCTGTCGGCAACTGCGCGCGGCGTCCGGCCGCGACATGCAGTCGAACCTGATCGGCGGGCAGAAAACCGAAACGCCGCGCCACAGCATCGACCAGAACAGGATCGTTGCGCGGTACGATGCTCAAATGATCGCCGACGCGATAGGTCACATTCTCCGGCAATTCCACTTCGATATGACGCGTCGAGCGATCCGATGGATTGGCACCGTCGCGCTTTTGCAGTTCATCGTTGGCGAGAATCCTGATCGGCACAGCACCGCCGGACGCGGTGATCGTGTTGACCGCGCTGTGCGCGACCGGCTCGATTTTATAAAGCGGCTCGTCGTTGGCATCGCGTGCAAACCCGGTCTGCACGCCGAATTCCTGCTGCGCGAGCGCGCGAACTTTCGCAAACCAGTCCTCAAACTGACCATCCAGATCGTCGCGCGCATCGCCCTCGCCGCGCGGCGTTGCGGCAGTTGCACCGTGTTTGGCAAGCTGTTCGTCAATCAGGCGCGGAATGGACTGGTAGGTCGCGAGCCAATCGCTGTTGCCGCAACCGAACACGCCGTAACGCACGTCCTTGAACTCGTCCTTCGCCAGATCGCTCTGCAGCCATTTGACGAACTGCGTGGCGTTGTCCGGCGGTGCGCCGTTATAAGACGCGCAGAAGATGATGACTCCGCCCTGACCTTTCAGATTGCCGACATAATCGTCGAGCGGGCCGAGTTTCGTGGCGAAGCCGTTCACTTCCGCCAGATCCGCCACGCGATGCGCGAGATCTTCGGCGGTGCCGAGATTCGAGCCGTAGAGAATGAGCAGCGGCGTGTTGTGGCCGGGCCGCACACGCGCGGGCGCACTTCCGCCTGCGCTTTCAGTAACGGCAGCGCCGGGCCGCGCGACAATGGTGCGATCCTTGTCCGAACGCGCACGCACCTTGATCTTGAAGCCGTCGGGCTTGATCGTGAGCGTTTCCTTCAGATGCATCTGGTAACGCTCGTGATCGACCAGCTTGAAACGCTGGAGAATCATGCCGAGCGCGAGTGCCGCTTCATGCATGGCAAATCCGCGTCCGATGCAGGCGCGCTGGCCGTTACCGAACGGCTTCCATGCATTCGCGGGGCGTTTCGATTCCACCTCGCGGCTGAAATTTTCCGGGTCGAACTTGTCGGGATTCGGTCCCCACACTTTCGGATCGCGATGCAGCGCCATCACCAAGACAGTGACGAAGGTGCCTTTCTTCAGTTTGTACTTGCCGCCGATCACTTCATCCTTCAGCGGCGAAACGCCGTAAGCAGGCGCGGGCGGCCACATACGCAGCGTTTCCTTGAGAATCTTGGAAATGTAATGAAGCTGCGTCACCTGCTGGAAGGTAGGCTTGGCATTCACATCTGCGCCGAGCACGCGATCGACTTCCTCATACGCCTTCGCCAGCACCTCGGGATGCTTGAGCATGGCGTAGATTGCGCAAGACAACAGGCCGGACGTTGTCTCGTGGCCCGCGATCAGGAACGTGTTGATCTGGTAGCGGATGTTGACGTCGTCGAGCTGCTCGCCGGTGACTTTATCGACGCCCGTCATCATGGCGTTGAGCATGTCCTTGGTGCCGGCGGCGGCGTCCGCATTCTTGCGGCGCTCGGCGACAATCTCGTCCACCATCTTGTTCATGAAGGCGACGTCTTCGGCCATGTCGGCGCGGCGCGCGCGCATGAACACGTTTTCCAGCGGCAAGCCGCGCGTCATCATGATGGTCTCGAGCGAACGCACCAGCGCGCCGACGAAGGGGTGATAGTCCTCGCGGTAGAACGAATTGAAGCGGTAGTCGAAGCCGCAGAGCCCGATGGTGTCGAGCGTCAGCGCCGTCATGTCGTGAACGACGTCGATTTCGTCGTCGGCGTTGAGGCGTTCCCATTTCTTCACGAGCTGCTCGGCGATATCGACCATCATCGGGTGATAGGACTGCATCGCCCGGCCGCCGAACGGCGACAGCAGAATGTTGTGCGCCTTGTTCCAGTTCGGCTCGGTGGTGTCCGCCGTGAACAGTCCGTCGCCGCCTATGGCGCGCACGCGGCGCAGCGCACCACGCACCGCCTTGTCAAAACGCTTTTCGTCGCTCAGTTCATCGACCAGATCGAACCCGCCGACAATCACCAGCGGCTGACCCATCATGTCGAGCCAGAAGATCGGACCCAATTCCTTGGTCTTGCGGACCAGATCCTGCACGGGGGCAGTTGAATCCAGCGACAGCATGTTGCCGACGACCGGCTTTTTCGGCGGATGCGGAATCGGATTCAACGCATTGGTGGACGCCATCTTGGATTGTCTCCTGAAACCCGTGCAGATTCGTTTTTTATCCCGGCAGCTGCCGGATTTACCGTCAGGCTAATGCGCTGCACGTCCTTTGCAAAGCGATTTGGCCGGCGGCCGTTCTGGCATGCAAGGTCTAAGAAAAGCGCCGTTTGCGCCATTCGGCGATTGTGGCGCTCACCTCGCCGGGCTTTTCCTGTTGCGTCCAATGGCCGCTGCCCTTGACCAGATATTTTTCGAGATCCGGGACGATTTTCTCCATGCCGTCGCAGGCCGACGGCGGCAACACCTCGTCATGCTCGGCCATAATCATCAGAGACGGCACGCGCACGGTGTGGTCGATGTGCGCCGAACGTTGCCAGTTGCCGGTCATGTTGCGATACCAGTTGATGCCACCGGTGAAGCCGGATTTCCTGAAGGCATCGACGAAGACCTGCATTTCTTCCGCTGAGAGAATTTTCTCGCGCGGATCGAATTTGGCGTCATAGGCCGCGACCATTTGCGGAAACGCCATGTTCAGCTTCGGCGACGCGCCGAGGCCGGCAGCGGGCGGTCCATCGGACGCAGCGATTGGTTCGGGCTTGCGCGGCACCGGCTTGCGCATGAAGGCGTCGAACACCTGCTCGACGCGGCTGTCGAAAATCTTGTCGGCCTTGCGCGACAGGTCCTGAAACTGCGCGATGTAGAGATGATCGCCATATTTTTTCCGCAACAGCGCGATAGGGTCTTCGGATGTACGCGGCGTATGCGGAGTGTTGACGCCCACCACCCCCGCCACGCGGTTCGGATAACGCAGCGGCATCTGCCACACGATGAACCCGCCCCAGTCGTGGCCGACGAAGATCGCCTTGTCGATTTTCAGATGATCGAGCAGACCGATCAAATCTGCGGTGAGATTTTCGATCGAATAGTCTTCGACCTTTTCAGGTCTGTCGGTCGCGCCGTAACCGCGCTGATCCGGCGCGATCACGCGAAAGCCCGCTTCGCTCAAATCCTTGATCTGGTGACGCCAGGAAAATGCCATTTCGGGCCAGCCGTGACACAGCACGATTGGAATCGTGTCCGACTTCGGACCTGCTTCGTAAAAGCCTAAGCGAATGCCGTTGACATTCGCATACTGCAGCGGCGGCATTTCAATCATAGCGAATGCCGCGTCTCAGCTTGCCGCGCCTGACATCGTTTCGGGCGATGCGTAGGCGGCCTGAAGTTTCGCAAATTCCTCGGGCAGCATGTCGGCCATGTGCTTCACGTCGGGAATGACATTGGCGCCCGCGATGAAACCGAAATCGAGCTGATCGCGGTAGCTCTGCACGGTGATGTTGAGCGCGAGACTGTGGGTCGCAATCGACACCGGGAAGATGTGCAACAGCTCCGCGCCGACCGCATATAATGTCTGGCGCGGACCCGGCACGTTCGAGATCGTCACGTTCGCGGCGGGCGGCAATACGTCAGAGAGACTTGAGCGGCTGTAAAGCAGTGCCAAGACCTGCACGACGATTGGCGCGCCGAGCATCGAGATGTTCGACATCGACGGCATCAGCGCACGCAGCGGATGCGACATTTCCTTCGACTTCGCCGATTGCGCGATGATCGCTTCCATCCGCGCCTTCGGGTCTTCGATATCGGTCGCAAGCGAACACACCATGCCGAACACCTGATTGTTGGCTTCGGTATTGCCTTCCTCGCGCAGCGAAATCGGAACGCCCGCGGTCAGCGGCTTCGCAGGCAGCGCGCCCTCCTCGATCAGGAATCGCCGCAAAACACCCGCGCACACAGCCATCACAACATCGTTGAGCTTGCCGTTCGCTTTCTTTGCCAGCGCCTTGGCGTCCGGCAATGAGATCGAGACCGCCGCAAAACTGCGTTCGGACGAGACGGCCTTGTTCAGCACGGACGGCGGCGAAATGAGACCGGCGATGTCGCGGCGCGTATTCGGATCGGAAATCTTGCTCACCATGTCGGTGACGCTTTTCACCATCTCCGGCACGTTGCCGAGAAACTTCATTCCCGTCTCAAGCTGAAACATGGCGTTGTCGAACAGGATCGAGCCGATGTCGCTCTTGCCGCTGCGCGGCAGGTCGAAATTCTTGGCGCTGGATGCATCGAGCGGCTTGCGCCACAGCGTCGTGTAGGAATCGACGAAGTTGGCCGCAATGTCGCGCGGCTCGTTCGATTGCACGACGCGCGCCGTCGGCGGCGGCACTTCGCGCGGTGTCGGCGAAATGTCGTAGACCATGTTGGTCAGTGCTGCGCCCGCGCCGCCGTCGATGCAGGCGTGATGAATTTTCGAGTAAAGTCCGATCTCGCCGTTCTCCATGCCCTCGAAGACATAGAATTCCCACAATGGCCGTGCACGGTTGAGAAGTTTCGCGTGGATCCACCCCACTGTCTGTTCGAGGATGTGGCGGTTGCCCGGCGCCGGAAGACTTGCCCGGAAGATGTGGCGGTTGATGTCGAACTGATCGTCCTCCACCCAGCTCGGATGATCGATGTCGACGGGCGCTTTCTCAAGCCGCGATTTCAGAATCGGCGCGATATGCAACCGGCCCGCGATCATCTTCTTGAAGTCCTCGAAGAAGTTTCCCTCATAGCCTTCGCGCGGCTTGAAGATCGCCATGCTGCCGACATGCATCGGCGTCTCGGGCGTTTCGAGATACAGGAACGACGCGTCCATCGACGACAGCTTCTTGGCCTTACTCATGTGACTCTCCTCTGACAGCCATTCGTCGCCTTGAGGCGCTTCTGATCTGGCACGAACTCCTTAAGCACGCACACGTTCGGGCCGCGCATAGGCAAGCGCGAACGGACCCGAACGATCGAATGGATGAAACTCGCCATCATGCTGCGCGAGGCGATCCGCAACAGCCCATAACGCGGCCGCGTTGACGCCGATGCCGATATGGCTCGCAAGCGTGATTTCGATATTCTCGGCGGTGTCGCTTTCCTTCACCAGACAGGTTTCCCAGTTCACGATGCCGTCGGTGCGCGTGAACAGCGAACTCGTCGGCACCGGAAGATCGCCCGCGAGCTTTTGAATGTCCCTGATGTCGGCGTCGTCGATGGTCTCGCCGGAGACCATTTCATAGACGCGCTTGGCATTGGTCGCGGTGATGTCGCCGGAAAACGGACTGCCGAGCGTGACGACGTAGCGCACCATCTCGGGCATATGCAGCGCGAGATCGCGCGCATAGACTCCGCCGAGCGACCAGCCGACGAGACTGACCTTGCGGCCGGTCGTGTTGTGAACGCTCATCAGCAGCTTGCGGAGTTTCTCACGCATGCTGTAAACGCCGCCGACATTGCGTCCGAGTCCCCAAGGATGCGACGAAAAACCCTGCACATCGAGATACCGTCGCAGGATCAGCGTCGAGACGTCGGTCGCGAGCAAGCCCGGTAAAACCAAGACTGGATGACCGTCGCCGCGCGGTGCGGCCAGCAACGCAGGCGACAGCATCAGCGTCGCATTCAGTTCAAACAATCCTCGGCCTTCGGCGAGAAAAAGTCCGAGATTCGGTGGCCGAAGCCGCTTGTTGCCGTTGGCGTCCATATCCATCATCGCTTCACTCTAGAAGCATGTTGAACGTCATGCCAACCGCTGTTTGGCTCGCTTGCCATTGGATGCCGGTCGTGGTGAATTTTATTGCTTTGCAGCAATGTCGCAGTGGGCTGGCATACATGCGGCCGATTGCGTCACGCATCGACCACAGCTTCGCGGTAAACGGACTTCGATGAGCACGTATCGCCTCGATCATATGTTTGCGCCGCGCTCGATTGCGCTGGTCGGCGGCAGCCCGAAACCGAATTCGGTCGGCGGCGCGACGCTGCGCAATCTGAAAACCGGCGGCTTCGACGGGCCGATCGACATCATCAACCGAAAATATTCTGAAATCGAAGGCATCAAGACACGGCGCGATTTCAAGGATCTGCCGCATGTGCCGGATCTGACGATCATCTGCGTTCCGCCGCCCGCCGTTCAGGGCGTGGTGAAAGCCGCAAGCGCGCATGGTTGTCCGTCCGCTATGGTGCTGACGGCAGGTCTCGGTCTCGGCACAGGATCGTTCACCGAAACAATTTCGCAAACCGCGCGCGTGACCGGGCTTCGATTGATCGGGCCGTCGCTCGGCGTGCTGGTGCCGCGCGCGAAGCTCAACGCCAGCTTTGCGTCGCGATTGCCAAAGGACGGCGATCTCGCACTGATTTCCCAATCGGGCGCGATTTCGACCGCGCTGGTGGAATGGGCGTCGAACCGCAACATCGGATTTTCCGCCATCGCGTCGATGGGCGAAAATCTCGACGTCGATTTCGGCGACCTCCTGGATTATTTCGCGCTCGATCCGCAGACCCGCGCGATCCTGATGTACGTCGAGTCGATTACAGATGCGCGCAAATTCATGTCGGCAGCCCGCGCCGCCGCCCGCGTCAAGCCGGTCGTCGTCATCAAATCCGGCCGTCATCGTCAGGGGGCGCGCGCAGCTGCGACGCATACCGGCGCACTCGCAGGCGCGGACGAAGTTTACGAAGCCGCGTTCCGACGCGCGGGCCTATTGCGCGTGCTCGATATGGAAGAACTATTCTCCGCAGCAGAGACACTCGGCCATCTGCAATCCTCGCATGGTCATCGACTTGCCATTCTGACAAACGGCGGCGGCCTCGGCGTGCTCGCCGTTGACAGGCTGATCGACCTTGGCGGCGAACTCGCGCCATTGTCCGATGAGGTGCGAAAGAGCCTCGGCAAGTTCCTGCCCGAACGCTGGTCGAACGCGAACCCGATCGACATTCTCGGCGACGCCGACGGCGAGCGTTACGCGCGCACCTGCGAGCATATTCTCGGCGACACCGCCAACAACGCGCTTCTGGTGATGAACGCGCCGAACACGCTGGCCTCCCCGATTGAATCGGCGATGTCGGTGGCGGCGACCGTCAAGCGATACCGCGACGAAACCCACTCGCGCAAACCCGTGTTTGCCGCATGGGTCGGCGACAGCGGAACCGCGACAGGCGTGTTCAGCGCGGCCAACATTCCGCATTTCGCCAACGAGGCCGACGCCGTGCGCGGCTTCATGCATATCGTGCGTTACCGGGAAGGTCTCGATGTCGCGATGCAGACGCCGCCGAGCCTGCCGGAAAATTTCGTGCCGGATGCGGCAGCCGCGCGTGCGATCCTGCAAAACGCGTTGAAACAAAAGCGCACCTGGCTCAATCCGGTTGAGATTACCGAACTGTTCGCGGCCTATTCCATTCCGATTGCGTCCGCGGTTCTCGCCCGCGACCCCGAACAGGCCGCGCGCGCCGCGATGCCGCTTCTCGCCGAAGGCAACACCGTCATCGTCAAAATCAGTTCGCCGGATATTTTGAGCAAATCCGATGTCGGCGGCGTGCGGCTCAATCTCACCAGCGAACGCGCGGTCCATGACGCCAGCGCCGACATCATCCAGCGCGCGCGGGCCATGAAACCGCGCGCACTGATCGACGGCGTGACCGTTCATCCGATGATCCTGCGTCCGAAGGCGCGCGAACTGATCGCGGGCCTCGCCGACGATCCGACATTCGGGCCGGTGGTTGTGTTCGGACGCGGCGGCACCGCCGTCGAGGTCATCAACGACAAGGCGCTGGCGCTGCCGCCGCTCGATCTGAATCTCGCGAAAGACCTGATCGCGCGCACGCGCGTGTCGCGAATTCTGAAGAGTTACCGCGACGTGCCGGCGGCGGACGAAGGCGCAGTGGCGCTGACGCTGGTGAAAATCGCGCAGATGGCGGCGGACCTGCCGGAAATCCGCGAACTCGACATCAATCCCCTGCTCGCCGACAAGGATGGCGTGATCGCCGCCGACGCCAGAATGACCATCGCGCCGGTCAGCGAGAGCGTGCGTGGATCGGGTCACTATCGCTTCGCCATCAAGCCTTACCCCAAAGAATGGGAACGCCATGCGCGCCTGAAGGACGGCCGAGGCATTTTCGTCCGCCCGGTTCGCCCCGAGGACGAACACCTTTATCCTGAGTTTTTCAAACAGGTGAGCGCCGAGGACATCCGCCTGCGTTTCTTTTCCGCCATGAAAGAACTCACGCATCCCTTCATCGCCCGCCTGACGCAGCTCGATTACGCGCGCGCGATGGCCTTCATCGCCATCGAAGAAACCACCGGCAAGATGCTGGGTGTCGTTCGCCTGCATACGGACGCCGATTTCGAGAGCGCCGAATATGGAATATGCCGTGCTGGTGCGTTCCGATCTGAAGGGACTGGGCCTCGGCTGGATGCTGATGCAGCTCATCATCGAATATGCCCGCGCCGAGGGCGTGCGCGCCATTCGCGGTCAGGTGATGGGCCAGAACAAGACGATGCTCGACATCAACGCCCGCCTCGGCTTCACGATCAAGCCGGATCCGCAAAATGCCGATCTGATGCTGGTCGTGCTGCCGATTGCCAAACAGCCGAAATAGGCTTACGCGTCAGATCAAGGGGAGCGTCATGGCAAGACTTGTGATTTCAATGATTATCGCCGCCGCCTTCATCATTGGCGTCTATTTCATCGCACCGGACGCGATTCTGCATCGCTAGGGGATCAGCACGGCCCGGCCAACCAGCTTGCCTTTATACAAGTCCATCAGCGTTTCGTCCGCTTTTGCCAACGGGCGCGTAGTAACAGGGATCGGCGCGATTTTCTTCTCGATCACCAGATCGATCAGTTCCTGCGTTTCCTTGACGTTGCCGACATAGCTGCCTTCGATGGTGATTGCGCGCATCGGAATCAGCGGAAGCGCCCATGTCGCACCGCCGCCGAACAGACCGACCATCACCAGCTTGCCGCCCTTGCTCAAGCAATCAAAGCCAAGCTGCGAGGTCTGCGCGTTGCCGACGAGATCGATCGCGCCATAGATCGGTCCTCCGGCCTTGGCCATGATCTGTTGAAGTGCATCCGGCGCGGCGCCATCGACGACAGTCAAAGCGCCGGCTTTTATCGCCGCCTCGCGCTTCTCCTTGTCGATATCGACGACGATGGCGCCCTTGCCGCCCATCGCCTTCAACAATGACAACGCCATCAGCCCAAGACCGCCCGCACCGAAAATGACGATGGGGTGTTTCAGATGCGGTTTGAGTTTCTTGAGCGCACTGTAAGTCGTCACGCCCGAACAGGCGTAGGGCGCGGCCGTCACCGGATCGAGACCTTTCAGATCGACCAGATGGCGCGGGTTCGGCACCATGATGTAGTCGGAATAGCCGCCGTCGCAGTAGACGCCGAGCGAATTCGGCTTCAGGCACATATTTTCTTCATCGGCCAGACAAAGCTCGCACTTGCCGCAGCCGAGCCACGGATAGGCCAGGCCCACATCTCCAACCTTCACGCCCTTTGCATCCGGCCCCAGCGCGACAACTTCGCCGACGGTTTCATGTCCCATCGTCAGCGGCAGCGAAACGCCGCGATCCTTCAGCGACAGCGGCTTGCGGCCGTGACCGAGTTCATAGCCGCCCTGCCAGATGTGCAGATCGCTATGGCAGACGCCCGCGGCTTTGACTTTCAGCAGAACCTGCGTGCCGGTCGGCTGCGGCGTTGCGGAATCGACTTCCGCCAGCGGGCCGTTGAATTCGGTCACTCGAAAGCTCTTCATCGCGCGTCTCCCGGCATTTTTTATTCTCCGCCGAGGCTAGGCGATTGAGGGCGGCGCGGCCATTGTCAAATTCGCTTGACGTCGCGAGTTGTTTTCATCCCCGCGCGCGGATAAGCAGCTATAGTCCGAATAACAATAAAAACATTCGAGGAAACCGTGCCCGCCAGCGAACTCATTCGCGCCACCGCCTGCCAACTGGTCGAACGCCTCCGCTCCGGCGAAATCACCCCCCACCATCTGCTCGACGCGCTCGAATCGCGCATCGCCGACGTCGACGGCAAGGTGAACGCACTCCCCACCCTCTGTTTCGATCGCGCGCGCGCCCACGCCGACCGTTTGATGAAATTGCCGGTCGAGAAACGCGGATTGCTCGCCGGCATGCCGGTGCCGATCAAGGATTTGACGGACGTCGCGGGCGTGCTGACGACGCAGGGGTCGCCGATCTTCAAGGACAATGTCGCGGCGAAATCCAACATCGTTGTCGAAAATCTCGAAGCGAATGGCGGCATCGTTTACGCGAAATCCAATACGCCGGAATTCGGCGCGGGCGCGCAGACCTTCAACGAAGTATTCGGTGCGACACTCAATCCGTGGAATCTGTCGCGCTCCGCGTCGGGTTCTTCGGGCGGCGCGGCAGCGGCGCTCGCAAGCGGCACAGCATGGCTTGCGCACGGCACCGATGTCGGCGGCTCATTGCGCAATCCGGCCAGCTTCTGCGGCATCGTCGGCATGCGGCCGAGCATCGGTCGCGTCGCGCATACGCCGAACGGGATGATCGACCGCACGTTAAGCGCAGACGGGCCGATGGCGCGCAACGTCGAAGATCTCGCCTTGCTGCTGGACGCGATGTCCGGCGAACATCCCGGCGATCCATTGTCATTGCCGCGTCTGCCGACATCGTTTCTCACCGCCGCGCGTTCGGGCACAAAGCCGAAGCGTGTCGCCTACTCTCCTGACTTAGGCATTTCTCCGGTTGATCCCGAAGTTGCCGACATCACGCGCAAGGCTGCGCAGCGCCTCACCGAAGCCGGCGTCATCGTCGAGGAAGCGCATCCCGATCTGCGCGAAACCGCCGAATGCGCCCACGCCCTGCGCGCCTTCGACTACGCGATCACCAAGTCGAAACTCTTGCGCCAGCATCGCGATCTGCTGAAGCCCGAAGTCATCTGGAATATCGAGGAAGGTCTCAAGCTGTCGATGGCCGACATCGAGCGTGCCGAAGCGCAGCGCGTGACGCTGACCAATCGCGCACTGGCGTTCTTCGAGACTTACGATCTGTTGCTGTGCCCGACGACAATTGTCGGACCTTTCCCGGTCGAGCAGCGATATCTTGCCGAATGCAACGGCACCAAATTCGACAGCTATGTCGGCTGGCTCATCATTGTATCGGCGATCACGCTGATATGTTCGCCCGCGCTGTCGATTCCCTGCGGCTTCAACCGTGAGAATCTTCCCATCGGATTGCAGATCGTCGGGCCGCCGCGCAGCGAAGGCCGCGTTCTCGCCGCAGGCAGAATATTGGAAGATATTTTCGGCTTCAGCAATCAGGTGCCGATCGATCCGCGACCCGCGTCCTGACCGCACTTGCAATCGCGCGATTGGCGTGAAAGAAAATTCGGAACGCTTGCGAGACATAACATGGCTGCACCGAAACCGCCTGCATTCGAGACCCTGAGCCTGCATGCGGGCCAGCATCCCGATCCGATCACCGGATCGCGCGCTACGCCAATTCATCAGACGACATCCTATGTGTTTCAGGATGCTGATCACGCGGCGTCGCTGTTCAATCTCGAACGCGCCGGTCACATCTACACGCGCATTTCCAATCCCACGACTGCGGTGCTCGAAGAGCGTCTTGCAGCACTTGAGAGCGGCGTCGGCGCGGTCTGCACGGCGAGCGGCATGGCGGCGCTACATTTGGCTATCGCCACAATTCTTGACGCCGGCGATCACATCGTCGCGTCTGCATCGCTCTACGGCGGCACGATCAATCTTCTGACGCACACGCTGCCGCGCTTCGGGATCACGACGACATTCGTAAAGCCGCGCGATCTCGATGGAATAAGGAAAGCCATCGGGCCGAAGACCAAACTCGTCATCGGTGAAACCATCGGCAATCCGGGCCTTGAAGTGCTCGACATTCCGGCTGTCGCCGATATCGCGCACAAGGCTGGAATTCCGCTTCTGATCGACAACACCTTCGCCACGCCTTTTCTGTCGCGGCCCATCGAGCTTGGCGCCGACATCGTGATGAACTCGATCACCAAATGGATCGGCGGACACGGCATCGCCATCGGCGGAGTCATTGTCGATGGCGGACATTTCGACTGGGAGAAATCCGGCAAGTTTCCGACGCTGACGACGCCTTATGCCGGTTATCACGGCATCGTCTTTGCCGAAGAGTTCGGTCCCGCCGCTTTCATCATGCGCGCACGGGCGGAAGGCCTGCGCGATTTCGGCGCGTGCATTTCGCCGACCAACGCGTTTCAGATTTTGCAGGGCATCGAGACGCTGCATGTGCGGATGCAGCGTCACATCGACAATGCTGCTGCCGTGCTCGCATTCCTGAAGGACAACAAAGCCGTCGAATGGGTTCTGCATCCGACGCTCGACAGCCATCCCGACCATGCGCTGGCGAAGAAACTCTTGCCGCGCGGCGCCGGCTCGATCGTCACTTTCGGAATCAAAGGTGGACGCGATGCGGGCCGCAGATTCATCGAATCGCTGAAGCTGGTCAGCCATGTTGCGAATGTCGGCGATGCAAAGACCCTGGTGATTCACCCGGCGAGCACCACGCATCAGCAGATGAATGCCGAACAATTGAAAACAGCCGGCATCGGCGAGGAACTGATCCGACTTTCCATCGGAATCGAATCCGCCGAGGACATCATCGGCGACCTCGGCCAGGCGCTTCGCTTCTCGCAAAAGGCTTGACCATGAAACTGACAGTCGATGGACATGAAGTCTATGCGGTGACGGGCGGTAAACCGCTCGACCCGAAATTGCCGCTGATCGTGTTTCTGCACGGCGCAGGCTTCGATCATTCGATCTGGGCGCTGTTTGCGCGGTGGTTCGCGCATCACGGCTACAGCGTGCTCGCGCCGGATTTGCCGGGACACGGGCGCTCCAAGGGCACGCTTCTCACGTCAATCGGCGACATGGCCGACTGGACCGTTAAACTGATCGAATCCGCCGGCGCATCGAAGGCGCGGCTTGTCGGCCATTCGATGGGTGCGCTGATTGCGCTCGACGCAGCGTCGCGTCATCCAGATAAAGTCTCGGGCCTGTCGCTGATCGGCGTCGGCGCGGCGATGCCGGTGTCGGACGATTTGCTGAATGCCGCGAAAGCGAACGACCACGCAGCCGTCGACATGGTGTCGATCTGGGGCTTCGGCTTTGCTGCCGGACTCGGCGGATCGCTTTCGCCGGGTTTATGGATGATGGGCGGCGGGCAGCGATTGCTCGAAGGCAATCCGTCCGGCGTCCTGTTCAACGATCTGGCCGCGTGCAATGCCTACAAGACGGCGTCCGATGCCGCCGCGAAAGTCAAAGTACCGACGACGCTCATTCTCGGTGAGCGCGATATGATGACGCCGCTGAAATCGGGCAAGCAACTGACGTCGGCGATTGCGGGATCGAAGGAAATCGTGCTTCAGGGCGCCGGACACATGTCGATGGCGGAGCGTCCCGACGAGGTGCTGGCGGCGCTGCGCGCTTAATGTTTCGACAGCGACATGCCGGGCATGTCCATCAGAACTTCGCTGAACGGAAATTCCAGCACGATCTCGCCGTCTTCGCCGGTCACTTCAAGAACGGCGTTCAGCAGACGCGGCGTCTGGCCTTCTTCCCGCAGTAGTTCGGTGATCGTCACACGCGCGACCGTCCACGCCTGATCGGGGTCGCGCAGTTCGACGCCTTCGGGATCGGGGACGTAGGAATCGTCGATGCGAGTATTGAAAAAGTATCGCGGCATGCGCGCTATCTATTGCCCGCGAGCCATGCGCGCAAGTCCGGTACCGCAGTCGTGATTGGCGGTTGATCTTGCATCGGGAAATGAGGCCTAACTGGCAGGCCTGCTTCGGAGCCTGTTTTTGCAAGCCATTATTACCGATCCGGTATTTTACTTTGTCGCCATCCCGGCTGTCGTGCTGCTCG
>JAFKKP010000280.1 GCA_017305515.1 Hyphomicrobiales bacterium
GCGATCTGCCGCGAACTGACCAAGCTGCATGAGGATGTGACGCGCGGCCCGCTTGCTGCCCTCGCCGCGAACGCCGGCGCGCTGGAAACGCGCGGCGAATTCGTGCTCGTGATTGCGCCGCCGCCGGAGGATTCCGGCACCATGAGCGATGATGCGCTCGACGATCTGTTGCGCGCCTCGCTCAAACGCGACAGCGTCAAGGATGCGGTCGCAAGCGCGATGGAAATTTCCGGACGGCCGCGCCGGGAAATTTATGCACGCGCGCTCGAAATCGCAAAAGAAGCCGGCGATGACTGACCGCACGCCTCGCACACGCAAGGCGGCAGCAAAAACCGCGCCGTCTCCCGAACGTGTCGCCGCGTTCCAGACCGGCATTTCGGCGGAAAGCCGCGCCTGCGTCTATCTCATCGCAAAAGGTTACCGGATTCTGGCGCGGCGTTTCAAAACACCCTACGGCGAAATCGATATTGTGGCTCGTAAACGCGGACTTCTCGCATTCGTCGAAGTGAAGGCCCGCGCCACGCTGGACGATGCCGCCTATTCGGTGACGCCGCAGCAGCAGGCGCGGATCGTCAACGCCGCGCAGGTCTGGCTCGCCGCGCATGACGACCATGCGAAACTCGACATGCGTTTCGATGTCGTTCTCATTGCGCCGAAAAGCCTGCCGCGCCATTTGATGGCGGCGTTCGACGCAAGTTAACGGCCAGCGCCTGACATCTGGCCAAACCGGAATAAATCGACCAGATTGCCGCCGCTCAATTCACGAAACGGATCAGACGAATGAAGCTCAAGGTCGCTGTCCAGATGGACCCCATCGCGAAGATCAACATTCGCAGCGACTCGACCTTTGCCTTGCTGCTCGAAGCGCAGAAGCGCGGACATTCGCTGTCCTACTACACGCCGGAAAACCTGTCACTCAACGGCAAGCACATTGTCGCCAACGTGCATTCGCTGAATGTGCGGGACCAGGAAGGCGATCATTTCACGCTCGGCGAATCCAGACGCGTGCAGATGGAGACGTTCGACGTCGTGCTGCTGCGTCAGGATCCACCCTTCGATCTCGCCTACATTACGACGACGCATTTTCTCGAACAGATTCACGAGAAGGTTCTGGTCGTCAACAATCCGGCCAGCGTGCGCAACGCGCCGGAAAAAATCTTCGTCATGGAATTCGCCGACCTGATGCCGCCGACGCTGATCTCGCGCGACAAAAACGAGATCAATGCGTTCCGGAAAGAGCATGGCGACGTGGTGATGAAACCGCTCTACGGTCACGGCGGCGCGGCCGTGTTTCGCATCACGCCGCAGGACATGAATTTCGGTTCGCTCTACGACATGTTCGCGGTGACGTTCCGCGAGCCTTGGGTGATTCAAAAGTTTTTGCCGAACGTGAAGGACGGCGACAAGCGCATCATCCTCGTCGACGGCGAGTTCGCCGGCGCGGTCAATCGCGTGCCGGCCGCGGACGATCTGCGCTCCAACATGGTGCGCGGAGGTGCTGCGCAGGCAACCGACCTGTCGGCGAAAGAACTTGAAATCTGCCGCCGCCTCGGCCCGGCGCTGCGCCAGCGCGGGTTACTATTCGTCGGCATCGACGTGATTGACGGCCATCTCACCGAGATCAACGTCACCTCGCCGACCGGCATCCGCGCCATTGCCCGCCTCGGCGGCCCGGACGTGGCTTCGATTATCTGGGGCTGCATCGAAACCAAGCGCCGTTAGCGGTGCCGGGTGTACGATGCGGCCGGTGTCCACTTTTCGGGATCATGCCCGCATTTCGCGGCGCAAAACGCCCTATTGTTTAATCAATTGCTGACCATCCTCCGCCAATCTGTTTGACGGTCGGGTTCCATGCGGCGACAACCGCGCGGTATCCATGCACCGGGCAGGGCGGCAATGGCGCTTGAGGTTTTCAACGGCACGTCGATTCCGCGCGAGCTTGCAACAGCCGCGATGGAATTCCTGTGGGCGAAGTGGAAAACTCTTCATTCCATCAATGATCTGACGCTTCAGCGCCTGACTGAAGAATGCAGCTATCCGCTGCGCGCCAACTCGGTTCACCTGGTGAGCGCCGGCGACGATTTCGTCTACACTTATTACGGCCAGGCGATGCGCGATGCGACCGGGCAGAGTCTTGCCGGCACGCTGGTCTCGGAGAACAGCAATCCGCTCGCGGCCGAGTTCGGGAATGTGTACCGGCAGGTCGCGAAGAAAATGACGCCGACATTCGTGCGCTTTAGCGGAACGCACTCGCGCAGCGGCCAGCTTTGGCAATGCCTGGTGCTGCCGATCAAGCTCGCTCATGGCGGCGTGATGCTCGTCGTCTATCAAGAGCAGATCAGCCACAACACCGAAGTCTACGAGCAGCTGTTCCGCACCGCGCCCGACGCGATGGTGATCGCCTGTCCGATCGCCAACGATGTCGGCCATGTCACCGACGGCTGGGTCACGATGATGAACGACCGCGCGCGCGAGCTTCTCAATTTCACCGGCTCAATCGGCAATCTGCGGCTCAACAAGCTGCCGCAGTTTGCAGGCGTCGATCTGTGGGCCCGGCTTTACGCGCCTAAATCCGCCGTGAACTTCATCGACATTCCGGGCTTCCATGTCGAGATCATGCGATTCCCGCATGTGTTCGGTCTCAAGTTTCGCGCCAAGACTGTCGAGGAGCCGGACGTGACGCTGGTTCCCGAAACGGATTTTTCTGCGCTTGCCGAAACCTGAGCGGCGCTGCTGCCCCTGCGGCCTGGACTGCGCCCTGTTCGCCGGGACAGCGCCTAGCCTCATTTTGTTCTCTAATTGTTCTTGGACGGTTCAAAAGTTCCTGATAGGCTTTTTCCCGAGCGGGGAAGCCGATGGTCCAGCACGTATCGACGGTGGCGTTCGAGGGCGTCGAGGCGCGCGCGGTTGACGTGCAGGTTCAGGTCGCGCCGGGCCTGCCGGCTTTCACCATTGTCGGACTTCCCGACAAGGCCGTCTCGGAAGCGCGCGAGCGCGTGCGCTCCGCACTGATCGCGTCTGGATTGGCGCTTCCCGCACGGCGAATCACGGTCAATCTCGCGCCCGCCGATCTGCCGAAGGAAGGCAGTCACTACGACCTTCCGATCGCGCTCGGTCTCATGGCAGCCATCGGCGCGATTCCGCCGGATGCGTTGTCGGATTTCACCGTGCTCGGCGAACTCGGCCTCGACGGATCGATTGCGCCCGTCGCCGGAGTTTTGCCGGCCGCCATCGGCGCCAATGCGCGCGACGAAGGATTGATCTGTCCGGCAGGCTGCGGCGCGGAAGCAGCGTGGGCCAGCCCCGATCTGCAAATCGTCGCGGCGTCGTCGCTCATTCAGATCGCCAACCACTTCAAGGGCACGCAGGTGCTGTCGCGGCCGCAGCCGAAAATCACCGCGCCAAAATCGTCGACACTCGATCTGCGCGACATCAAGGGACAGGAAAGCGCCAAGCGCGCGCTCGAAATCGCAGCCGCCGGCGGACATCATCTTCTCATGATCGGCTCGCCCGGTGCAGGCAAATCGATGCTCGCAGCGCGATTGCCGTCGATCCTTCCGCCGCTGTCGCCGTCGGAGCTTTTGGAAATTTCCATGATCGCCTCCGTTGCGGGCGAGATCGAAGGCGGCGCGCTCACCTCGCAGCGCCCGTTCCGCGCGCCGCATCACTCCGCCAGCATGGCGGCTTTGACCGGCGGCGGCGTGCGCGCGAAGCCCGGCGAAATTTCTCTCGCGCATCACGGCGTTCTGTTTCTCGATGAACTGCCGGAATTCGATCCGCGCGTGCTCGATTCGCTGCGTCAGCCGCTGGAGAACGGCGAGGTCGCGGTGTCGCGCGCCAATCACCGCGTCACATACCCGGCGCGTTTCATGCTGGTCGCCGCGATGAACCCGTGCAAATGCGGACACGCTTACGAGCCGGGTTATTCGTGTAAGCGCGGCCGCCTCGACCGCTGCATCGGCGATTATCAAGGCCGCATCTCGGGTCCGCTGATGGACCGCATCGATCTGCGCATCGAAGTGCCTGCCGTGAGCGCCTCCGATCTCATTTTGCCGCCGCCGTCGGAAGGCTCCGCAGAAGTCGCGGCACGCGTCGCCGCCGCACGCGATATCCAGCGCGCGCGTTACGCCGCGCTGAACATGCCGAAAATTCGCGTCAACGCCGAAGCGCCCGCCGCCGTGCTCGAAGAGATCGCAAAACCGGATGCTGC
Source organism: Hyphomicrobiales bacterium (assembly GCA_017305515.1). Lineage (GTDB taxonomy): Bacteria > Pseudomonadota > Alphaproteobacteria > Rhizobiales > Xanthobacteraceae > Afipia. The sequence continues at coordinate 4,211 of JAFKKP010000280.1, forward strand.
GGGAATGAAACTGCTGCGCGATGCCTCCGACACGATGAGACTGTCGGCACGCGGCTATCACCGCGTGCTGCGCGTGGCGCGGACGCTGGCCGATCTCGATAGCGCAAACACGGTCGGACGGCTTCATATTGCGGAGGCACTGTCCTATCGCGCACTCGCAGACGACGTGCGCCGCGCGGCTTAAATTTCGCCCCGCCTCATCGCCGCAAACACTTCCGTAACGATCTGCGTTTACGCTTCAGGAACCATAACCGCCCGATCCGGAAAAGTGGAAACCGGTTTTCCGATCGGATCGGGCGCAAACAAGTCCCGTGAGCGTTGCGTCATGCGTATCAAACTTCTGGCTTCGGCCGTTCCACTGCTGCTTGCCGGTATCGTGGCGGGCGGCGAGTTTTCCTCGAACGTCCAACCCTGCATCTCGCTCGGCGGCGCAAGCCTCCAGATCGCGACCGCGCCCTGGCAGCGCCAGTTTCACGTCAGCTTTACCGAGGACCGCGCGTCATCCACCGTGCGCGTGCAGATCGTGGATCGGCCGGAACTCGCCGACTTCACCGTGATCGACGACATCGATACCGCCGACGCGGAAAGCTGTAGCGCGCCTGACGGAATCAAATATGTCAGCGTCGCGCCTCATGCCTCCGCCGAGGAGCCGGTCATCTATCTGTCGCCGGATGGCGGCGCGGACTTCCGCATTTTCGTCCGCTCGCGCGTCTTCAGCATGCAGGATGCTGCGGCGCTCGTCGTCGGCGCCAATCGCGCGATCATGGCCCAGCGCACGGCGGCGCTTTAACCTTTCGTTCACCATGTTCGCAACGGCCTCTCGGAGGTGTCGTTGCCGCAAGCACTTCGCAACGTCACCGCCGCATTCTTTCGCATCAGGCAGCAGCAATCGACTGAAATCCGGGACGGCAATCATGTTGCGGGCACCACGAATCCGAATGCGCCTGCGCCGCCTCGCCCGCCGCTATCCGCGCGCGAATTTCATCGTCCGCTCCTTCATGATCTTCTCCGCCGCGTTCGGCGGGGCGTATGGATTCATCAGCGGCAGCCGCGGCGAGAACTCCGGCTACGATCCGCAGGCCTTCGCCATCGGCGCGAGCTTCCTGTTCGCGCTGGCCTGCGTCGGCCTTGCTACCATGAGCATGCGGATGCGCTGGCTGCGCAAGAAAATGCGCAAGATCGAGCTGCACAACGAGGCGCTCACCGACCGAAATTGGGAATTGAAGGAAGCGGAGGAACGCGCGCGCTCGCTGTTCGAGTCGCAGAGCGATCTGATCGTGCTGCGCGATTCGCAAGGCCGCATCACCTCCGTCAACGACGCGTTCTGCGCGCTGGCGCAAATGCCGCGTGAACAACTGATCGGAACTGCGTTCACACTGCCGGTCCTCGAACAGGGCTATGAAGCGACCGAGACCAGCGGCACGCGGGTTCACGACCAGAAAATCGGCAGCGCCTGGGGTCCGCGCTGGATCGCGTGGCGCGAGGGTTATGTGCGTCGGGATGCCGATCGGCCCGCCGAACTGCAATGCGTCGGCCGCGACGTCACGGATCGCGCGGAAAGCGAACACGCGCTGGCGCTCGCCCGCGATCACGCCACCGCCGCCAATCGTGCGAAATCGAAATTCCTCGCGATGGCGTCGCATGAAATCCGCACGCCACTGAACGGCATTTTGGGAATGAGCGGGCTTCTGCTCGACACACCTCTCAGCGCCGAGCAGACGACTTACGTGAAAGCCGTGAAAACCTCCGGCGATGCATTGCTCGCGCTGATCGAGGAGCTTCTGGATTTCTCCAAAATCGAAGCGGGAAAAATCGATCTCGAGCAGCGACCCTTCGCATTGTCCGCGCTGATCGAGGACATCGCAGAGCTGCTCGCGCCGCGCGCGCAGGCGCGCAAACTCGAAATCGCCGCCTATGTCGACGAGCGGCTGCCGTTGCAGGTTGTCGGCGATTCGGCGCGGCTGCGTCAGGTGCTGCTTAATCTCGCGGGCAACGCCATCAAGTTCACGCCGGCGGGCGGCGTCGCGATCATCGTCGAGCCCGGCATCTGGCCCGGTGAAATCAGCTTCCTCGTGCGCGACACCGGAATCGGCATCGCGCCCGAAGCGCAGGAGCGAATCTTCCGCGAATTCGAACAAGCCTCCGACAAGACCGCGCGCAACTATGGCGGCACGGGTCTCGGCCTGAGCATTTCCGAGCGCATCGTCAAGCGCATGGGCGGCCGCATCATGCTGGAAAGCCAAGAGGGCAACGGCACGACATTTGAGTTCTCGATTCCGCTCGCAGCGGCGCAGAGCGATGCTTCCGCTAAATTCGAGACGCCGAATCTCGGCGGCAAGCCGATCATGCTGGTCGCGCCGCAGACCATCGAAGCGTCTTTGATTGCGCGGCGTCTGGAACGCTGGGGCGCACATACCTGCACGGTGTCCGATCCGGCGATCGCATGTGCGCTGCTGCCTGAACGCGACTGGCACGCGATTCTTGTCGATCGCATGACCGGCACCGCCGAGATGAAACAGCTCGGCGAGGCCGCCCTTCATCATGCCGCGTTGCGCATCGCGATGTTCACGCCGGCGGCGCGACACGAGATCGATCCGTCAGTTATGACTCCGTTCAACGGCTATCTGGTCAAACCGCTGCGCGCAGCGTCGCTGGCCGCGCGGCTTGCTGCACCCGGCGCGACACTGGTACCGGACATCGACGACACTGATAACACATCCGAACCTTCATCGCCCGCAACTCAAGCGCGCGGGCTTTCGATTCTCGTCGCCGAAGACAACGAGATCAACGCACTCCTGATCCGCTCGCTGCTAACGCGTCTCGGTCATCGTCCGGTCATCACGACCGACGGCGAACAGGCATTGGAATCATGGATCGCGGCGGAAACCGCCGGCACGCCGTATGACCTTGTCTTGATGGACGTGCAGATGCCGAAACTCGACGGCATCGAGACGATGAAGAAGATGCGCACGCGCGAAGCCGAACGCGGATTGCGTCACACGCCCGTCATCGCGCTCACCGCGAACACGCTTGTGGACGATCGCTACGCCTGCTTCGAGGCCGGCATGGACGGCTTCCTGGTCAAGCCGCTCGACCGCGACAAACTCGCCGATGCGCTCGCCGATATAAGGACGGGAAGCGTCGCCGCATAACGGCGTCACATAACCCCAACATTGCTGTCACATACCCGTATCACGGCCGTGCTTATTCACGCCTGAAACTGCATTCCTGCGATTCGCGGGAAGGCTGTGGAAGGAAACGCATGCACGGCGAAAAGTCCGGCCTGATCGAACTGTTCAGACCCGAAATCGCAAAGTCGGCAGCCACGGCGGCCGTGACATGGCTGAAGCCGCGCACCGATATTGCCGGCAAGCCGAAGCGCATATTTCCCGCAGCACCCGTTCTCGGCCGCATCGGCGCGCTCGAAGCGCGGCTCGCTCAATCGAAAGGCGACGTGAAGCGCGCGCAGCGGCTGCGTTACAAGGTCTTCTATAAAGACGGCAACGCGATTGCCGACGCCGCAACCATGCTGGCGCAGCGCGACAAGGATGCGTTCGACAAGATCTGCGATCATCTGCTGGTCATCGATCACGCAGCGAAGCCGTCGCTCAGCGGCAAGCAGCCTGTCGTCGGCACCTATCGTCTCTTGCGCCAGGACATCGCCGACCGTCACGGCGGCTTCTACACCTGCAACGAATTCGACATCGCCGAACTGATGCAGCGCCAGCGCGGCCTGAAATTTCTCGAACTGGGACGTTCATGCGTGCTGCCGCCCTACCGTACCAAGCGCACCGTCGAACTTCTGTGGCACGGCGTCTGGACCTACGTGCGCCGCTATCAGTTCGACGTGATGATCGGCTGCGCGAGTTTTGAAGGCACCGATCCGAACAATCTCGCGCTACCGCTGTCGTTTCTGCATCACTATGCGCGCGCGCCGGAAGGCTGGCGTGCAAGCGCGCATCCGTCGCGGCGCATCGACATGAACATGATGGCGAAGGACGCCATCGACACCAAAGCGGCGCTGAAAGCACTGCCGCCGCTCATCAAGGGTTATCTTCGCGTCGGCGCCTTCATCGGCGACGGCGCGGTCGTCGACCACCAGTTTGGCACCACGGATGTACTGGTTGTCATGCCGGTGTCGGCGATCAACGAACGCTATCTCGGCCATTTCGGCGCGGATGCGAGCCGCCACGCGGCGTAGTCTTTCCCGACACTGACCTCATCCTGAGGAGCGCGCATCGGCGCGCGTCTCGAAGGATGAATGAAAGCCGCCATGGTTCGAGACGGCGCAAGTGCGCCTCCTCACCATGAGGCCGCGTTATGCGCTTACAACCTCCGCAACGACACCGTCTCGATGACGTGATCGCTGCCCTTTTTCAGGATCAGCGTGGCGCGCGGCCGTGTCGGCACGATGTTCTCTTCAAGGTTCACGAGGTTGATCGTGTTCCACAGCGACAGCGCCTTGTCGGTCGCTTCCTTGTCGGAAAACTTTGCGTAGCGGTTGAAGTAGGATCGCGGATCGAGGAACGCCGTGTCGCGCAGCGTGAGAAATCGCTCGACATACCATTCGCGCAGAATGTCCTCGTCGGCGTCGATGTAAACCGAGAAATCGAAGAAGTCCGACACGAACGGCACCGCCTTGCCGTCGCTCGGCAGCGGCCCGGTCTGGAGCACGTTCAATCCCTCGACGATCAGAATGTCGGGGCGATCCACGTCCTGCCAGTGGTTGGGCATGATGTCGTAGGTCAGATGCGAATAGACCGGGGCGCGCACCGGACTCCGCCCCGACTTGATGTCGGACAGAAACGACAGCAGCGCCGCCCGGTCGTAGCTTTCCGGAAAGCCCTTCTTCTGCATCAGGCCTTCGCGCTCGAGCACTTCGTTCGGAAACAGAAATCCGTCCGTGGT
>JAFKKP010000281.1 GCA_017305515.1 Hyphomicrobiales bacterium
CGCCGCAAACGCTGGCTGTGATCGGGCGCATGAGCGAGCACTATGACAAACTGGAAACGCGTAGCGCACCCGAGCGCGGCGCCGATTTGTTCGCGCGCCTGCCCGACGTCGCGCGCGCGGCACTTGCCGCGCCCGCCCACGCGCCCCGCCTCCGGAATATCGACCCCGCAACCCTGACCAGCCGCGCTGCGCTCGCCAAAATTCCAGTGCTGCGCAAATCCGATCTGCCTGCGTTACAGAAGGCAACCCTGCCGTTCGGCGGATTCATCCCCGGCATGACCGGATCGTTCTCGCATCTGTTCACCTCGCCGGGTCCGATATTCGAGCCGGAGTCCGCAATCGCCGATCCGTGGCGCGGCGCACGCGCATTGTTCGCTGCGGGCTTTCGTCCCGGCGACATCGTGCTCAATACTTTCGGCTACCACCTGACGCCGGGCGGGTTCATTTTCGATACAGCCGCGCGCGCACTCGGCTGCGCGGTCATCCCTGCCGGTCCCGGCAACACCGAGCAGCAGTTCGAACTGATCGAAGCGTATCGGCCTGTTGCCTACACCGGCACGCCGGACTTTCTCAAGATTTTGCTCGATGCGGGCAAGACGGCCGGACGCGACGTGTCGTCGATCAAGCGCGCGCTGGTGTCCGGCGCGGCGTTTCCGAAGTCGTTGCAGGATGAAATGAAGTCGCGCGGCATCGATGCCTACCAGACTTACGCCGCTGCGGAGTTCGGCTTTATCGCCTACGAGACTTCAGCGCGCGAAGGATTGATCGTGAATGAGGATTTGATCCTTGAGATCGTCAAGCCCGGCACCGGCGAGGCGGTTGCGGACGGCGACGTCGGCGAGATCGTCGTCACCTCGCTCAATCCGCAGATCCCGTGGATTCGCCTCGCGCTTGGCGATCTCAGCGCGGCGATGCCCGGCACGAGCCCGTGCGGCCGCACCAATATGCGGATCAAGGGCTGGATGGGCCGCGCCGACCAGACGACCAAGGTCAAGGGCATGTTCGTGCGTCCGGAACAGATCGCGGAAATCGCCAAGCGCCATCCGGAACTGAAGCGGCTGCGCCTTGTCGTGACCCGCGAGAATGAATCGGACGCGATGACCCTGAACGCCGAGGCGTCCCCTGCGCCTGAGGCATTGCGCGATGCGGTAGCGGCAACGCTCGCCGCCGTGACAAAGCTGAAAGGCGATGTCACTCTGGTCGCTCCGGGATCGCTGCCGAATGACGGCAAGGCGATCGCGGACGAACGCAAGAACGATTAAAGGGCTTCCGATCCCGTCGGCGGCCCTGACAATAAACAAAGGGAATCCGCGATGGCTGGAATTTTCGAGGGGCTGAAGGTGATCGACTGCGCCAGTTTCATCGCAGCGCCCTCCTCCGCAACCGCGTTGTCGGATTACGGCGCCGACGTCATCAAGATCGAGCCGCCGGGCGCGGGCGATCCGGTTCGCAACCTGCCGAACCTGCCGGGCTATCCGATCAGCCCGCACAACTATGCGTGGATGCTTCAGGGCCGCAACAAAAAGAGTCTCGCGCTCGATCTGTCGAAGCCGGAAGGTCAGACCGTGCTCCGCAAGCTCGTTGCAGAAGCCGATGTGTTCATCACCAATTTTCCGCCGCCGGTGCGCAAGAAGCTCGGCGTCGCCTACAAGGATCTGCATCACCTCAATCCGCGTTTGATCTATGCGTCGTTCACCGGCTACGGCGAAACCGGCGCGGAAGCCGACAAGCCCGGCTTCGACTCGAACGCGTGGTGGGCGCGCTCCGGCCTGATGGACCTCGTGCGCGAGACCGACGAGACCACACCGGCGCGCTCGATGCCCGGCATGGGCGATCATCCCTGCGCGATGGCGCTGTTCAGCGGCATCGTCACGGCGCTTTATCAGCGCGAGAAAACCGGCAAGGGCACCGAGGTGCGCTCGAACCTGATGGCCAACGGCATCTGGTCAAACGGCATCTACGCGCAGGCAGCACTCTGCGGCGCGACGTTCCAGAAACGGCCGCCGCGCCAGCAGGCGCTTAACGGCGTGACGTGTCACTACAAATGCGCGGACGGCCGCTGGATCATCCTGTCGCTGCTCAATGAAGAAAAGCAGTTTCCGGTGTTCTGCAAGGTAATCGACCGCGAGAATCTGCTCACCGATCCGCGCTTCGAGACCAAGACCGCGCGCCATCGTCACGCACCCGAACTCATCGCCATTCTCGACGAGGTGTTCGCAACCAAGCCACTGGCCTATTGGCGCAAGACACTCGACGGCAACGGCCTGATTTTCGGCGTCGTCGGAATCCCGGCCGACATTCCGGACGATCCGCAGATGCGCGAGGTCGAAGCCGTGGTGCCGTTCGAGAACGACGCGATGCTCACGATCAACACGCCGTTCTGGGTCGAAGGCGCGACGAAAGTTCGCCCGCGCATGGCACCCGATGTCGGCGCGCACAGCGACGAAGTTCTTGCGTCAGCGGGTTACAGCAACGCCGATATTGCAAAAATGCGCGCTGCGGGCGTGATCGGCTAGATCATTCCGGAAAGCAAAGCCCGGCCCCGATCGGCGTGCCGCCACCTTGCGGCATCTGGCAGGCGAGATTGCCGGCGCAGGTCCACAATGAGAAACTCTTGTCGGTCTGCGCGCCCGCATAGCAATGCGCGCCCCAGCCGTCGAGATAGGTCGTTCCCTGCAAGCCGTCCGATCGTCTCGCTTGCGGACGCGCCGAAAATCCGCGCGAGAAATCCGGCGGCTGTCCGTCGCGGAATGACGTGAGAATATCGCGGCGGCGCGGCTGATCGCCGAAGAAATGCGGCGAGGCCGGTGTCACGACAAAACCCGGCGCATCGCCCGACCAGTCGATGCCTGGAAAATGAAAACCGCCGACTGCGCGAGTCTGGTGGCAGCCCGCGCAGGTCACGTCGTTGAGACGCTGCTCAAATCCGGCGGTCGACTTGATGTTCTGAAGCTCGGCATTTTTGGCGACGAATTTCGCCAGTGTCTCGACGATTTCCCTGTCCTCGAAAATACCCTGCGTGTTACTCGCCGCGGCCGGCGTCGTAACGATGGCGCGCTTCGCCAGATATTTGTCGGGGATCAGAATCACACCGCGATCCAGCGCAGTGAAATTTCCCGGCGCCAGCAACCATTGACGGAAATCATTGGCCAGCGCCGGATCGGCCAAGATTCTGTCGCGGTCGATCTGGTTTTCCATCGCGCTCTCGGTGAACGACCTCAAAGCCGCATCGAAGTCGAACACTTTCATGAGATAATCGGCGCGCGCATCGAAGTCGTTGGGATTCGCGGACGCATGCGCGATCTGGATGTTGGTCTCAACGCGGGCGATGTGATCGGGCAAAGCGAATTCCAGAGCGCCGCCTTTCGCCGTAAGCCCCGTCGCCGCACTTTTCTCATCCAGCGCAAGCCAGCGCCGCGCGATGTCCGCACAGGACGAGGCATCGTTCGGGTTACGCGCATTCAGGACGACATTCACCGTCATCGGCAGCCGCGACGAAACGACGACGCCCTTGGCACGCTGTCCGTAGCGCGCGATGGGGCGATAGATCAGCCGGATTTCGCCGCAGGTCTCAGGCGCCTTGTAGGCGCGGTCCATCCGGTTGACGATACCGGCGAGAATGAACCGCGTGTCGTTCGCGTAGAGAGTCTCGCGGTCGAACATGACAAGCGCCCCGCCGCGCTTGGCGTAGTCGTCGAATTCGCGGTCGAGCGCAGCGCGCAACGGCTTCATCGACGGCAGCGAGAAAATATCCGCGCTCGAAGCGTTGGACGCTGCACCCAGCATCGCGCCCAGACTCAGGCTGCGTTCGCCCGGCAATTTCTCGCGCAGATCGAGTTCGCGAAGCTGCTGCGGGTCGTCGATGGCAAGCCCGCGCTCGAGAGAAGCGCCCTGCGCCGCGCCTGACGCGGCGAGCAGCGCAAACGCCATCACGAGTCGCGCCGACGAGATCACACGAACGCCCTCCACCCGGCAGATTCATTCACAACGAAGCGTTACGCCAACCGCAAACCGGCAACAAGTTCCGCGTCTTTGGTCTTATGACCGGATTTTTAACCATCTAAGTGCCTGCGAAGGCTCAAGGCTGCCGTTGGCACAAGCCTTGCCAATTCCTTGACGGGCGGCAGGCCGATGGGGCCTGCGCCTTTTATGAGGACCGACGACTATGCGTACCTTTAAGCGTACTTCGACCGGCGCAGCATTTCGCGTCATCGGCTCGGCGGCAGGCGATCTGGCCGAGCTTGTTGCCATCTGCATCTTCATTGGGGCTGTGGGAATCTGGGCCCATATCCTCACGGTGGCCTGATTTCGACTCGACAAAAATAAAAAGGGATGCTTGTGATTCGCAGGTGAAACGATCCGGCGACCTGCACGTTGGATCGGCGGGCAGGCCACAGGAGCCGGATCATGACGACCGCAGAAGCGGCAATGGCAGTCGTGTCATTTGAGAACCAGATGAAGCACGCCCGCGAGCTCGTCAATGAAGGCCATCGCCTTCTCAATATCGCCCAGCGCGACCTTTCCACCGGACGGGTTCTGGTCAAACAAAGCCGCAAAATGCTGCTTACCACACGCGAACGGATGCAGCGCCGTCCGCTCATCAAGACCCGCTAGTTTTTGCCTCAGCTTTTCGCCGGATCGATCGGGCTCGGCGGCGTGCCGCCCGCCTCTATCGCTTCACCGGCCGCAAGACACAGATCTTCCCTGTAGCGCCCTGCGACAATCTGCACGCCAACCGGCGTGCGTCCGACAAGGCCGGTCGAGACGGTTAGTCCCGGCAGCCCCAAAAACGGCAATGCGATCTGCGGCATCTGTGCCCGCCAGATTTTTGCGAACGCTTCGTCGCCTTTCAAATCCTGCCCGAACGCGAATGGTAACTCGCCGCATACCGGCATCACGACCACCGGATATTTTTCCAGAAACACCAGCCAGTCGCGCACCAGCGTGGCGCGGCGCGTCAGCATTTTCGAGAACGCGGCCATGTCGAGGGCGCGCGCGGTCTTCTCATGGAAGCGCAGCACGTTGAGCGCACCGGGGTCGCCTTCGCGCTCGGCGGCGTCGCGCATCGCCTGATAGCCGTCCGCGAGCCACATCTTCACCTGGAGGTCGGCGGCCTCCTCGAAAAACGGCACATCGGAAATTTCCTCGACGCTCCAGCCTGCTTTCTCCAGCCGCTTGCCGGCATCGAGCACGGCCGCCTTGACCTCCGGCACGGTTTCCAGCCCGCCCGGACGGACGCAGAGCGCCGCACGCTTCGGCATCGGCGGTCCTTCGAGAGGTGCCGGCACCCACCACGGATCGCGCGGATCGGCTTTCGACATGGCGGTTAACGCCAGTTTCACGTCGGCAACCGTTCGCGCCAGCGGTCCCGACACCGCCGTCAACTGCGGGCCGATGGATCGTTCCGGCGACGAGGCGTTGAAAGCGGGGATGCGCCCGAAGGTCGGCCGCAGGCCATGCACGCCGCAAGCATAGGCCGGGTAGCGGACAGAACCCGCAATGTCGGTGCCGTGCGCGATATGGCCGATGCCGGATGTCAGCGCCGCAGCCGCACCGCCGGACGAGCCGCCAGGCGTCAGCGAGAGATCGCGCGGGTTCTTGGTGTCGCCGTGCAACAGATTTGTCGTGAACCAGCGGTACGAGAATGCCGGTGTATTCGTCCGGCCGACAATAATCGCACCGGCCTTGAGCAGATTGTCCACGACCGGACTGTTGGTCGTCGCGATCAGATCGCGCTGGAGTTTCACGCCGTTCGTCGTTGCATAACCCGCCTGATCGACGTTGACCTTTACAGTGACCGGCACACCGCCGAGCAAACCGGCATCTTCACCCTTTGCGACTTTCGCATCGATGGCGTCGGCCTGCGCCAGCGCCTCCTCCGGCTTATGCGCGACCACCGCCATGATCGCAGGGTTCACCGCGTCAAGCCGCCGCAGCGCCGCCTGCGTCGCCTCGCGTGCCGAGATTTTTTTGGACCGGATGTTCGCAGCCAGTTCGGAGGCCGAAAGACGCCAGATGTCGTTCATGAAATCCTCGTTGCGGGCCGAATGGCCGCATCGCTATAGTAGCCGCGAAACCCTATCGCTCAAGCGCCGTCAGGATTGCACATGTCAAAGTTGATTGCTTCGTCGCTCGCAACCCTCGTGCTGGGTTGCAGCATCGCCTGTGCCGAAGGCCTCGCTGACAAGGTGACGTTCAACATCGACATGTGGCGCAAGCCCGGCAGCAACAATGCGGGCCTGATCGACATCACTGTCGACAACAAGAACGATTTCGCCATCAGCGGCATTCGCCTGCGCTGCGACTACATGGCCAAGACCGGCGGCAAGAAGATCGAGGCCGAACAGACGATTGCGCTCAAGCTCGCCGCGAACGCAAAAAAGACCTTCAAGAAAACCAAGTTTCCGTTCATCGACACGACAATCGCCGACGGCACCTGCAAGCTCGTCGGCGCGACGAAGGCTTAGTTCTATGCGCGCGCGGGCCGCAAACGCGCGATGCCGCTGAAGACTTTCTCGATCAGCGGCCAGAACAGCAAGGTGAACGCGAGCGTCGTGATGGTGCCGACGAGTTTGTTCGACCAGAACACGCCGAGACTTCCATCCGAGCCGATCATCGCAAGCCGGAAAGCGTCTTCTGCGCGGCTGCCGAGCACCAGCGCCAGCGTGAACGGCGCCAGCGGAATTCCGATCTTCTTGAAGACGTAGCCGACGCCGCCGAACAGCAGCATCAGCCAGATGTCGAACATCGCGTTCTGGATCGCGTAGGCGCCGATCGCGCACGACACCACGATCATCGGCGCAATCGCCGCGAACGGCACGCGCAGGATAGATGCGAAGATCGGCACGGTCGTCAGCACGAGCGCAAGCCCGACGACGTTGCCGAGATACATCGACGCAATGAGGCCCCAGACGAAGTCCTTATGCTCGACGAACAATAGCGGACCAGGATTGAGCCCCCACACCATCAATCCGCCGAGCAAGATCGCGGCCGTGCCTGAACCCGGAATGCCAAGCGCCAGCATCGGCAGCAGCGCCGACGTGCCGGACGCATGCGCCGCTGTCTCAGGCGCGAACACGCCTTCGATACGTCCCTTGCCGAAGGAATCCTTGTCCTTCGCAAAACGCTTGGCGAGGTTGTAACCCATGAAGGACGCGGCGATTGCGCCACCCGGCGTGATACCGAGCCAGCAGCCGATGATGGACGAGCGCAGCAATGTGGCCCAATATTTCGGAAGATCCTTCCACACGCTCAGCACTGTGCGCAGGCTGATGCGCGCTGCATGACCGCGCAGCGCAAGCCGCTCTTCCATCGTCAAAAGAATTTCGCTGATGCCGAAAAGACCAATCACCGCGACGAGGAAATTGATTCCGCGCAACAGATCGCTCGATCCGAATGTCATCCTCAGTTGCCCCGACACGGTGTCGAGACCGACGCCGCCGAGCAGCAGGCCCAGCGCCATCGAGATGACAGTCTTGTGCTTGGCTTCGCGGCCGAGACCGACGAACGAACAGAAGGTGAGAAGATAGACCGCGAAAAATTCCGGCGGCCCGAATTTCAGCGCGAAGCCGGCGATGCTCGGCGCAAGAAACGTAATCAGCAACACCGCGACCAGCGAACCGATGAACGACGACGTGAATGCCGCCGTCAGCGCCTCGGCAGCCTTGCCTTGCTGGGCCATCGGATAGCCGTCGAAGGTGGTCGCGACCGACCACGCCTCGCCCGGAATGTTGAACAGGATCGAGGTGATCGCGCCGCCGAACAGCGCGCCCCAATAGATGCACGACAACATGACGATGGCCGACGTCGGGTCCATCGTGAATGTCAGCGGCAGCAGAATCGCGACGCCGTTGGGCCCGCCGAGGCCCGGCAGCACGCCGACGAAAATGCCGAGCACGAGGCCGACCATCATCAGCGCCAGAATCTTCCAGGTGAAGAGAACCGTGAAGCCGTGCAGCAGGAGTCCGAATGCTTCCATGATCGCCTACCGCCCGAACGCCGCTTCGAGCGGCCCTTTCGGCATGATGACATCGAAGGCGATGTCGAAGGTCACGAACATGATTGCGACGAAAATGAAGGCGGTGAGCAGCGACTTCCACCACGCAATTTTCCCGATGAAGAACATGAAACCCGAAATCAGCAGAAAGCTCGCGACGTAGAGTCCGAGCCACTGCATGGCGAGGCAAAACAGCAGCGTCGGCACGAACACCTGCATCACGCGGCGCAGTTGCGCGCGGGTGACGAACGTGTCGCGACCCTCAGCCGATTTCAGCAGCACACTGACGAAACCGAAAAGCGATGCGCCGCCGAGAATGATCGACAGATAGAACGGGAAATAACCGGCCTGCGGACCAGTCGTGTCCCACGACGCGCCGGTGCGCCAATTGTCCCAGCCCAGCAGCACCGCGAGCGCGAACAACAGCGCCATCGTCACGAGTTCGACGGTGCGTACATTCGCCACCGCAGGCGAATTCTCGTCAGGCGCGGTCGGATCGTCGACAACGATTTCGATGTCGGAATTGGACATGCGTCACATCTTCAGCGTCAGCCTCTCCCCGCTCGCGGGGAGAGGCCGAACCGCTCTTTGCGGTTCGGGTGAGGGGCAAATCGAGATTCGGGTTTCCCCCTCACCCCGACCCTCTCCCCGCAAGCGGGGCGAGGGAGAAATCATCAGTTGGCGACGAAGCCCGCTTCCTTCATCAGGTCGGCGTTGAGCTTGTCGTCTTCCTCGAGGAACTTGGTCATGTCCTTGCCGGTCAGGAACACGGGCTTGAGCGCCTGCTTCTCCATGTAGTCCTTGTAATCGGCGGTCTGCGTGACTTTCTTGAACAGGTCCTCGTAGAACGCAGTCTGCTCCGGTGTGACCTTGCCGGGCAGGAACATCGCACGCAACATCAGATACTGCATGTCGAGGCCTTCTTCCTTGCAGGTCGGAATGTCGTTCCACGATTGCGTATCCGTCACCTTGGCCTTGTAGGCGATGCGCTCCTTGTCGAACACGCACAGCGCACGCACCTGACCGGCGCGCCAGACTTCA
>JAFKKP010000282.1 GCA_017305515.1 Hyphomicrobiales bacterium
TGGGCGTAATGTCGGCCTCGGTGAAGCTGACCTCGTTTTTAGCCCGGCGCATGGCGCGCGCTTCGCGCTCCAGACGGTTGGCGGTGAGCCGATCAAGCATCTGAACGATGACGCCGCGCGGCTCGTTCACCGCGATGGCCTGAACCTGAGCCGACCGGTGAGCCGGCGGCGCAATCTTCTCAAACATAAACGTCGGCATGTCCTATTCCCCTCGTCGTTGAGTTGAAAAACACACCCCTCTGCATTTCCGTGAGGCCCTGAATTCCACGCATTTTCGGTCGCAAAAGGTTCCTCAGCACAGCCTTCCCTATAGGCAACAAATACTAAGCACAGATCGTGCCAGTCCCTTTTCGCGGATCACGGCCGCGAGCCCGGCGATTGCCGCCCCTGCTCCGCGACCCTAATGTCCACGTATGTTCGAGGCCCAATTCCAGACATTCGAAGAGCCGGAAGGCGGTGTGGCGCTGACCGCGCGGCTGTCCGCATTCCGCGAGGAATTGGTTCGGCGGGGCCTGACCGGGTTTGTCGTTCCCCGCGCCGACAGCCAGCAAAACGAATATGTCGCCCCTTCCGAAGAGCGGCTGGCATGGCTAACGGGCTTTACCGGCTCGGCGGGTATGGCCGCGGTTCTGCCGCTCAAGGCCGCCGTTTTCGTCGATGGGCGCTACACGCTTCAGGCGGCCAAGCAGGTGGACGCGGCTGCATGGGAGGTCGCCTCGCTTATCGATCCACCGCCGGAGATGTGGCTGGCGGAAAATCTTAACGCGGGCGACCGCCTCGGATTTGACCCCTGGCTGCACACTTCGGCGGCAGCCGAGAAACTCGCCAAGGCCTGCAAGAAAGCCGGCGCCGAACTCGTTGCTGTCGAGAGCAATCCGGTCGATTCGATCTGGACGGAGCGCCCTGCTCCGCCGCTCGGCCCCGTCACCGTCCACGGATTGCAATTTGCCGGCGAAAGCGAATCGAACAAGCTCAAACGAATTCGTACAGAGATCGCCAAGCTCAGCGCCGATGCGCTGATGCTGACTGATTCGCACGCGGTGGCCTGGACCTTCAACATTCGCGGCGCGGATGTCGCGCATACGCCGCTGCCATTGTCCTACGCCATGATCCCGAAGGACGGCCGCGCGACAATCTTCATCGATCATCGCAAGCTGTCGAACAGCGCACGCGATCATCTCGAAAAGGTTGCGACGGTCGAAGAGCCGGACGCGATGATGCCGCGCCTGTCGGAGTTGGCGAAATCCGGCGCAATCATCGCGCTCGATACAGCAACCGCCGCGGACTCGCTGTCGCGACTCATCGTTGCAGGAGGCGGCAAGCCGCTGCGCGGGCCCGATCCCGTCGCGCTGCTCAAGGCCGTGAAAAATCCCGCGGAAATTTCCGGCACACGCAATGCCCACAAGCGCGATGGCGCGGCACTCGCGACATTCCTCGCGTGGATCGATCGCGAAGCACACAGCGGCACATTGACCGAGATCGATGCAGTCGAGGCGCTGGAAAGTTTCCGCCGCTACACCGGCGCGCTGAAGGATGTTTCATTCCCCACCATCGCTGGTACCGGCCCGAACGGTGCCATCGTCCATTATCGCGTCACCCGCAAATCCACCCGCCGCATCGCGCCCGGCGATCTGCTGCTGATTGATTCCGGTGCGCAATACGAAGACGGCACCACCGACATCACGCGCACTATCGCTATTGGAGAACCCACCGACGAAATGCGCGACCGCTTCACGCGCGTGCTGCGCGGTCATATCGCCATTGCCCGCGCGATTTTTCCGGACGGCACAACCGGCGCGCAGATAGACACGCTCGCGCGTCAGTTCCTCTGGCAAGCGGGAATCGACTTCGATCACGGCACCGGTCATGGCGTCGGCAGCTATCTCTCGGTGCACGAAGGACCGGCGCGCATCTCGAAACTCGGCACCACTCCGCTGAAGCGCGGAATGATTCTTTCTAACGAGCCGGGCTATTACAAAACCGATGCGTTCGGCATTCGTATCGAGAATCTCGAACTTGTCGTCGAAGCAAAGATCAACGGCGCGGAGAAGCCGATGAACGCGTTCGAGACGCTGACGCTTGCACCAATCGACCGGCGGCTGCTAAACGCGGATCGTATCAGCAAGGTAGAATTGCGCTGGCTCAACGCCTACCACGCACGCGTGCGCGACGAAATTCGTCCCCTGGTGGATGAAGCCACAAAAGTGTGGCTCGACCGCGCCACGGAGCCGATGCATCACGCAGAACGATAAGAGTCCGGACAACGTGACCGACAACGAGATCGCAGCCGCCAAGGCCGCCACCAGCACATCGTGGAAACTGCTTCTGCTGCTTGTCGCGATGAACGGTATCGCGCCGGTCTCGCTGTATATTCTGGTCCCCGCCCTTCCGATGCTGGTCAAGGTCTTCAACACCGATGTCACGTCGGTGCAGTTGAACGTCTCGCTGTTCATGGTCGGCCTTGCATGTTCGCAGCTTGTAACCGGGCCGCTCTCGGACAAGTTCGGGCGCCGGCCCGTTCTGCTCACGGGGCTCGTTATCATGACGGCGGCAACAATTGCGTGCGTGTTTGCACAGACCCTGCCGCAACTGATCGGCGCGCGATTTTTTCAGGCCGTCGGCGGCGGCACCGGAATGGTGATGGCGCGCGCGGTTATCCGCGATCTTTATCCGCGCGAGCGCGTCGGCGGCATGCTCAGTCTCGTGATCGGCGTGATGATGATTGCACAACTTCTCAGTCCGCTGATTGGCGGCCTGATCGAGACGAGTTTCGGCTGGCGCGCGATTTTCTATTTCATGGCGGCAACCGCGATATTCGCCACCGTCAGCATCGCGGTCAGCCTTCCCGAAACACGCGTCATCGTCGCCAAAACTAGCGACAGCGGATTCCTCAACGACGTTCGTGCCCTATCGTCAAATCCCGCGTTCATCGGTTACGTGCTCTGCCAGATGCTCGCGTCGGCAATCATCTTCACATTCGCAGGCGGCGGGCCCTACATCGTCGTTAACCAAATGGCGCGCTCCACCGCAGAATACGGCCTGTGGTTTGCGACATCGGGGGTGGCGTACATGCTCGGAAATTTCGTATCGGTGCGGCTGTCGCCGAAACTGGGACTCGACCGGACGATATGGCTCGGACTCGCGCTGCAAATTTTCGGCTCGGTCGTCAATCTGATCTGGGGTTTCACCGGACTGAACCGGCAGCCTGAGTGGCTGTTCGGCACGCACATGATCGTCATGTTCGGCAACGCCTTCGCAATGTCGAACGCGTCGGCCGGCGCGATCAGCATCCGCCCGCAAGCAGCGGGTACTGCCTCAGGAGCGATGGGATTTCTGCAAATGGGATTCGGATCGCTGTGCTCGCAGCTCGGCGCTTTTCTCGGCGGACGATTCGCAACGCCGCTGCCCCTCAACATCGCCGTGCTGACGATCTCATGTACGTGCGCAGCCGCGATCTATTTCCTTGTGCCGCGAACCAACAGGTTCATCAGCGAAGACGAAATGCTCGACGCGGAGGAACAGGAGTCAGGGATTCTTTAAATTAGCTGCCGCCGACCAGCGCCAGCCACTCGTCTTCGGTCAAAACTTTCACGCCGAGCTTCTGCGCATCCGCGAGCTTCGATCCTGCGCCCGGTCCGGCGACGACATAATCGGTTTTCTTGGACACCGAGCCGGATGCCTTGGCACCGAGACGTTCTGCAGTGGCCTTCGCTTCCTCGCGCGTGAATTTTTCAAGCGAGCCGGTAAAGACGACCGTCTTTCCGGCGATCGGCGAATTCGACTTCACCTTCTCGGCCGGTAGAACTTCGATTTCTTTCAGAAGAGCGTCCACGGCATCGACGCTGTGGGGCTCCTTGAAAAATTCGACGATAGCGTTGGCGACGACTTCGCCGATGCCCTCGATGGAGTTAAGATCCTGATATGCTTCGGACTCTTCGCGCTTACCCGCAGCGATCATCGCCTTCCGGAAGACCTCAACTGAGCCATAGTGCCGCGCGAGCAGCTTGGCGTTGCCCTCGCCCACATGCCGGATGCCGAGCGCGTAAATAAAACGCTGCAACGGAATTTTGCGCCGCGCGTCGATGGCGTCGAACAGGTTGCGTACCGACGTGTCGCCGAAGCCTTCGCGCTCGGCGAGCTTCCTCTGCGCGCGCGCATCGCGTTTCTTCAGCGTGAAGATATCGGCGGGCGCACTCACAAGGCCGTCCGCGAAAAATTCCTCGATCTGCTTGTCGCCGAGGCCATCGATGTCGAACGCGCCGCGCGCGACGAAATGCTTCAACCGCTCCATCGCCTGAGCGGGGCAAGTCAGGGAATTCGTACAGCGGCGAATGGAATCCAGTTCACCCGTTTTCGGGTCTTGCTCGCGCACGGCATGACTGCCGCAGGCCGGACACACCGTCGGAAACTTGTATGACTTCGCGCTCTTGGGCCGCTTGTCGAGCACGACGCTGACGATCTGCGGGATGACGTCGCCCGCACGCTGCACCACGACAGTGTCGCCGATACGAATGTCCACGCCGCCGCGGATCGGCTCGCCGTCATTGCCGACGGCCTTGATGTAGTCCTCGTTGTGCAGCGTTGCGTTCGACACCACGACGCCGCCCACTGTGACAGGTGCGAGTTTTGCGACTGGCGTCAGCGCGCCCGTGCGGCCGACCTGAATCTCGATGTCGTTGAGAACCGTCGTCGCCTGCTCGGCCGCGAATTTATGCGCGATAGCCCAGCGAGGGTTGCGCGATACGAAACCGAGGCGCTCTTGCCAATCGAGCCGATCCACTTTGTAGACGACGCCGTCGATGTCGTAGCCGAGCGAGGAACGCTTCTGTTCGACCTTGCGATAGAAGTTTAAGAGGTCATCGGTGTTCTTGCACAGAGTCGTCAGCGGATTGGTGGAAAAACCCGTCTTCTCCATCCACTCGATCATGCCGTGTTGAGTCTTCGCCGGCATCGCACTCATCTCGCCCCACGCATAGGCAAAGAATTTCAATGGACGCGACGCGGTGATTGAAGGATCTTTCTGACGCAACGAGCCGGCGGCAAAGTTGCGCGGGTTGGCAGCAAGCTGAATGCCCTCCTTCTCCGCGAGCTTGTTGAAACCGATGAAATCGCGTCCCAGAATATAGACCTCACCGCGCACTTCGCAGACTGCGGGAATGCTCTTGCCCTTCAGTTTGTGCGGAATGTCGGAGATCGTTTTGACGTTCGCCGTCACATCCTCGCCGGTGAAACCGTCGCCGCGTGTCGCGCCGCGCACGAGTTCACCGTCTTCATAACGCAGCGACAACGAGAGACCATCGATCTTCGGCTCGGCGACGAAATCGAGGTCGCCGTCGATCTTGAGAAATTTCCGGACGCGTTCGGCAAAGTCCTTCACATCTTCGTCGCTGAACGCGTTGCCGAGCGACAGCATCGGCACGGCATGCGGCACTTTCGCAAAACGTCCCGACGGCGCGGCGCCTATTTTTTTTGAGGGCGAGTCCGAGGTGACGAGACCGGGAAACCGCGCCTCGATGGCGTCGCTGCGTTTTCTCAAAGCGTCATACGCCGCGTCCGAGATTTTCGGCGCATCTTCCTGATAGTAGTGTTCGTTGTGGCGTTCGATCTCCAGCGCGAGACGCACGAGTTCGACCTTCGCCTGCGTCTGCGTCAGCTTCTCGACGGGAACAGCCGTCTTCTTTGCGCGCGCCGCCACGTCACGCCATCGCGGCTTTGAGCAGGCGTTCCGCCGCCGCACGCGCTTCAGCGGTGATTTCTGCGCCGGCCAGCATGCGCGCGATTTCCTCGCGGCGATGATCGTTCGCCAGCGTTGCGACACTTGTCGCCACGCGCTTGCCCTTGTCGAGTGCGTCCTTGGAAATCAGCAGATGTTGATCCGCGCGCGCGGCGACTTGCGGCGCATGCGTCACGGCCATCACCTGAACCTTCTCGGCAAGCCGCGCTAGCCGAGCGCCAATGGCGTCCGCTACCGCGCCGCCAACGCCGGTATCGATTTCATCGAACACTAAAGTAGGCGCCGATCCGCGATCCGACAGCACGACCTTCAGAGCAAGCAGAAACCGCGACAGCTCGCCACCTGACGCGACCTTCATCAGCGGGCCAGGCTTGGTGCCGGGATTGGTCTGCACCCAGAATTCGACGCGATCAATTCCCTGCGGGCCGGGCGAAGCCGGATCGCTTGCGACCTGGGTGGAGAACTGCGCGCGTTCGAGCTTCAACGGCGCCAGTTCCGAATTGACGGCCTTGTTGAGCTTTTCCGCCGCCTTGTTGCGTGCAGCGGACAATTTCTGCGCGGCAGCGTCATAATCCTTGTCAGCTGCCAACGCTGCCGTTTCCAGAACCTTCATCTGATCCGCGCCCGCATCGATCAGCGCGACATCGGCCGCAAATTTCTGCGCCAGCGCGTTCAACGCATCGACGGGCGTGGAGAATTTGCGCGACGCCGCGCGGAGCGCAAACAATCGCTCCTCGATGCGCTCAAGTTCGAGCGGATCAAAATCAGCGGCGACCAATGCGGCATTGAGATGCTGGTCGGCTTCCTCAAGCGCGTTAAGCGCAAGGTCCATCGCCTTCACTGCGGGCTCGACGAGTTGCGGCGCTGTCGCGGCGCGGCGTTCGAGGCGACGAACGGCTGCGGATAATGCGGCTACCGGAGACGACGGACCGCCGACGGCCGCCTGCGCCTCCCGCAGATCATCCGCGATCTTCTCGCCCTGCATCATTACGGTACGACGTTCGGCAAGAGAGGTTTCCTCGCCGTCCTGCGGGTTGAGTTTGGTCAGTTCTTCGGATGCGTGACGCAAATAGTCTGCCTCGCGCGCCGCGCGCTCCATTCCGGCGCGATGTTCTTCAAGTGCAGCACGCGCATTTCGACGCGCATCCCACAATTTCTCGACGACCGAGACATCGCTCTCAAGTGCCGCGAATGCATCAAGCAACCGGCGGTGCGTCGCCGTATCGACGAGTGCGCGCTCGTCATGCTGGCCGTGAATTTCGACGAGCGTCGAACCGACGGCCTTCAAGGTTTGCACGCTGATCGCCTGATCGTTGAGGAACGCGCGTGTCTTTCCGTCAGCCATCTGCACGCGGCGCAGAATCATTTCACCGCTGTCTTCAAATCCGTTGTCGCGGAGAATTCCCGTCGCGGGATGTCCCTTCGGCACGTCGAACACCGCCGTGACCTGCCCCTGCTCCGCGCCGTGACGCACAAGACCCGCATCGCCGCGCCCACCGAGCGCCAGTGCGAACGCATCCAGCAGAATTGATTTTCCCGCACCGGTTTCGCCAGTGAGAACTGCAAGACCTTTAAGGAAATCGATGTCGAGCCGCTCGATCAGGACGATGTCACGGATCGAAAGTCGAGCGAGCATTTGAAATGGATCCTAACCGAGGCCGATTCTCTTGAAAGCCTTGCTGATGTAAGAATCCTTGTTCTCACTCGGCTCGACTCCGCCCGACTTTACAAGATTGTAGGCGTCTTTGTACCAGCGGCTATCCGGAAAATTCAGACCCAGAACGGCGGCGGCGGTCTGCGCTTCGCCGACGATGCCGATGGCCATATAGGCCTCGGTCAGGCGCGCCAGCGCCTCCTCGACGTGGCGCGTGGTCTGATACTGCGTCACCACGACCTTGAAGCGATTGATCGCTGCCGTGTAGTCGCGCTTGCCCATGTAGTAGCGGCCGACGGTCATTTCCTTGCCGGCCAGCTGGTCGCGCGCCGCTTCGATCTTTTTCTTCGCCGAGGTCGCGTATTCGGATGTCGGATATTTGCGGATGACTTCTTCCAGCGACGCAATCGCCTTTTCGGTGCGGCCCTGATCGCGCGACACATCCGGGATTTGGTCGAAATTGGAGACTGCGATCAGATACTGCGCGTAGGCCGCATCGGGGCTGCCGGGATGCAGCGCGATATAACGGTTGGCCGAGGAAATGCATTCGTCGTAATCGCCGCCCTGATAAGAGGCGTAGGCCGACATCAGCAGCGACTTGCGCGCCCAGTCCGAATACGGATGCTGGCGGTCGACTTCCTCGAATTTCTTGGCGGCGGCTTTTGTGTCGTTCTTCACGTTCATATTGTACAAGCCCTCGTTGTAGAGCTTGTCCGCCGGTTCATCGACGTAGGTTTCATCCTTGGCGAAGAACTTGTCGTACAGCGCGCCGGCTCCGCAGCCGCCGAGCATCGGCGACAACAGCATCAGCGCGAACGCCATGCGCAGACGGCCGCAGCGATCGGACAATTTACGCGGTTCGAGCGACATGAATTCTGGCCGACCTGAATGATGCACCGACACGAGGGTACACGCTGTAAGTTTATGGGCTGCTGTGGATACGAAACCCGCCCCGGGTTTGCGCGATCCGGCCCTGTTTATTTAGCCGAAATGAGTATCTGAACCAACCGGATAGGTGGACATTTCGCCCGCATTAAGGCGGGTTCCGGCAGATGAAAGCTGGCTTGGTTAAGGCGCTTCAGGCCCCGTAAACGAGGCTCAGGAGACGTCCGGAGCGAAGGTCGCGGCGACGAGACCACCGGTCACGTCGGCATGGCCGCGCGGACGGCGCTTGGCGACCGCTGCAACAGGCTCGACGGCTTCGACGATGCGCCAGGCATGGCGGTCGGCGAGAAGCGCGGTCAGAACAGCGTGGTTGAGCTTGTGGCCGCCACGAACCGATTTGAAGACACCGAGCAGCGGCAAACCAGCAAGCGCGAGGTCGCCAACCACGTCGAGAACCTTGTGGCGGACGCATTCGTCGGCGTAGCGCAGGCCTTCTGCATTCAGCACGCGTGTATCGTCGAACACGACGGAATTCTCGAACGACGCGCCGAGCGCATATCCTTCGCTCCACAGCTTGGCAACATCGCTCATCAGACCGAACGTGCGGGCGCGGCAGACATCGCGGCGGAAGCTGTCGGGGTTCATATCGAAATTATAGGCCTGACGGCCGATCTGCGGATTGGCGAAATCGATTTCGATTTCAGCGCGGAAACCATCGTGCGGGCGGATTTCGCCGAAGG
>JAFKKP010000283.1 GCA_017305515.1 Hyphomicrobiales bacterium
AAGAAATTGCCAACGAAGACGAGACCCCAGTTTCGAAGAACTCCACCAATGGTCACGCCGGGTCGCTTATCAATCAGCGCCAGCGGCGCAAGCACAAAAACACCGGTGAGCAAGTCGAACCCGAGGAGGTACAACATGCAAAAGCCTACCGGAAAAAGCACCGCTCCGACTATTGGCTGCCCTGTGTTGACATTGATGGTAACTGCAAACCACGCCGCCAAGGCAAGAATGGCTCCAGCCATATAGGCGCGGATTATGGTATCTCGCGTGGACATGAAAATCTTTGATTCACCAGCATCGACCATTTTGGCAACAAATTCCGACGGCGCTAAATAAGACATTCCGATTCCCCATTTTAAGAATATTGAATAGCCCCGCATCACGGGGGTGTTTCGATATTGATTTTGTGAAGATCGCGCCGCAGCCAATCGGTCAGATCGATCACAATGTCCCATGGCTCCAACAAACTAGTTTTGAGCTGTTCGGGCTGTGGTCATCGTTGACCGTCTTAAAAGCCGAGCAATCCCTGTGCCAAAATTGAATACGTCGGCCATTCAAAATTGGTATAATTTTCAATCCGAAAGGCTGAATTGCCTAGTACGTGTTAGGAAACCTGACCTCAGGATGTGCAGTTGCCTAATTTGCGGGCTCCTCGTCGCCAACTGTGGTATGGGTCAGGTCGGAATAGTCACCAGCCAAAGCGTCAGAAACGCTGGTTAAATGATCCCACCGCAAGAGCTAAGGCATGAGCGACGCAGAACAGAGTGATCAATCCCGCAACATTAAGTTGAAGCAGCGCTGTTCGGTCTCAGGCAGAGAACACAAGCGGAAAGACCTGGTCTCGCTCGATGCACTTCGACCGAGCCTGGCTGATCGCATAAAAGCAGATTTTCCCGAAATTCAATCTGACGCCCTGATCTCGCTGGACGAAATTGCGCATTATCGGACGAAGTATGTCGAAGAACTACTGGAAGCCGAACACGGAGAGTTAAGCAAGCTCGATCAGGAAGTCGCGGAAAGTATGGCCCGCCACGAAACACTTGCGGAAAACATCACGGAAGAATTCGAGGAACAGCGCAGTTTTGGCGAACGCCTTTCAGATCACATCGCTAGCTTTGGTGGCAGCTGGGCTTTCATTATTCTGTTCTTCTTTGTTCTCACGGCGTGGATGGGTTTCAACTTGATCGCGCCAGGCATTCGCCGATTTGATGAGTACCCGTTCATACTCTTAAATCTTGTTCTCTCAACACTTGCCGCAATTCAGGCACCCATCATTATGATGAGTCAAAAGCGACAGGAAGCGAAAGACAGACTTCGGTCCGAGAGCGACTATAGAGTAAACCTCAAAGCCGAACTCGAAATTCGACATCTGCACGAAAAACTTGATCATTTAATCTCGCGGCAATGGCAAAGGCTTGCTGAAATCCAGCAAGTTCAAATTGAGGCGATGAATGAATCGCGCGGAGTTCGGACTGGGCATAGAACTAAGGAAAATAGATAGGATACCGAGCGCCCGGTGCCCCCGCTGGACGGCCATGACGTCGTTCAATAGTCGACGGATGCCGAGACTACTTGACGCGCCGTCCTTGGAAAAAACCTTTGTTCGTCGTGTTTTAACGAAAGTTAGCCGTATCTCCTTGTTCAGCAGCGGTTGTTTTATTTTGTTGCTTGAACGATGAGTCCTGCTTTGGTTGATTGCTCTCACCCGTTCCTTTGTTACTTCGATTTGCTGGGGGAACGGGTGTAAGATGTCCATGTTTCGACATATTGAAACTCCCTGATCTGTACGACTAGGATACGTATATGCGGCGCAATCTGCTTTGGCATACCGCTACGCGTAACGCCCGAACAACTCCTAAAATACTTCAATCTCGCGTTCTTAGAAATCTTCATTTTTTCGTTGCGTTTATTTCGTTGAAGAGTGCACCCGCCACTGTTTGGATTCCGCCAACCGTGCGGCTACCTGATTGGAGTGATCGCAGCCAAGGTCGACGCAAGTGGCGCAGTTGGATCAATCTCAACTCCTTCACTCGCGTGTTTCAACCCAAGCCTCAACCAGAGTGCCTCTAAATCAGGGCGCACCGCCTTGCTTCCCATTGAATCGTGGAGGCTCGTTAGAACATTTAGGCCCGTTGCTGCGTCTGCTACCGAAAGCACTTTACTGATCGACCAATCGACCTCATGGTTTCCTCCGGCAACTAAAACCGCGCGCATGGCATCTTGCAGGCCCAGAAGGTTGTTTGATCGCTCACGAATTTGAACGTCAGCCAAAAGACAAAAAATCGCTCCGCCCCAATATTTTCGGCCCCACGCCGATGTGTTGTCGAGACCCCTGTCGCCGGGACCCGGAAGGCCTTTGGGCATGTCGCGCATCATGACCGACCAAACACTGGCGGCCGGCAAGTCGCCACTCTGCACGCGCGCAATTGGCTCGATATAAACGGCGAGACCTTCCGACAGCCAGGCATAGCGCTCTTCCATATCTGGCAGCGCGAGATGAACCATCTCATGCACCATCACCCAATCGCGGCGCAGATCGTCCTCGGTTGCATCGCTTCCGAGGACGATGCGGATTGCACCGCCGCGATAGCCCCAAGTAGTGCCACCTTGAACGCCCGCGCCCGGCGACGGCACAATTAGGATTCGTGCGGACTTGACAGGAAACCGGCCGTAGTAAGTGGTGATCGCTTTTGCCGATCGCCTAACCCATTCCTCGATCGTCGGCTTTGGCAAATCGATCCGGCCGGGCGCAAACGCCAGATGGATCACACCTCCCTGGACTGCGACATCGGTCGCAGGCAGTCGATCAAACGCGCCGTAAGGAAAGCCCTGCCCGCTCATATATTCGGATTGCGCGACGCCTTTCAGCGTAAGCACGCAAAGCAAGAACAGCGCCCCTGCAGATCCAATGGTCACGGTACGCCACGCTCTGCTTCGCATCAAAAGGCAGCCTTCTTGGTGTCGATGCCATACGCGAGAAAACTGCGGACCTGTTCCGTCAGATCATCCATCATCGCAGCGAGCAGAATTTTGCCCTTCTCCCGAGAAGCCAAAGTTGGATCGCCGTAGCTGCCCGACGAGCTGTAATTCGGCGACGAGGCATCGAAAGGTGACAGCGCCCCGTCGACTTCGCGCGCGATGGGAGGACTAGCTCGCGCGCGCGCCATATCGACAAGATGCGGTGCCAGGACAAGCATCAGCGACGTCTCAAGCTCGTCGGCGTGACTGCCGTGACTTTGCTGGGCGAGACGCTGAACCGCCGCCCTGTATCGCGGGCCGTCGTAAATTTTCAAGTGCAATGCTTTTACATGGCCGACACGCGACAATGCACGCGTGGTCGCCGCGATGGTGCTGATACCCGTATCGAGGACGATTAGAGCTTTGCAACCGTAGCCGAGAATCGACCGCGCCAGTTCTTCAACGAGTGCCTCGAACGTCGTGTCGGACAGACTTGCACTTCCTGCATATTCAACGAATGCCGGGTAGTAACCGTAAGATAACGTCGGCCAGATCAACGCATCGAAACTGTCGGCAACCCGTGACGCGATCGCCTCGGCCTGAACGCGATCCGTCTTCATCGGAAGATGGAAGCCATGCTGCTTGGCGCCGGCTCCTATGGGCAAGATTGCCGATGCGCCTGCGGCTATACGCGCAGCCACCGCATCCCAGGTGAGATTTTCGACAAGATTGAGGATGCTCTGCGCTTGCACGAACGCTTTGACCCGAAGTTCGAGATCAGCCTTTAGATACCCCGGCCAGAAGCCCGGACGTCACCCAACCATGAAGATAGCCGGCCCCCCGCGATGCCGCGCTGTCGGAATCAGCAAAGGTGGCAAGCATCGAACAGAGCACGCCGAAGGGGATTCCGGATGACGCTTCGTCCCACATCATCGCTTCTTCGGCCGGCAATTCGCGGAACATCGGCGTGACATCGTCGCGCCATACTAGAACTCTGTTCGGTTCGTCGAGAATTACAGCATCCAGCGGGGTTTCTTCGTTCTTGAGCGCCTGCCAGATCGCGAGCGCATTTGTCGATAGATCAAGTCGAATTGCTGTTGCGTGCGGCTTGAAACGAAGATCGTTCCAATCCTCCGGCGCGAAGGCAGCTACATCTTCAATTTTGATCACCACATCGTCCACGCCGTCGAACGCATCGTTCAGCGCTTTCTCGAACGAAGCGATTTCACCAACAACCGGATAATCACGATACGGCTCCTTCGTCTTCAAGAACTCCGGAAGGCCTTGAGAGAACCAGCGCATATTGGGATGCTGCGACGGCCTCGCGGCAACATAAGCGGCGCCCATTTTGTCGAACATCTCGTCACCCAGATAGCCGTGAAGATGCTCGTGGTCGTTACGCAACGCTTCGACCAGACGCGATACGTAAGCATGTCTATAGACGCCAAGCAGAACGTCGCGCTTTTCCTTCGGACTGTCGAGAATTTCACCTAGAATTTTGTCGTCGCCGCTTACGATGCTGCGTTGGAATTCATCCTGCAATCGTTCGAATTCATTCATCTCGCGTGCTGCAGCTCGGGAATTTTTGGCAACACTTTCGCAGCGACATCGCGCAGTTGTTTGACCTCAACCAAGAGCTCATCAAGGGGCGGAATGTTGTCGTCGCGCTCGATGATCGTGGAAACGGATCCGAAACGTCGCAACGCTGCCTCGTAGAGCGTCCACACGTCATCGCACACCGGATGATCGTGCGTGTCGATGATGTGGGTCTCCATATGCGTATGACCCGCCATGTGAAACTGAACCACGCGGTCAGCGGGAATGCCGTTCAGGAATGTGTACGGATCGTAGCCGTGATTGAACGCGCTGACATAAACATTGTTGACGTCGAACAGCAGCCAGCAGCCAGAGCGCCGTGACAGTTCGGACAGAAACTCCCATTCCGTCATCTCGCTATTGGCGAACTGCACATAGGTCGAAACATTCTCCAGCACGATTTCGCGGCCGAGAAAATCCTGAACGAGTTGCACGCGGCTGACGACGTGATCGAGCGATTCCTTCGTGTAGGGAATGGGCAATAGATCGTGGAGGTTCTTGCCGTGAACGCCCGTCCAGCAAAGATGATCCGAGACCCATTTCGGCTGAACATGCTTTGCGAGTTCTTTGAGCGCCGACAGATATTCGAAGTTCGGAGGCGCGGTGGATGCGATCGAAAGCGACACGCCGTGCATCACGACGGGATAGCGCTCGCGGATCCGATCGAGCATCCGCAGCGGCTGGCCGCCCGGCAGCATGTAGTTTTCGCTGATGACCTCGAACCAGTCGATCGGCGGATTTCCGTTCAGAATGTCGTCGTAGTGCTGAGCGCGAAGACCGAGACCGAAACCGAGAAACGGCGGCTTGACGGCTTTGCTGCGGTCCGCGGGCTGCGATTGCGACGTCGTATTGGTGTTCGGCATTTTGCTGGAAATGTTCATGCTGTTTCCACCGCGATCGTCGAGTTGGCGCCATATTGCAACCAACACATTATCAGAATTGGAAATGGAAGGAGACGAAACCCAAGGGATTCGGCTCCTTCCATGGAACGCAGTGCTGGCTTAGCCGGCGGTGAACTTGCCCTTACTGGCTTCGCACTTTGTCTTGTCCATCATCGAGAAGCCCTGGCCCTTGCAGGCGTTCTGGCCCTTGCAGGCGTTCGAACCGCCCTTGCAGGCACCCTGGCCCTTGCAGGCATTGACGCCGACGCACTTGCCGTCAGCAGCGTGAGCGACCGTGGTCATGGTCGCGCCAGCAAGGAAAAGAGTTGCTGCAGCGGCCGCGAGGGTAGCACCCGATTTGGAATTCAACTTCATAGACGTCTCCTCCGGAGTTTGGGACAGATCGGTTCGAATCTCGACGAAGTGTCGAATCTCGCCGGCGAATGCCGGACCGATCGAATGTTGCCGAGGGACGGAACTCGATCCCGCCGACCATTCATTTGCAGGTACGGCGTAAGAGCAGAATTAGTTACACGCGCTTCGCAAGTTTTCCGGAATAGTTTGCTTGAGTCGGAAACTGATCGACTTGGTTCCCCTTACGAACAGAAAAGGCGGAAAGCCAGGAAGTGGCTTCCCGCCCGTTGTTCGGCGAATTAACCGGCGACGTACTTGCCGCCCATCGCGGTGCACTTCGCTTCGGTTGCCATCGAGAAGCCCTGCCCCTTGCATGCATTCAAGCCCTTGCAAGAGTTCGAAGCGCTCTTGCAGGCGCTCTGGCCCTTACAGGCGTTGGCAGCGATGCACTTGCCCATCGCGGCCTGAGCCGGGGTGGAACCGGTCGAAGCGGCAGCACCGGCGAGGAACAGCGTTGCTGCAGCAATTGCAAGCGTGGCGCCTGATTTGGAATCCATCTTCATGACGATCTCCTTGAACGATTTTGATGAACCGCGCTGCCAAACCTGCGCCGTTGGCACAGTTGCAGAACGAGTGAAGAGTCACCGTTCCAGACTCCAAGCGGTTCGACGAACAACTCGGCATCCATTCTATCCCCGGGGACAATTAGGACAGAACGGTTGACGCAATTTATCGTCTTACTTTTTGGCGACCAATTCGGCCACTCGCGAAAGCTACGTAGGTCGATGAAACAGGTTACAGGCGTTCAGCAGATTTTTTTGTTTTCCGGCCAGGAATAACAAGCCATGCCCCGTCGAGACATTTGCGGCGTATGTCATTCTCCTGTCACGCGCACCGCAGAGGGCGCCCGGTTCGCATCAACCCGCGTTAATTGAGTGCGGCGCGCTTTACTTTGAGCTTCGCCATCTGCTCGACAGTTTTCTTCAATTCGTCTGCATTGAATGACGGATAGGAGCAAATGCGGTTGCTGCAGGCAAACGCGGCCGGCTCTCCAAGATCCGGATATTCAACATCCGGATTTGGCAGTTTGCCTTCGCGCAAATCCAGCCATTCCAACCGCTTGTACCGAGCGGGAAATGCCCTCGCCGTAGCGTCCAGCGCTATCGCCTTTGGATCTTCCTTGCGCCCGACTATCGTGATGTGCGTGGGCTCGACGCTCAACTCGTCGTCAGCAATCAATACGCCCGGCAGCGGACGGATCATCTCAGCGGCAGCCCCTGCGAGGTAGCGCATCCCGTGAGCAGCGGCCTCGCGATAGATGTCGTTGCCGTAATAGCGATCGAGCAAGTTCATGAAGCGCACGACCTGAATCTGCTCGTCCATGAGCTTGGCAGGCTTCGCGAAAACACCGGTCTTGCCTTCGCTGGTTTTCGACGTGAAATAGCCGCCTGCGGGATCCTTGAAATTCGTCGCAACGAAATCTCCCGCTTTCGCCGCACGCTTTAGCCAGTCGCGATCGCCGGTTGCAGCATAGAGATCAAGAAACGCCTGGCCCATTACTGCGGTATCGCCGATAAACGGTCCGCCGCGATCCTTTTCCCCGTGTTTGAAGCCGCCACCCTCCAGCGCGCGATTGGCGATCACCCATTTCGCCGCCCCTTCGGCAGCGGCCAGAATTTTTGGATCATCGGTGACATTGTAGAGCGCGGTCAGGCCGCTGATTGCCCAGCCGTTCTCGCGAGCATAAAGATTTTTATCGATACGAGGCATGCCGAGCGCACGGCGCCCCCTGTCGTCGAGCGGATAAAATTTGTGCCCATCGACGTCATGATTGAGATCGGCGTCCTGACTGACATAAAACGCGCCGTCAGGACTTTGCAGGAAATCGACAAGATAACGCTCGATGTCCTTGGCGGCAGCCAGATACTTCGGATCCTTCCATAGCGCATACGCCTGGCTGTATTGGCGCATGTATTGCGACTGGAACGACATGATCTTCTCGAAATGCGGCTTGGTCCAGCTGCCGCCTTCGGAATACTGAAACACGCCGCCCCAAGTGCGGTCGATCAGAACAAGTGCGGCATCCAGCGTTTGTCGCGCGCGTTTCGACGCATCCGTATCTCCCGCCTCAGCACGCGAGATCGCGTAGTCCATGCTGTCGGCGTCTATGTATTTCTGCGCGTCACCCCATCCGCCGAGGGCATCTTCATAGGAATCATTATAGGTCTTCAGCAGTTCTTCGCGTTCTTTCTCGGGCAGAAATGCTTTAGCGGATGGCGTCACCTCGAACGACCTCGCCGATGGACCGGGCGACGGATCGTCGATGACTGCCTTCAACAAGGCCTGCATCCGTTCGGGTTCGATGTAGCCTCTGATCTTCGCAATTTCCGTTCCGTCAGGGCCGAACACGATCGTTGCGGGCCAACCCCAATCGCCGTAGCGACTGGACAGATCGGGATTGGCATCCTGATCGACACGAACCGGAATGTATTTCGATGCGAGAAGCTCGATCACTTTCGGATCGGAATACGTTGTTTTCTCCATCACATGGCACCAATGGCACCACACAGCTTCAAGATCGAGAATGACAAAGCGCTTCTCGGCCGTCGCGCGAGAGAACAGGTCCTCAGTCCAGTCGTTCCATTTCAGTTGGCCAGTCGCCGACGTTGCAGTCGCGGCGAGTGATGCGACGATGAATGCAACCGCGCGGACGAGTTTCATGACGCCTCCGGAGCTTGATCTGTTGGGAGAGGTACGAAGCGGCGCGCAATTAAGGTTCAAAACCGCGGAGGACGCGGCCCAATCAGGTCTTCCGTCCATCGTCGCCGGTTGCCCGCAGTAGCAAATAATCGAGAGACGCCGCACCCGGACCAGCAATCGCGAGCCACATAAACACCGCGAAATATGTCGCCTCCTCGAAGCCGAGCAGCGTTTCAAGCGAGTCCACATCCCCCCACTTCGCCGACTTGATAGCAACCAGCATGACGACAGCGAGCATAGCGGCGGGAATGCGCGTAAACAGACCTAGGATCAGCATCGCGCCGCCGAAACACTCAACACCTGATACGAACGGCGTGAGAATACCTGGCGCCGGAATGCCCCA
>JAFKKP010000284.1 GCA_017305515.1 Hyphomicrobiales bacterium
GGCCTCGCGTGCGGCAGCCTCACCGCTCGCCGCAACCTTTAATGCTTCTTCGGCAGCGTCGAGCGCCTGCTTTTTCGCGGCGGCATCCTTGCGCGCCTGCTCGATCTCGGCCTCGATGTCGTTGAGCCGCGCACGCTCGGCAAGACGGCGTGCCGCGCCGGTCGGCGCGTGAGCGCCGGCGACAAAACCGTCCCAACGCCACAAATCGCCTTCCTTAGAGACGAGGCGCTGACCGGCTTTCAGCCTTGCAACGAGTTGCGGTCCACGTTCCTTAGCGACCACGCCGATCTGAGCCAGGCGGCGCGCAAGTTCTGGCGGTGCCTTGACATGCGCCGACAATGCTTCGACGCCGTCGGGCAGCGACGGATCGCCTTCGACCACGCCGACGCTCGACCAGCGCATGGGAGCGGACGGATCGACCGGCGCGTCGAGATCGTCGCCGAGCGCAGCACCAAGTGCCTTTTCATAACCCTTACCGACGCTGACGCCGTCGATGATCGGCGGCCAGAGATTCTTGGTTTCGCCGTGAACGAGTTTCGAGATCGTCTTGGCTTCGGTCTCAAGGCGCTGCAAACGCTTTTCCGCATCCGACAGTGGCGTGCGTGCCGCGTCGAGTTTCGCGCGCGCGTCAACATGAGCAGCTTCGCCGGTCTGCGCGCGGGTCTGCGCCTGTTCCAGAGCCTTGTGTGCTGCGTCCATCGTTTTCGCCAGCGCGCCGAGATCGCCAAGACCGGATGTCTCCGAAGTCAGCTTCTGCAAGTCGCCGCCGACGGCTGCGATTTCCTGATCGAGCTTGGCGATGCGATCCTTGTGCGTGCGGATGTTGTTTTCGATCTGGGTCCGCTTGGCGGCCAAATCCGCCAGCGCGGTCGTAAGGTCGGAGAAAGTTCGTTCCGCCGCTGACAGTTTTGTTTCGGCTTCAGAAACGCGGGCATCCATGCCGGTCCGCTTCTCGACCTGCGACTTGATCTCGCCTTTGAGCGCGCCGTCCTCGGTGTCGAGGCGCGCAAGCGCCACATCGGCATCCGATAACTGACGTTGTTCGCGTTCGATGTCGGCGGCAAATTGCGTCAGGCGGCGGTCGAGCTCGTTGACGCGCTCCTTCGCGCGTTCTTCTTCACGGTCGAGCAGTTCGCGGGCGTTGGTCAGGCGTTGAAGACCCGCAGCGGCCCGTGCCTCATTTTCGCGAAGTCCCGGCAGTTCGGATGCACGCACCGCCTGAATGCGCGTGGCTTCCGCCTGTTCGCGGGTTCGCTCGGCCTGTTCGCGGACATTGAGATCGTGGGTTTTGCCCGCTTCGGCAACGTCGGCATGCGCCTGCACCCAGCGCAGATGAAACAGCATCGCCTCGGACTTGCGGACCTTGGCGGCCACTTCACGATAGCGGATCGCCTGACGTGCCTGCTTTTTCAGGCCGTCGATCTGTCCGGCAAGCTGGCCGATGACGTCCTCGACGCGGGTGAGATTGGTTTCGGCGGCCTTCAATCGCAGTTCGGCCTCGTGACGGCGTGCGTGCAATCCGGCGACGCCTGCTGCGTCTTCGAGAACGCGGCGGCGCTGATCGGGACGCGCCTGAATGATCTCGCCGATCTTACCCTGGTGAACGAGCGCGGGCGATCGCGCGCCGGTGGCGGCATCCGCGAACAGAATCTGCACGTCGCGCGCGCGGACATCCTTGCCGTTGATGCGGTAGACGGAGCCTGCCTCGCGCTCGATGCGGCGGGAGATTTCCAGCGTCTCTTGATCGTTGAGGGCGGACGGTGCCGAGCGATCCGAATTGTCGATGGTCATCGCCACTTCGGCGTGGTTGCGCGCCGGGCGATTGCCGGAGCCCGCGAAGATGACGGAATCCATGTCGGCGGCGCGGAGCGACTTGTGCGAGGTTTCGCCCATCGCCCAGCGCAACGCTTCCACGAGGTTCGACTTGCCGCAGCCGTTCGGCCCCACCACGCCTGTGAGACCGGGTTCGATCAGGAAATCGGTCGGTTCGACAAAGGACTTGAATCCGTGGAGGCGAAGACGCGTCAGTTTCATGCGGTTGGTACTCTTTGGGCGAAGGCTAAATTCCCTCGCCGGGACAAGGCTGTAGCGCGCCTATCCATCATAACTGAGTCGCGGGATGCGCCTCGAACTGCCAGACAATGGCGAGACGGACTGTGGAGAGCAACGGGCTGAAGCGGTTTTTCCCAAGGGAAATCAATTGGAAATCGGAAGTTGTTTCGCAAACGATTTCAGCGGGATCGTGGCCGGCTAGGAGGCGGGAAAATCGCGAGTTTCCCTGCCCGCAGGCCGCTCAGCTCTTCAGGAGCGGCTTGATGAGTTTCTCGAATGCGTCGAACGAGGTCTCGCCCTTCACCGGCGTGCCGTTGACGAAGAAGAACGGCGTCGAATTCACCTTCAAGGTCTCGTTGGCGTATTTGAGATCGTCGATGATCTTCTGCTTGGTCGATGGATCGTCGTCCACGCAGGCCTTGATCTGCGCTTCGCTGAAACCGGCCTGCTTGCCGATCCGGTTGATCGTCGGCAGCGGATCGTTCGCCAGTTCAAGCTGCTGCTTGAACATGATGTCGATCAGCGCGAAATATTTCGGCGCGTCGCCCTTGGCGATGCAGCGTGCGGCGGCGGAGGCGGCGAGTGCGATCTTGTCGAGCGGAAACTCGCGGAAGATGAACCGCACCTTGCCGGTGTCGATGTAGGTTTCTTTCAGTTTTGGAAAAACGTCCTTGGTGAACGCCGCGCAATGCGGGCAGGTCATCGACGCGTATTCCACGATCGTGACGCTCGCATCCTTCGGACCGAGCGTCATGTCGCCGAGCATCACGGGCTTGGCGATTTCTTCCGCGGTTTGCGCGTGGGCCTCGCCGAACAGGCGCAGAGGCGAAATGCCGAACACGGCGGCGAGGCCGGTCAGCGTCAGGACGGTGGAAAATGCGCGGCGCGTGATATTCAACGGTCTGCTCCAGAGTTCGCAAACAAGCACATCGTCGCGCCGCCTGCCGAAGTGTTCGCTATCTTGAAACCGGAAATGTGGCAATGGCGCGCCGGCGGCGCAATTGCGTCAATTTCGCTTGATCGCCGCACCCAGCCGCGCCAGCGCGCTTCGCAGGCCATCGTCGGTCACACCGGTCAGGCTGGCCGCCTCCTTCTCCACGGCGGCGGCATCCGGACCTTTGGGCGCCAGCCGAGACGATTTGCGCGTCAGCGGCGCCTGCCGCAGGGCAATCCGTCCAACGGCATTCCAGCCGAGGAAACGATTGACGCGCTCCAGAATGACATCCGACGTGTGCTGGATTTCCAGCGCCATCGGGCCTTCGACGCGAAGGATCAAGGTCGCCGGTTCCGCCGGTTCGCCTTCGACCGGCCGCGGCCACTGGATTTTCAGCGGTTCGGAATGAGCGGCAACATCCGCGCCTGCGATTTCCGCCCAGCGCGTCACCAATTCGCGTGACGCAAATCCCTGTTTCTCGAAAGCCTCGCCGAAGACCTTTCCGAGAAGCGCGGACAACGGCTTTGCTGTGATGCGGTTGGACTTGTTCATTGTGAACGGCTTTGCGTACAACAGAGGAATGAGCTTATCAGGCGCACTCGCGCAGCGAAACAAAGTCAGGCCTCAAAAATCGCCGGACGTGGGCGCGGATCGCGCAGCCTCGTTGCTCGCCTGGTACGACCGGCATCGGCGTCGATTACCGTGGCGTGCGCTGAAAGGCGAACGTTCCGATCCTTATCGGGTGTGGCTGTCGGAAATCATGTTGCAGCAAACGACCGTGAAGGCGGTCGGTCCCTATTTCGAGAAATTTATTGCGCGCTGGCCGCGCGTTGAAGGTCTCGGCGCGGCGTCGCTCGACGATGTTTTACGAATGTGGGCGGGTCTCGGCTATTACTCGCGCGCGCGCAACCTGCATGCCTGCGCCGTCGCGGTGCTGCGCGATCATCGCGGCGCGTTTCCGGACACGGAGGAAGGGCTACGTGCGCTGCCGGGTATTGGGCCTTACACCGCTGCCGCAATCGCAGCGATTGCTTTCGATCGCCGGACCATGCCTGTCGATGGCAATATCGAGCGCGTGGTGTCGCGGCTGTTTGCCGTCGAAGAACCGTTGCCGAAAGCGAAACCGCGGATTCAGGAATTGGCCGCGACGCTGCTGGGGCCTTCGCGCGCGGGCGATTCAGCGCAGGCACTGATGGATCTGGGTGCCACGATCTGCACGCCGAAGAAACCGGCGTGTTCGCTGTGCCCGTTCAGTGAGACTTGTGTCGCGCGTATGCGCGGCGATCAGGAGACGTTTCCGCGTAAGGCACCGAAGAAAACCGGTGCGCTTCGCCGCGGAGCGGCGTTCGTTGTTACGCGTGGCTATGAACTCCTGGTCCGCAGCCGCCCCGAAAAAGGATTGCTCGGCGGCATGACAGAAGTTCCGACATCGGATTGGATTGCAGAACAGACGGACAAGGCTGCGTTGAAACGGGCGCCTGCGCTGAAAACAGTCTCGCGCTGGCATCGCAAAGCGGGAGTCGTGACGCATGTGTTCACCCATTTCCCGCTTGAGCTTGCTGTCTATACGGCGCGCGTTTCGCCGCGAACTAAGCCGCCGGCGGGAATGCGCTGGGTGAAGATCGCGACTCTGAAAGACGAGGCGTTGCCGAACGTCATGCGAAAGGTTGTCGCGCACGGCTTGGGATAGCTAGCCCGCGCTCGACATGATCGGCGCGTGCGGCGAGGGCACGATCGGCGGCTTGGCGTTGAGCGCGTCGACCTGAAAGCCCGCCACGCGCTTGTAGTTGTTAGCGATGTCTTCCAGTTCCTGCTGCGACAGCACGTCGGTCACGATCTCAAAACCGTTCGGCGCGCGCTCCTCGACCATCTGCATGACCTGTTCGGGTCCATTGCGGCGATTGAGCATCACAAGATCGGTGGTCGCGGGACGGCGCTCAGCTTCATAGGCCAGCAGGGCCGCTGGCGTCTCGCCATGATTGAGAATTTCGCGCGTGATGACGCGTGCATCGAGAATCGCCTGCGATGCGCCGTTCGAGCCGATCGGATACATCGGATGCGCGGCATCGCCCATCAGCGTGACATTGCCGAACGTCCAGCGATCGACAGGGTCGCGGTCCACCAGCGGATATTCATAGGAGTGCGGGCAATTCCGGATCAGGCCCGCAACGTCGAGCCAGCCGAATTTCCAGTTCTCGAACCACGGCAGAAACTCGTCGAGATTGGCGGTGCGGTTGTAATCCTCGCGCCGCCATTTGTAGTCCGGCGGCAGATGACGTTCGGCGACCCAGTTGATGAGGTGCTTGCCATTCGGCAGCGGCGTATTGGAAATCGGGTAACAGACGAATTTCAGGATTTCGTATCCGGCCATAATCATGGTGCGGCCGGAGAGGAACGCGTCGGCTTCAGTGATGCCGCGCCAGAGGATACGTCCGTTCCAGATCGGCGGACCTTCCTGCGGATAAAGTTTCTCGCGTACCGCCGAGTGTACGCCGTCGGCCGCGATCAGAAGCGTGCCGTGATATGTGCCGGCGTCCTTGCTGGTCGCCTTGTCGATAAAGGTCGCGCTGACGCCATCCGGCGTGTCGACGAAATTTGAAAGGTGATGACTGGTGAGAACGCTGTCCTCGCCCAGCCGCTCTTTGACGGCATCCAGAAGGACGTGATGCAACGTGCCGCGATGAATAGAAATCTGCGGCCATTTATATCCGGCTTCGATGCCGCGCGGTTCGGTCCAGATCGGCTTGCCGTGTTTTGAGAAGTAGGACAGTTCCTTGGTGCGAACGCCGGCCGCGTCGAGCTTGTCCAGGAGGCCAAGCTCGATCAATTCGCGCACCGCATGCGGCAGCACATTGATGCCGACGCCGAGAGGTTTGAGTTCGGCGACGCTCTCGAACACGCGGCAGTCGATGCCGATCTGATGAAGGCTGAGCGCGAGCGTCAGCCCGCCGATCCCGCCGCCTGCGATAAGAACAGTCATGTTACGCCCCGGTTACCGGAGGCGTCATGACATGTGAATTTTGATAGGGCAACCGGGAGGCGGCTAGCCAGCCACCATCTCGGAACGAATCTCGGCGCGCAGTTCGTCGATCAGTTTGAGACCCTTCTTGGTCTCGACATGCCAGAACGTCCAGCCGTTGCAGGCTTCCGCGCCTTGGGCGAGCGCGCCCATCCGGTGGATGGAGCCCACCTTGTCGCCGAGCATGATCGCGCCGTCAGCACGCACCAGCGCGCCGTGCTTTTTCTTGGAGTCGACGAGTTTCGTTCCGGGAGAAATCATGCCGCGCTCGACCAGTTCGGAGAATGCCACGCGCGGCGCGCCACGCGCCGTCATGAAGGGAGCAAGGGTTTCTTCCGCGAGCGGTTCAATCTCCGCGATGCGCTTTTCGGCAGCCGTGGCGTAGGTGCGGTCGCGCTCGAAGCCGATGTAATTTCGACGCAGACGCTTGGCGACGGCGCCTGTCGTGCCGGTGCCGTTGAAGGGATCGATGATGACATCGCCCGGTTTCGATGACGACAGCAGCACGCGCGCCAGCAAACCTTCCGGCTTCTGCGTCGGGTGAACTTTCTTGCCGTCCTTACCCTTGAGGCGTTCGTCGCCGGTGCAAAGCGGGATCAGCCAGTCGGAGCGTGCCTGAACATCCTCGTTGGCGGCTTTCAATGCCTCGTAGTTGAAGGTGTAGCCCTTGGCGTTCTCGTCGCGTGCAGCCCAGATCATCGTCTCGTGCGCGTTGGTGAAACGGCGGCCGCGAAAATTCGGCATCGGATTCGTCTTGCGCCAGACAATGTCATTGAGAACCCAGAATCCGAGATCCTGCATGATCGCGCCGACGCGGAAGATGTTGTGGTAGGAGCCGATCACCCAGATCGTTGCCGACGGCTTCATCAGACGGCGGCAGGCGAGCAGCCAGGCACGCGTGAATTCATCGTAGGCGGCGAAGGATGAGAACTTGTCCCAGTCGTTGTTG
The DNA here is from genome assembly GCA_017305515.1 of Hyphomicrobiales bacterium. Taxonomy (GTDB): domain Bacteria; phylum Pseudomonadota; class Alphaproteobacteria; order Rhizobiales; family Xanthobacteraceae; genus Afipia. The sequence continues at coordinate 6,955 of JAFKKP010000284.1, forward strand.
ACTGCATCGACGTGGGATTCGTCGGGACGCTTGAGATCGCCCTTCAATTGAAGATTATATGGTGGGTCTGCGAAGACCAGATCGACCGAACCGGCCGGAAGTTTCGACATTTCTGCGACGCAATCGCCCACGATGATGCGGGACGACAGCGGAGACTCGAAATTAGTGCGGGGCGCCTTTGCAGACGCCCCGCGACGCGACACAACCATGACTCAAACTCTGACTCAGGCGACGCAGCCGGCGACGCGGGACCAACAATCCGACTGCCAACACCATGAATGAGCGCGGTAAACGTGAGGTTACGGACGCAATCTTTCGCGCTAGGCAACAATTGCCTAGCGCGGTATGAATTATTAACTGAACGTTTCGCAGCGATGCTGCGTTGGCTTTTTTGAATTGCCGCCGATTGGGAGAATCCGATGCGTTACGATGATTTCCGCCGCAGCGATAATATCGACGATCGCCGCGACGACGATGGCGGCGGCATGGGCGGGGGCGGTTTCGGTCTGCCGATGGGCGGCGGAGGTGGCCTCGGCATCGGCACCGTCATCATCCTTGGCCTGATCGGATGGGCCGTCGGCATCGACCCGCGCATTCTGATCGGCGGCGCGGAAATTCTCACTGGCGGCGGCAGTCAGGCGCCGAGCTATCAGACCGATCGCAAGACGGGCCCTGCGAAAGCCGGCGCGCCGAGCGACGAAATGGGCAGCATGATCGCCGGCGTCCTTGGCGAAATCGACGATCGCTGGACGGAGATCTTTCAGGCCGACGGCAGATCGTATCGCGGGCCGCGCATCGTGCTTTTCAGAAACGCGACGAACGGCGGACGCTGCGGCATGGCGCAGTCGGCGATGGGTCCGTTCTACTGCCCGCCGGACCAGCAGATTTTCCTCGACACCGGATTTTTCCGCGAGGTCGAAACACGCTTCCGCGGCTGCTCGGGCAACGCGTGCAAATTCACCGCCGCTTACATCATCGCGCACGAGGCGGGTCATCACATCCAGAATCTGCTCGGCATTCTGCCGAAGGCGACGGCGATGCAGCAGCGGGCCGGCAGCAAGGCGGAGGCGAACGCAATTCAGGTAAAGATCGAATTGCAGGCGGACTGTTTCTCCGGCGTGTGGGTGAACCGAGAAGCGAAGAAGCGTCCGGGCTTCCTTGAAGCCGGCGACATCGATGCGGCGTTGCAGACCGCAAGCGCCATCGGCGACGACACGCTGCAACGCCAGTCCACGGGCCGCGTCGTGCCGGACTCGTTCACTCACGGCTCCGCCGCGCAACGCAAGCAGTGGTTCATGACCGGCTATCAGAACGGCACGGTCGCGGCCTGCAATACGTTCCAGTAAGCGAAGTGACCGCGGCGCCGGATACAAGACCGTTCATCCCGCTCAATATCGCGGTGCTGACGATTTCGGACACGCGTTCGCTCGCGGACGATAAATCCGGCACGACGCTCGCGGATCGTTTGACCGCCGCAGGCCACAAGCTCGCAGCGCGCGACATTGTCACCGACGATGTCGAAGCGATCCGTGCGAAATTGAAGGCGTGGATTGCCGACCCCGGTGTCGATGTTGTTATCACCACGGGCGGCACGGGCTTTACCGGCCGCGACGTCACGCCGGAGGCCATTGAGCCGCTGTTCGAGAAGCGGATGGACGGCTTCTCAATCGCGTTTCACATGATGAGCCACGCCAAGATCGGGACATCGACAATTCAAAGCCGCGCCACCGCAGGTGTGGCCGGTGCGACATACATTTTCTGCCTTCCGGGGTCGCCGGGCGCATGTCGTGACGGATGGGACGGCATCCTCGCGTATCAGCTCGACTATCGGACGAAGCCCTGTAATTTCGTCGAGATCATGCCGCGCCTCGACGAGCATCTCAAACGCGGCAAGGCGAAAGCCTGAGCGGC
>JAFKKP010000285.1 GCA_017305515.1 Hyphomicrobiales bacterium
GTTCACGGCGAATGCGACCGTCGGTTTCTGGCCGGCGAACGCGGACGGCGACGACATCATGCTCTACAGCGACGAAGCACGCACCAAACCGCTCGCCACGCTGCACACGCTGCGCCAGCAGCTTGATAAGCGCGAAGGCCGTCATAATCTCGCGCTGTCGGATTTCATCGCGCCGCAGGCGAGCAAGGCGCCGGATTATATCGGTGCGTTCGTCGTCACCGCCGGCATCGGCGAGGATGTGATCGCGGATCGGTTCAAGAAAGCCAACGACGACTACTCGTCCATTCTCGTCAAGGCGCTGGCGGATCGTCTCGCCGAAGCGTTCGCCGAGCGCATGCATGAGCGCGTGCGCAGGGAATTGTGGGGCTATGCGGCGGACGAGAACGCTTCGCCCGACGATCTGATTCTCGAAAAATATCAGGGCATCCGCCCCGCGCCCGGCTATCCCGCGCAGCCCGATCACACCGAGAAGACGACGATTTTCAAACTGCTCGATGCCGAACGCAATTCGGGCGTGACGCTGACGGAAAGTCTGGCGATGTGGCCGGGCTCGTCGGTGTCGGGATTGTATTTCAGTCATCCGCAGAGCGAATATTTCGGCGTCGGCAAGGTCGAGCGCGATCAGGTCGAGGACTACGCGGAGCGCAAGGGTTTCTCGCTCAATGAGGCCGAACGCTGGCTCGCGCCGGTGCTCAATTACATTCCGGCGAGCGAGCCCATGCCCGATCTCGCGCCGGACGCTGATGTCTCGAAACTTCCGCTGGCGCAGCATCCGCCGGGATGCGGCTGCGCGATGCATCTGAAGATGCACGGCAAGCGCGTCACCGAAAATACCGCGCGCTGAAATTTTCATCGCGTCATCGCGGAACTCCGGCGCAAACGTGTCATCATGATGAAGGCTCCGTGATCGGCGTGGCGCTTTCGTGCGGCTCACGCGGCTGTGAGTCGCATCGCAGCAAAATCAGGAACGCTCGAAGGCAAAAGACGTTGATGCGCCATTCAACGTCATAAGAGGAGAGACCATGACGAAGATGTCATTCTTCGCTGCGGCAACCGCCGTTGCAGCCTTCACCGCAGCCCCCGCATTCGCCGCGAACGACGACATGTCCGCTGACAAGATGGCGAAGCCCGCCGCCTCGTCGCAGATGAAGACGCAGAAGAAGGTCGAGATTCAGAAGAAGGCTTGGAAATCCACGTCACGCATGTCGCATGACCGGGATTACGACCGCATGGCCTCGCAGCAGCAAGGCTGGAACGGCCGCGACGACTGGAACGGCAATCGTGGCTGGAACAGCGCACAGTATGGCGGGCGCTGGGACAACGGACGCGAATGGCATGAAAGCCGCGCCGACTTCTGGCCGGGCGATGTTGTCGGCGGCGCAGTCGGCACCGCAGCCGCTGTGACGGCAGGTGCGGTCAACACCGCAGGCGCAATTGCCGCCGCGCCGTTCGGCGGCTATCGCGGCAGCTACGCCTACGATCGCGGTTACGGTTATCAGCCGGGATACGACGTGGGCTACAACACGACGTACAACTACAACGGCACGGCAATTCCGTATTCGGGAAATTACGCGGAACGTAACGGTTTCACCTGTCAGCCGGGCGCGCCGACGCGCATGCCGAACGGCCAGACCGTGATCTGCCAGTAACGTATATAAAAAGAACAGCGGCCGGGATTTTTCCCGGCCGTTTTTTTAACCGTCGCTTGCCAACACGCCCTTCACCGCCTGCGCCCAGCCGTGAAGTTTGCGCGAGCGCGTGGCCTCGCTCATGTTCGGCTTGAAGCGATGTTCGAGCCGCCATGAATCCGCAAAGCGCGCAGGCTCGGGATAGACGCCCGCGCCGAGACCGGCGAGATACGCCGCGCCCATCGCGGTGGTTTCCAGAATCATCGGCCGATCCACCGGCGCGTTCAGCAGGTCGGACAATCGCTGCATGGTCCAGTCCGACGCCGTCATGCCGCCATCGACGCGCAGCACGGTGTTGGCCTTCGCCGCATCCGGCCAGTCCGAGCGCATCGCCGCCCACAGATCGAAAGTCTGGTAACAGACGCTTTCGAGTGCGGCATGCGCCAGCTCCGCAGGGCCGGTGCCGCGCGTCAGACCGAACAGCGCGCCGCGCACATTCGGATTCCAGTACGGCGCACCAAGACCGACGAAGGCCGGCACCAGATACACCGACTGCGCGTGATCGGATTGCTCAGCGAGCGTGCCGGAATCCGCCGCATGCTTGATGATGCCGAGCCCGTCGCGCAGCCACTGCACGGCGGAGCCCGCGACAAAGATTGAGCCTTCGAGCGCGTAAGTGCGCTGGCCGTTGAGTTGATACGCAATCGTGGTGAGCAGCTTGTTCTTCGACGTCACTGCCGTCGTGCCGGTGTTGAGCAACGCGAAACATCCGGTGCCGTAGGTTGACTTCATCATGCCCGGCGAAAAGCACGCCTGGCCGATGGTTGCCGCCTGCTGGTCGCCCGCGATTCCACGAATGGCAATCGCGCCGCCGAACAGGTCTGCGACACTCTCGCCGAAATCCGCCGAGGAGTCGCGCACCTGCGGCAACATCGAACGCGGCACGCGGATGGTTTTCAGAAGCTCGTCGTCCCACGCGCCTTTATGAATATCGAACAGCAATGTTCTTGAAGCATTGGTCGCGTCGGTCGCGTGAACCTTACCGCCGGTGAGGCGCCACAGAAGATAAGAGTCCACCGTGCCGAACATGAGTTCGCCGCGCTCGGCCCGTTCGCGCGCGCCGGGGACGTGATCGAGAATCCAGGCGATCTTGGTGCCGGAAAAATACGGATCGATAATCAGTCCGGTCTTGGCGCTGATCTTCGGTTCGTGTCCTTCGGCCTTGAGCTTGGCACAGATGTCCGCGGTGCGCCGATCCTGCCAGACGATGGCACGATGAACGGCCTTTCCCGTTGCGCGGTCCCACACCACCGTCGTCTCGCGCTGGTTGGTGATGCCGATGGCGGCGATGTCTTTCGCCGTGACGCCCGCTTTCTTCATCGCCTCGCGACAGGTCGCTACCGTCGTGGTCCAGATGTCTTCCGGCTCGTGCTCGACCCAGCCGGACGCGGGGAAATGCTGCTGGAATTCCTGCTGCGCCTGCGCCGCAATGGAAATGTCGGCGCGAAAAACAATCGCGCGCGACGAGGTCGTGCCCTGATCGATGGCGAGGATGTGGGACATGGCTTTCGACCCTACACTTGTCATCACCGGGCTTGTCCCGGTGATCCCGGTTGGTTGGGCACTGTCACCCTTATATCGAGATGGCCGGGACAAGCCCGGCCATGACATTCATAAAAGACAATATCGCCTTTCAACTTGTCAAATCAATCCACCCTGCTCGGTGACGCGCGCCAGATGATAGTCGGTGTCGCCGAAGGTGTTCTCGAACATGGTCAGCCGCTTGAAATAGTGGCCGATCTTGGCCTCCATCGTCATGCCGATGCCGCCGTGAAGCTGGATCGACTGCTGGCCGATGAACTTCGCCGACTTGCCGATCTGCACTTTCGCGGCCGCGACCGCGTTGGCGCGCTCCTTCGCGTCCTTGATGTCGCTCGCCATGGTGGCGAAATACGACATGCTGCGCGCCTGCTCCAGCGCAACGAACATGTCGGCGGCGCGGTGTTGAAGCACCTGGAACGTCCCGATCGGCACGCCGAACTGCGTGCGTGTCTTGAGATATTCGACAGTCGATTTCAACGACTCATCCATCGCGCCGACGGCTTCGGCACACATCGCGATGCGCGCTTCATCGACCACGCGCTCGATCAGCGGCAATGCATTTTCGGGATCGCCGATAGCGGCATCCTTGCCGACCTCGACACCTTTGAACGTGATGTCGGCGGCGTGCAGCAGATCCTGCGTCGGGTAGCCCTCGATGCTGACGCCCTTCGCATTGGCCGGAACGAGAAACACGCCGACGCCTGAGCGGTCGCGCTGGCTGCCCTTGGTGCGGGCGGTGACAACAAGCGTGTCGGCCGACGCGCCGTTGAGCACGACGAACTTCTCGCCGTCGATCACCCAGCCGTCGCCCTTCTTCTTCGCGGTCGTGGTCACGTCCGCGAGATCGTAGCGCGAGTTCTTTTCAAGCTGCGCAAACGCAAGCGTCTTGCTGCCGTCGATGATGGAGGGAACATGCGCAGCCTTCTGTTCGGCCGAGCCGCCATGACGCAGGAAACCGCCGCCGAGCACGACGGTCGCGATATACGGCTCGAGCACCAGCGCCTTGCCGAGGGCTTCCATCACCAGCATGGTTTCGACCGCGCCTGCGCCGAAGCCGCCGTCGTCTTCCGAGAACGGCAGACCGAGCAGACCCTGCTCGGCCAGCTTGCCCCAGATCGGCTTGCTCCAGCCGCCCTTTTCCTTGGCGTACTTCTTGCGCTGCTCGAAATCATAGGAATCCGCGAGCAAGCCGTCGACGCTGTCTTTCAGGAGCCGCTGCTCCTCGGACAAATCAAAATCCATGTCTTCTCTCTTTAACTGCTCATAACAAACTCGATTTCGCCATCACCGGGCTTGTCCCGGTGATCCCGACATCCTGAGCACTGCGCCCTGGCAATCGGGATGCCTGGCACAAGGCCGGGCATGACAAGCGGAAACGGTTACAGCCCCAGCACCGCCTTGGTGATGATGTTGCGCTGAATTTCATTCGAGCCGCCATAGATCGAAACCTTGCGGTTGTTGAAATAGCTCGGCGCGATCTGCGTGGTCCAATCCATCTCCTCGTTGGAGCCTGGATCGTGCGTATCGTAGGGCGCGGCGAACGGGCCGATGACTTCCATCATCAGTTCGGTTGTGGCCTGCTGGATTTCCGAACCCTTGATCTTGAGAATCGAGGATGCAGGGTCCGGCTTGCCCTTACCGTGCTTGCCTTCGTTGGCGACGACGCGAAGCTGCGTGAGTTCGAGCGCCTTCAGCTCGATCTCGACCGACGCCAGCTTCTCGCGGAAACGCTGGTCCTGAAGCACAGGCTTGCCGTTGGACTCGACCTTGCCCGCAAGCTCCTTGATGCGGCGGATGCGCTCTTTCGAGACGCCGACGCGCGCGATGCCCGTGCGCTCGTTGCCGAGCAGGAACTTGGCGTAGTCCCAGCCTTTATTCTCCTCGCCGACGAGATTCGTCACCGGCACTTCCACGTCGTCGAAGAACACTTCGTTGACTTCGTGGCTGCCGTCGATGGTCTGGATTGGGCGCACGGTGACGCCGCGCGACTTCATGTCAACCAGAATGAACGAAATACCCTGCTGCTTCTTCGCGATGGGATCGGTGCGGCAGAGGCAGAAAATCCAGTCGGCATATTGCGCGAGCGTGGTCCAGGTCTTCTGGCCGTTGATGATGTAGACGTCGCCCTTCTTCTTCGCCGTCGTCTTCAGGGACGCCAAGTCCGATCCCGAACCAGGCTCCGAGAATCCCTGACACCACCAGTCGTCGATGTTGGCGATGCGCGGCAGAAAATACTTTTTCTGCGCGTCGTTGGCGAAGGTGTAGATCACAGGACCCACCATGCTGACGCCGAACGGCAGCGGCGACGGTGCCGGCGCCATCTGCATTTCCTCGTTGAAGATATATTGCTGCGCCGGGGTCCAGCCGGTGCCGCCATATTCCTTCGGCCAGTGCGTCACCGCCCAGCCTTTCTTGTTGAGGATGCGCTGCCAGTTGACGAGGTCTTCCTTGCCGAGGTGGCGGCCCTCTTCCATCTTCTGGCGCGTCGAGGCCGGCACGTTCTCCTTGAAGAAGGTCCGCACCTCGTCGCGAAACGCGATTTCTTCCTTGGTGAAGCTGAGATCCATTGGATGCTCCTGAAGGTTCGCTTATTGCAAAATCTCAAACAGGCCGGCGGCGCCCTGACCGCCACCGATGCACATGGTGACCACGCCGTATTTCGCCTTGCGGCGGCGGCCTTCGATCAGCACATGACCCGTGAGGCGCGAGCCGGTCATGCCGTAAGGATGACCGACGGCGATCGAACCGCCGCTGACGTTCAGCTTCTCGGGATCGATGCCCAGCTTGTCGCGGCAGTAGATCACCTGCACGGCGAAGGCTTCGTTCAATTCCCAGATGTCGATGTCGTCGATCTTGAGGTTGTGGCGCTTGAGCAGGCGCGGGATCGCGAACACGGGACCGATGCCCATTTCATCCGGCTCGCAGCCGGAAGCGACGAAGCCCTTGAAAATGCCGAGCGGCTTGAGGCCGCGCTTTGCGGCTTCCTTGTCGCTCATGATGACCGTGGCGGATGCGCCATCCGACAGCTGGCTGGCGTTGCCTGCGGTGATGAAGCCGCCTTCGCGCACCGGCTTGAGCGACGCAAGACCTTCGGCGGTCGTGTCCGGGCGCGGGCCTTCGTCCTGCGACAGCGTGATGTCCTTGAAGGTGATTTCCTTCGTCTCTTTGTTTGCGACGGCCATCTTGGTGCTGATGGGAGCGATCTCTTCCTTGAAGCGTCCGCCCTGCTGGGCGGCAGCGGTGCGGCGCTGGCTTTCCAGCGAATACTCGTCCTGCTTCTCGCGCGAAATGCCGTAACGCTTCGACACCACTTCGGCGGTATCGAGCATCGCCATATAGACGTCGCCCTTTATCGCCTTCAGTTCGGGATCGACCGCATGAAACAGGTTCATCTTGTCGTTCTGCACGAGGCTGATCGATTCGCCGCCGCCGCCGACTGCGACCTGCACGCCGTCGAAGATCACCGAGCGCGCGGCCAGCGCAATCGCCTGCAATCCCGACGCGCACTGGCGGTCGATGGTCGTTCCGGCAACCGTGACAGGAAGCCCGGCGCGAAGCGCGGCCTTGCGCGCGATGTTGCCGCCGGTCGCACCCTGCTGCATGGCGGCGCCCATCACCACGTCCTCAATCTCGGACGGATCGACCTTCGCGCGCTTGACAGCTTCGCCGATGGCGTGGCCGAGAAGCGTTGCGCCTTCGGTGTTGTTAAGCGCGCCGCGATAGGCTTTGCCGATGGGCGTGCGGGCGGTGGAAACGATAACGGCTTCGGTCATGAACGACCTCCTGTTGCAAATTGTTTGGCGGGTTGCTGGTGTTGCGAAAGCTGCTGACTTCGCAGTTCGTGGCGGGAGAGCTTTCCTACGCTGGTGCGTGGCAGCTCCTTCATGAATTCGACGGCGACGGGAAGCTCGTGCTTGCCGATCTTGCCGGTGAGAAACTCGCGCAGTTCCTCGATGGTGAAGGGCTTTGCGTCCGCGCGCAGCGTGACGAATGCCTTCGCCGCCTCGCCGCGATAATCGTCCGGGATTCCGATGACGAGAACTTCCTGAACCGGCGGATAGGTGTAGATCGCCTGCTCGATCATCTGCGGATAGACGTTGAAACCGCCGGAGATAATCATGTCCTTCTTGCGGTCGACCAGATAGAAGTAGCCGTCCTCGTCCATGTAGCCGATGTCGCCGGTGAGGAAGCGGTCGCCGACGAAGGACTCTTTGGTTTCCGCTTCACGATTCCAGTAGCCACGCGTGACGTTCGGTCCCTTGATGCGAATCTCGCCGGTTTCGCCGACAGGCAGAACCTTCGCCGGGTCTTCCAGCGAGACAACATCCATCTCGACGCCGGGCAGCATGAGGCCGATGGAGCCGGGTTTCTCGGGGCCAGTCGGCGGATGACCGGTGCCGGGCGAGCAGGTCTCGGTCATGCCCCAGCCGCTCTTCAATTGAAGTTTGGTCTTGCGCTCGAAAATTTTTGCAACTTCGACCGGCAACGGCGCCCCGCCGGAGCCCGCCCCCGCGAGCGAAGACAGATCGCGCTTGTCGAGATCGGGCAGGCTCGCGATGGCAATCCACATCGTCGGCACGCCGGGAATGTAAGTCGCGCGCTTCACTTCAATGTCGCGCATCACGGCATCGACCTCGAAACGCTGATGCAGCGAAATCAGGTCGCCCATCCGAAGACAGCGCAGCAATACGACGGTAAGCGCGAAGATATGAAACAGCGGCAATACGAGAATGACGCGCTCGACGGTGTTGCGCTCGCGGCGCGTCGGCTCGCTCCACACATCATATATGGAGACAGCGGAAGTGAGATTGCCATGGGTCAGCATCGCACCCTTCGGCAGGCCAGTGGTGCCGCCGGTGTATTGCAGAAGCGCGATGTCGTCTGGGCTGACGGAAGGCCATTGCGCGGGTGCTTTCGCGTCCTTGACGAATTCGCGAAACGTGATGATCGCGGGATTATCCGGCAGCGCCGTCATCGGGTTGCCGACGTCGCCCCAGGTCTGGTCTTCGCAGACGATCAGCTTGTCGACCAAGCCCGCCTCGAAGAATTTCAGCGCTGCGGGAAACAGCGTCGACAGGTTGCTGGTGACAAGAATCCGCGCACCGGAATCTTTCAGCTTGTGCGTGAGCGCAATCGCGCCGTCGAGCGGCGACAGATGCACGACCCGCGCACCGGCCTTGAGCGCGCCGAAGAAATTGACGGGATGATCCGGCGCATTGCCGAGGAACAGGGCGATCGAACTTCCCTTGCCGTAGCCCGCGCGAAGAAACGCGGCGGCGGCGGAATCCGCCATGTTTTTCAGTTCGACAAAGCTGATAGGCCTGTCGCGATATTCAATCGCCGCTCGCTCGCCGAAATCCGAAGCAGATTGCGCCAGCAGATCCGGCAACGTGCCGCGCGAGATCGGCGCATCCCAGCGCACGCCCTCGGGATAGAATTTTTCGCCGGGATGGGTCATCGAAAAAACGCCTTCGGCCCTGGAAAACGAAGCGCATTCCTTTTCCCTCCCCCCTTGTGGGGGAGGGTT
>JAFKKP010000286.1 GCA_017305515.1 Hyphomicrobiales bacterium
ACCTTGGTCTTGTACGAGATGCGCTCCTTGTCGAACACGCACAACGCGCGCACCTGACCGGCGCGCCAGACTTCGAGATTTTCCGATGGGTTGTTGACGTTGGATTCGGTGTGCTTGCCGACAAGCTGCGTCGCCGCCTCGCCGCCCGACTTGTAAGGCAGATAGGAGAACTTTGCGCCGGTCTTCTTTTCCATGAACACGGTCAGCACATGGTCTTCGCGCTTCGATCCCGTGCCGCCCATCTTGAACGGCGAACTGGATGCCTTGGCGGCGGCGATGAAATCCTTCACCGTCTTCGGGCCTTCGGCGTTGTCCCACAGCACGAACTGGTCCATCGCGATCACGGAGACCGGAGTCAGCTCGCGCCAGTTGAACGGAATCTTCGCCGACAGCGGCAGCATGTAGATCAGCGAGTAAGCGATCAGCACCTTGTTGGCGTCGCCGTCGCTGCCCTTCATATACATCAGGGCTTCGGCGCCGGATGCGCCGCCCTTCAGCGACACCACCATCGGCTGCTTCATCAGATTGTTCTTCTGAATGGCCGCCTGCATCATGCGCGCCATCTGGTCGGATGCACCGCCGGCGCCCGCCGCGACCACGATTTCGACCGGCTTGGTCGGCTCCCATGCGAAGGCCGGCGTTGCCGCCAGCATCGCAAGCACACTCGTCGCCTTCATGAAGGTTTTCATGCCGTCCTCCCCTTAATCTTTTTTGAGCCCGGCTTTGTGCCGGTGCTTCTTGCCGTGTCAGTGTCCGCAAGCGCGCGCGAAATGCAATACGACCTCAGGCGACTGCGCGCGACGCCTGTGTCGCACCCCGTCCCGTCAGCACCTCCATCGCCGCGACGACGCCTCCGCTGCGATGCGGCACTTTCGCGAGGTCCAGCGCCATCTCGACGCCGGACAGCGCGCCCATCAGCATCAGATCGTTGAAGTGGCCGATATGGCCGACGCGGAACACCTTGCCCTTGATCTTGCCGAGGCCCGCGCCGAGCGACATGTCGAAATTGTCGAGCACGACCTTGCGGAACTGATCGGCGTCATGGCCGTCCGGCATCACAATGGCCGTCAGGATCGGCGAATAGGCTTTCGGATCGGCGCACTGGTTCTGCAAGCCCCAATGCGCGAGCGCGGCGCGCGCCGCCTCGCCGTGGCGCTTGTGGCGCGCGAACACGTTGTCGAGGCCTTCCTCGTTCAGCATCGCGATCGCTTCTTTCAACCCGTAAAGGAGATTGGTCGCGGGCGTGTAAGGCCAGGAGCCGCTCTTGTTGGCCTCGACGATGTCGCCCCAGTCCCAATAGGACCGGATAGCCGACGACGCCTTGTGCGCGGCAAGCGCCTTGTCCGAAATCGCGTTGAAGCCGAGACCCGGCGGCAGCATCAGGCCCTTCTGCGAGCCCGCGATGGTGACATCCACGCCCCATTTGTCGTGCTCGTATTCAATCGAGGCGAGACCCGAAATCGTATCGACGAACAGCAGCGCCGGATGTTTCGCGTTGTCGATTGCCTTGCGGACGGCGGGAATATCGGTGACGGCGCCGGTCGAGGTCTCGCTGTGGACGACCATCACGCCCTTGATCTTGTGATCCTTGTCCTCGCGCAGTTTCTCTTCGATCTGGTTCGCGTCCGCGCCGCGCTTCCAGTCGCCGGGAAGGAAATCGACCTCGACCTTCATCTTCTGGACCAGAGCGCGCCACAGCGTCGAGAACTGGCCGGTCTCGGCCATCAGCACCTTGTCGCCGGGCGACAGCGTGTTGACCATCGCGGCTTCCCACGCGCCAGTGCCGGAGGACGAGTAGATGATGACCGGTTTCTTGGGGCGGAAAGCCTTCCGGGTCGCGTCGATCACCTCGTGACCGAGTTGCGCGAATTCCGGCCCGCGATGATCGATCGTGGGCATGTCGATGGCGCGCAGGACGCGATCTGGGACGTTGGTGGGGCCTGGGATTTGAAGGAAATGCCGTCCGGTATGAATCGTCGTATTCGGCATTAAGGCCGCTCCCGTCATTTTGGCGGCAACCTATGCTCTGGTATGCCAACCGTCCAGAAAAAACGCTTCTTCTAACCCCTAGTAATCTGGACTAGTTTTCACGCCGCGCCTGCGCGCGAAAACGCCAGTATTTTCAGGCCAACGATCCTTTCGTTGCGGTGCAACAAATGACCAAGCAGATTGCCGCATCGGACAGCGCGCTTGCGAGACGCCTCAGGCGCGAAATCACCGGCGAGGTGCTGTTCGATTCCTTCGATCGCGGCCGCTACGCGACCGACGCCTCGTTCTATCAGATCGTGCCCTTCGGCGTCGTGATCCCGCGCACGGTGGACGAGGCGCTGCGCGCGATGGCGATTGCGCGCGACGACGGACGCATCGTCACCCCGCGCGGCGGCGGCACCTCGCAATGCGGCCAGACGGTCAACGACGGCATCGTCATCGACGTTTCGAAATATCTCAACAAGCTAATCTCCGTCGATGTCGAGAGGCGCACCTGCGTGGTCGAGCCCGGCATCGTGCTCGACGATCTCAACCGGCAACTGAAGAAGCACGGACTCTGGTTTCCGGTGGACGTATCGACGGCTTCGCGCGCGACCATCGGCGGCATGGCCGGCAACAATTCCTGCGGCGGACGTTCGCTGCGCTACGGCACCATGCGCGACAACACGATTGCGATGGATGCGGCACTTGCCGACGGCACGCTATTGCATTTCGGCGAAGTGAAGCGCGACAGCGCGTGGGAAAATTCCGAGCAGCCGGGCCGCTATCTGTTTCGCGACATGCTGGCTTTGGGTGAAAGAGAAGCAGGCGAGATTGAAGCACGCTTCCCTCATGTGCAGCGCCGCGTCGGCGGCTACAATCTCGATGCCCTGACGCCGAAGCCGATCAACAATCTCGCGCATCTCTTGGTCGGGTCGGAAGGCACGCTCGCGTTCACCACGCGCGTCGAACTGAAGCTGTGGCCGCTGATCGGGCCGAAAGTGTTCGGCGTCTGCCACTTCGGCAGCTTCTATGAGGCGATGGACGCCACGCAGCATCTGGTGAAGCTGAAGCCCATCGCAGTTGAACTCGTCGATCGCACCATGATTGCGCTTGGCCGTGACATCGCGATGTTCCGTCCGACCATCGAGACGGTTGTGAAAGGCGATCCCGATGCGCTGCTGATCGTCGAATTCGCCGAGGACGAGCAATCCGACAATCTGCGCAAGCTAAAAGATCTCGCCGACACCATGAACGGTCTCGGCTTCGGCTGGGACAAACCAAAGAACAAATGGGGCGGCGTGGTCGATGTCGTCGATCCTGCGACGCAAGCCGCGATCACGGATTTCCGCACCTCCGGCCTCAACGTGATGATGTCGATGAAACAGGAGGGCAAGCCTGTGTCATTCGTCGAGGATTGCGCTGTGCCGCTGCCGCATCTCGCCGACTACACCGAGCGGCTGAACAAGATCTTCGAGAAGCACGGCACGCGCGGCACGATGTATGCACATGCGTCCGAAGGTTGCCTTCATGTGCGGCCCGTTCTCAATCTCAAGCTGGATAAAGATGTGACGGCGATGCGCGCCATTGCCGAGGAAACTTTCGCGATGGTGCGCGAATATAAAGGCTCGCACTCCGGCGAGCACGGCGACGGCATCGTGCGTTCCGAATTTCACGAGACCGTGTTCGGCCCGCGCATCGTCCGCGATTTCGAGGAAGTCAAAGAACGCTTCGATCCGGCCAACACGCTCAATCCCGGCAAAATCGTTCACGCGCCGAAGATGGACGACCGCTCTCTGTTCCGTTACGCGCCGGACTACAGGATAGAGAATTTTAAGACCGAACTCGACTGGTCGGCCTATCCGGGCGCCGCGGGCGGTTTTCAGGGTGCGGTCGAGATGTGCAACAACAATGGCGCGTGCCGCAAGCTCGAAGGCGGCGTGATGTGCCCATCCTATCGCGCCACGCGCGACGAGAAGGATGTGACACGCGGTCGCGCCAATACCTTGCGGCTTGCGATTTCCGGTCAGCTCGGTCCCGATGCGCTGTCGTCGGACGAGATGTTGGACACCATGAAGCTGTGCGTCTCGTGCAAGGCGTGCCGTCATGAATGTCCGACCGGCGTCGATATGGCGAAAATGAAAATCGAAGTGCTCGCCGCGCGGGTTGCGAAACACGGCCTCACGCTGCGAGATCGGCTCGTCGGCTATCTGCCGCGCTATGCGGCGATGGCGGCGCGCTTTGCGTTCATCGCAAATCTTCGTAACAAAAGTGCCGTGTTGCGCTGGCTGTTCGAGAAAGTTGCCAACATCAGCGCCACGCGCAAGCTGCCGGAATTCCGCAGCGATGTTTTCGCGCCGGATGCCGAGTCATTCGGTGCAGCTAACGGGCGCGAAATCGTGCTGTTCGCCGACACGTTCAACCGCGCTTACGAGCGTGAAAATCTCGATGCCGCGTTGCGCGTGCTGATCGACGGCGGCTACCGCGTTCACATTCCCCGCCCCGCAGACAGCAGCAGGCCACTGTGCTGCGGCCGCACATTTCTCTCAGCAGGTCTCGTCGGAGAGGCGCGCGCCGAACTCGCCCGCGTCGTCGAGACGCTGCGACCATTCGCCGAACGTGGCGTGCCCATTGTCGGTCTTGAGCCTAGTTGCCTTCTGACGTTGCGCGATGAACTGCAATCGCTGCGTAACGATGAGGCGGCGAAAGTCATCGGCGCAAATGCGTTGCTGTTCGAGGAATTTCTTGCGCGCGAAGCTGAAGCCGGACGGCTGCAACTCAAGCTCGGCACTGTAAGCAAGACCGCGCATGTCCATGGCCACTGCCATCAGAAATCCTTCGGCGCGTTCGCGCCGGTAGAAAAAATCCTGCGCCTCGTTCCCGGCCTCAAGGTCGAGACGATTCAGTCGAGTTGCTGCGGCATGGCGGGTGCGTTCGGCTATGGCGCGGATACCTACGACGTATCGATGCAGATGGCGGAGGCCTCGCTGCTGCCGGCCATCCGCAAGGCGGAGGCAGATGCGCTGATCGTCGCCGACGGCACCTCCTGCCGCCATCAGATCAAAGACGGATCGGGGCGAAACGCGTTGCACGTCGCGCGCGTCCTTGCGATAAGCCTCGACAGCAATGCGCCAAGTCTTCAGTAAAAGGAAAATCCGATGAACGATCTCACCCTCGCCGTCGCCCGCAAGATCTGCGACGCCGCGCTCGCCAAATGCCGCGACATGAAGCTGAAACCGATGTCCATCGTCGTGCTAGACGCGCGCGGCTGCGTGAAAGCATCGCTTGCCGAAGACGGCACCAGCCTGATGCGCAACGAGATCGCCTACGGCAAGGCCTACGGATCGCTGTCGCTCGGCATGGGCTCGCGCGCGATCTTCAAGCGCGCCAACGAACAGCCCTACTTCGTCGATGCGATCAGCACCATGACGCGCGGCGCGATGATTCCCGTTCCGGGCGGCGTTCTGTTCCACGACAAGAGCGGCGCGCTGCTCGGCGCCATCGGCATCAGCGGCGACACGTCGGACAATGACGAGACCGCAGCAGTTGCAGGCATCGAAGCCGCGGGCCTCACCGCCAGCACCGGCTAGGCCAAGGACGTTTCGATGAATTTTCCGCGCGCGTCGAAAGCTCTCGAGCGATTCACGGTGCTCGATCTGACGCGCATCCGTTCCGGTCCCACGGCTGTTCGTCAGCTGTCGGACTGGGGCGCGAACGTTATCAAGATCGAAGCGCCGGCCAGTCTCGCCGACAGCGAACAGCCGGGCGGGCCGCGTCAGGGACCGGATTTCCAGAATCTTCATCGCAACAAGCGCGCGATGACGCTGAACCTGAAAGACCCCAAAGGTCTTGAGGTGTTCAAGCGTCTGGTTGCGAAGGTGGATGTCGTCGTCGAAAATTATCGCCCCGACGTGAAGGCCAAACTCAAGATCGATTATGAGAGCCTGCGCGCGATCAATCCGCGTCTTGTGTATGCGAGCATCTCCGGTTTCGGTCAGGACGGCCCTTATGCGAAGCGCCCCGGCTTCGATCAGATCGCGCAGGGCATGGGCGGGCTGATGTCGATCACCGGCGCGCCGGGTCAGGGTCCGATGCGCGCGGGCATTCCGGTTGCGGATCTGACGGCGGGATTGTTCTGCGCGCTCGGAATCCTCACCGCGCTGCTGGAGCGTGACGTCTCCGGCGAAGGTCAATGGGTGCAAACGTCATTGTTGCAGGCGCAGATTTTCATGCTCGATTTTCAAGCCGCGCGCTGGCTCGTTGATAAGGAGATACCGAAGCAGGCCGGCAACAATCATCCGACCAGCATTCCGACCGGCGTGTTCAGGACGAGCGACGGCTTCATCAACATCGCGACAACCGGCGGCGCGATCTGGCAACGTTTCGCGCAAGCCATCGGCGCGGACAAGCTTCTGAAACATCCTGACTACACGACGATTGCGTCGCGCTCGAAACATCGCGATACGCTGAACGCGGCCATCGAGATGCATCTGAAAAAACGCACGACGAACGAATGGATCGGCATTCTGAACAATGCGGGCGTGCCTTGCGGACCGATCTACAGCATCGATCAGGTCTTCGCCGACGAACAGGTGAAGCATTTGGAAATTGCGAAAGACGTTCCTGATGCGAAGCACCGCCTCGTCGCGCAACCCTTCACTCTGTCGCGCACGCCGAGCCGCATGGCCGCGCGGCCGCCGCTGGTCAGCGAGCACACGGATGATGTGCTGACCGAATTCGGTTTCAGCCGCGATGAGATCGCCGCGCTCAAGCAAAATAAAGTCATCTGACGATTCTCAAGGACACACCATGACGCAGACCGGCAAGATCATTTCCCGCAAGGACGGCAACGTCGGCTATCTGATCTTCAGTAATCCCGACAAGCGCAACGCGATGTCGCTGGAGATGTGGGAAGGTTGTTCGCAGCAGCTGGCGGTGTACGCGAAAGACCCCGAGGTGCGCGTGGTCGTGCTCGCCGGCGCGGGCGACAAGGCGTTCATCGCCGGCGCGGATATTTCGAGGTTCGGCGAGGAGCGATCCTCGGAAGCCGGCGTCGCGAGATACAATAAAGTGGTCGAGCGCGCCTATGCCAGCGTGCATGAATTTCCAAAGCCGACGATTGCGATGATCCGCGGCTTCGCGGTCGGCGGCGGCATGGGCATTGCAAGCTGCTGCGACATTCGCATCTGTTCGGAAGACGCAAAGTTTGCCGTGCCTGCCGCCAAACTCGGCCTCGGCTACGGCTATCCTGGCGTGAAACGGCTGATGGATGTCGTCGGGCCGTCGTTCACGAAAGAGATTTTCTATACCGCGCGGCTGTTCGACGCCAACGAGGCGCGCATGATGGGGCTCGCCAACCGCGTCGTCGGCAATGACGAGCTTGAGGCTTATGTGAAAGAATACGCGGCGATGATCGGGGCGAATGCGCCGCTCACCGTGGATTCGATCAGCTTCATCGTCGGCGAAGCCTTGAAAGACGAGAGCCAGCGCGACATGAAACGCTGCGACGATCTCGTGCAGCAATGCTTCAAGAGCGCGGACTATGAAGAAGGCCGCAAGGCCTTCATGGAAAAGCGCAAGCCCGTGTTCAAGGGCCGCTAACGCGTAACACTATTTACTTACCGGTCCACACCGGTTTGCGTTTCTCGACAAAGGCCGCCATGCCTTCCTTCGCGTCCTGCGTCATCGACAGCGTCGCGATCTGCGCCTCCGCATAGGCGATCGCCTGATCGAATGACATGGTCGCCAGCATCTTGGTCGCGTATTTGCCGCGCCGGATAGCGGTCGGCGACTTGTCGGCGATGCGCGCGATCAGCCAGTCGACCTTGGCGTCGAGTTCGGCGGTGGGCACCGTGTAGTTCAGCAGACCCGCGTCCTTCGCTTCATGCGCGCTGAACGGCTCGCCGGTGATGCACCATTCGCGCAAAATCCGCTGCGGCGCCATCGATTGCAGCAGACTGAGAACTTGCATCGGATAAACGCCGACCTTCACCTCCGGCAATCCGAACACCGCATCGTCCGCAGCCACTGCGAGATCGGTCATGCACAGCAATCCCATGCCGCCGGCCATGCACACGCCGTTGACGCGCGCGATCGAAGGCTTGGTGGAATTCTGCGCCAGACGCAGCAGATCGGCGAAGTCGAGACTGGGTTTGGACAGGTCGTAGGCGAAGCCGCCGCCCGGCTG
Organism: Hyphomicrobiales bacterium; assembly: GCA_017305515.1. Lineage (GTDB taxonomy): Bacteria > Pseudomonadota > Alphaproteobacteria > Rhizobiales > Xanthobacteraceae > Afipia. The sequence continues at coordinate 8,156 of JAFKKP010000286.1, forward strand.
CAAATCCATGCCCGCGCAGAACGCCTTCGGACCCGCTCCTGTCAACACGATGACGCGCACGCCGTCGTCCGCATGCGCGCGATGAAAACCTTCGGCGATGCCCGCGATGACGGACGCATTCAGCGCGTTGCGCTTGTCGGGCCGGTTGATCGTAATCCAGAAGGCCTGCCCGCGCTTTTCGTGGAGCACCAGTTTCTCGCCGGACATGCATCGACCCCGATTCAGATGAACAAACGTTAATCGCGTTCTTACTACGGAACCCGGTCAAGCCGAAGTGAGTTTACGCTGATTGATTTGATGGTTATTGGCCGGGCTGGCGCAGGGCTTTCGATTCCCAGATACATTATTATGTCAATTCGCCCGGCCGGCGTTTTGGAGACCGCATGCAGAAATTGAGCGCGACGACATGGGCTTCGATTTCCGCAGCCGCAGTCATTCTCGCCGGCGGTTACGCGCTTTTTTTTGGTCATCCCGCCTCCGACGGCGCTGCAAAAAAACAGGCGGCGCAGCCGCGTCCCGTTCCGGGGACGCTGGCGACCGTCGAGACCGCAGATTTTCCGGTCTATCTCAACGGGCTCG
>JAFKKP010000287.1 GCA_017305515.1 Hyphomicrobiales bacterium
GATTTCATTGCCGGGCCGAGCGCGGTATCGACGCCGGGGAAACGCGCGAACGGGAAGACGGATTCTTTCACGCCGACATGCTGCAATTTGCGTGGCTTGAGTTTGAAACTCGCCAGCTTTTCGCCGGCCATGATGCGCGCGGCGATCTTCGCAACCGGAATGCCGACCACTTTGGCGACGAACGGCACAGTGCGCGACGCGCGCGGATTGACTTCGAGAACGTAAATCTCGCCGTCCTTGATCGCGTACTGCACGTTCATCAGGCCGACGACATCGAGGCCGAGCGCAAGTTCGCGAGTCTGGCGTTCGAGTTCTGAAATCAGCGCCGGTTCGAGGGAGTGCGGCGGCAACGAACACGCCGAGTCGCCGGAATGAATGCCCGCTTCTTCGATGTGCTCCATGATGCCGACAACGAACGTGTCTTTGCCATCGCAAAGGCAATCGACATCGACTTCGGTCGCATCCGACAGATAGCGATCGAACAGCAACGGATTCTTGCCGAGCACGGTGTTAATCTGGCCGGTCTTGTCGTTCGGGTAGCGGGCCTTCACGTCGGCGGGCACAAGCTCCGGCAGCGTGCCGAGCAGATAGTCGCCGAGTTGGGACTCTTCGCGGATGATCTGCATCGCGCGTCCACCGAGCACGTAGGACGGACGAACGACGAGCGGCAATCCGAGATCGGCGGCAACGAGTCGTGCCTGTTCGACGGAATACGCAATGCCGTTCTTCGGTTGCTTGAGACGCAGCTTGTCGAGGATGCGCTTGAAGCGGTCGCGGTCTTCGGCAAGGTCGATGGCGTCGGGCGATGTGCCGAGGATCGGCACATTGGCTTCTTCGAGCGCGCGCGCGAGCTTCAGCGGCGTCTGTCCGCCGAACTGCACGATCACGCCATGCAGTTTTCCGTTGGAGCGTTCGGTGTCGATGATTTCGAGAACGTCTTCGGCGGTCAGCGGCTCGAAATAGAGACGATCCGCCGTGTCGTAGTCGGTCGAGACCGTTTCCGGATTGCAGTTGACCATGATGGTCTCATAGCCCGCATCATGCAGCGCGAAGCAGGCGTGACAGCAGCAATAGTCGAACTCGATACCCTGACCGATTCTATTCGGGCCGCCGCCGAGAATGACGACCTTGTTCTTGTTCGACGGTGCGCTTTCGTCGGCGGTGTTGCCCGCGAACGGCGCCTCATAGGTCGAATACATATAAGCTGTTGGCGATGCGAATTCGGCGGCGCAGGTGTCGATGCGCTTGAACACCGGGCGCACGCTCATCGTCCGCCGCAGCGACTTCACTTCGGCCTCGGTCTTGCCCGACAGGACAGCGAGGCGCGCGTCGGAGAAACCCATCGCCTTCAGCGTGCGCATGCCGTGCGCGTTACCGGGAAGGCCGTGCGTCCTGACCTTCGCTTCCATATCGATAATGCCGCGCATCTCCGCGAGGAACCACGGATCGATCTTGCACGAGGTGAAAATCTCGTCGTTGGTCCAGCCTAGGCGCATCGCCTGCGCCACCTGCAACAAACGATCCGGTGTCGGCGTGCCGAGAGCCGCGCGGATCGCATTCTTGTCGTCGCTCTGGCCGAGACCTTCGATGTCGATTTCGTCGAGGCCGGTGAGGCCGGTGTCCAGTCCGCGGAGCGCCTTTTGTAAGCTCTCCTGAAAGGTTCGGCCGATCGCCATAACTTCGCCGACCGACTTCATCGAGGTCGTCAGCGTCCGGCTGGCGCCGGGGAATTTCTCGAACGCGAAACGCGGAATCTTGGTCACGACGTAGTCAATGGTCGGCTCGAACGAGGCCGGCGTCGCGCCGCCGGTGATGTCGTTGGCGATTTCATCGAGCGTGTAGCCGACGGCGAGTTTCGCCGCGACCTTTGCGATCGGAAAACCCGTCGCTTTCGATGCCAGCGCGGATGAGCGCGACACGCGCGGATTCATTTCGATCACGACCATGCGGCCGTCCGCCGGATTGACGCCGAACTGCACGTTCGATCCGCCGGTCTCGACGCCGATCTCGCGCAGCACCGCCAGCGAGGCGTCGCGCATGATCTGATATTCTTTGTCGGTCAAAGTGAGTGCAGGGGCGACGGTGATGGAGTCGCCGGTATGCACGCCCATCGGATCGAGGTTTTCGATGGAGCAGACGATGATGCAGTTGTCCTTCTTGTCGCGGACAACCTCCATTTCGAATTCTTTCCAGCCGAGCACCGACTCTTCGATCAGCACTTCGTTAGTCGGCGAGGCGTCGAGGCCGCGCTCGATGATGTCGAGAAATTCCTCGCGGGTATAGGCGATGCCGCCGCCGGTGCCGCCCATTGTGAACGAGGGGCGGATGATGGCGGGCAGTCCAATCTCCGAGAGCGCCATCAACGCTTCGGCCATCGCCTGCTGCTGATAACGCTTGCGGCGATCGTTCTCGCCGAGCGACCATTGATTCTCGTAGTTCGCGCGTGCGTCGCCGGAGAGCTTATCGCGCTCGGCGATATGGGCATCGCGGTCGGCTTTCTTCATCGCCGAGGCGTTGGCGAGGCGTGACTTCGGCGTCTCCAGCCCGATCTTGGTCATCGCTTCGCGGAAAAGCTGGCGATCTTCCGCCTTGTCGATGGCGTCGGCCGTCGCGCCGATCATCTCGACGTTGAATTTTTCCAGCGTGCCCAGCCGCCGCAGCGACAGTGCGCAGTTCAGCGCGGTCTGTCCGCCCATCGTCGGAAGTAACGCGAACCCGCCCGGCTTCACGTTGCGTTCCTTCTCGATGATCTTGGCGACGATCTCCGGCGTGATCGGCTCAATGTAAGTCGCGTCGGCCAATTCCGGATCGGTCATTATCGTGGCCGGATTGGAGTTCACCAATACGACCCGGTAGCCTTCTTCCTTGAGTGCCTTGACTGCCTGAGTGCCGGAATAATCGAATTCGCAAGCCTGGCCGATGACGATAGGTCCGGCGCCGATGATGAGGATCGTCGAGATGTCGGTACGTTTGGGCATCAAATCCTGCGTGCAGAAACAAGGCACAAAAAAAGAACGCGCATTCGCGCGTCCTTTGAAACAGAGCGCGATCAGCAAAAGTGGGAACCGGTTTTGCGTCCGATCGCGCTCTTGTTATTGAGGAGCGCATAATCTTTCGCCAAACCGCTCACACTTTGGCGGATTAGGCGCTTACGCTAGGTTCCCCTCGCGCGCGGGGTGTCTTTAGACCAGATTCCGCAGGGGTGAAAGGCCTTTAAACCGGCAATCAACCGCCAAATTCGCCAGCATTTGCTGAGGTTTGCGCATTGGCGCAAAAGGGGAGATTGGAGGCTCGGCCAGGATTTGAACCTGGATAAAAAACCTTGCACAGTTTTCGCGTCGACGCATTCCGCCACCGAGCCGTCCGCAGAATTGCTTACGCCGCGCGCCGAGTCCACGCGGAACCCTGGTTAAAGTTAATCGCCCGGACGTTCAGCCATTACGCGTTGCGACGAATGTCATGCGCGCGGGATTGTGGCCGACATTTTCCGGCGCGCGCGTGGCCGCAAATCCTGCGGCCTGAAGTTTTGCGACGATTTCGCTATCGCTGTATCGCTGCAATCCGATGCTCTGACGCAATTGCCAATAATCCGACAGGGCGGTGCGCGCGAGGCCCCAGAGCGCATCGGTGAGGAAGTCGTTGCGCGCGGCGAGCTTGAGCAATGCGATCACGTCGGTCGCAGCGCCGATATCGGGATGCAGAATATCGCCCAGGACAAGTTTTCCGCCGGGCCTGAGGATGCGCCGCATCAGCGCGAGCGCGGCGCCGAGTTCGGCGGGCGTCATATATTGCGCGACCGAAATCATCACCGCGAGATCGACAGATTGATCGTGTTGCCGGTCCAGTTCGTCGAGCGAACGCACCGCGATCTTCGGATTGGACGCAAAGCGCGCGGTCAGACGCCCGCGAACGCCGGGAGCAGGCTCGGCCAGAATCAGCTTTCCGCATGCGGCTGCGACGTCGCCGGCCGACAGCGCCTCGCCGCACGAGTAGTCGAGCACGGTCGCGCCGGGTGAAGGGATAAATCCAACAATATCGGCAGCGATAACTTGGAAATGGACGTCGCGATGCAGCTTGCTGACATAAATCGTATGCGTCGAATCGTAATAGTCGATCCAGTCGTCCATCGGTCGGTCCGGACTTGGCACGGTCGCGAAATGTGAAGGCCGTCTTTCGCGGACGAAACATGCCTTATTGAGGGGTTCCGGTCGAGGAACCGGAGCATATATGTGTGCGTTAGATGGTCTGCCGATCCATGTCCAGACCCGCCAATTTCCATGTCCTAACAGGAACAGTGCCGTGAGCAAAATAAAGAATAGTGTGTCACCCGACCTCGATACGCCGACCGATCTTCCGCAGGAAGGCGTCGACAGGATTTCCCAGGCCGTCAACGTCGTTCTTGCCGACAGCTTCGCGCTCTATCTGAAGACCAAGAATTTTCACTGGCATGTCAGCGGACGTCATTTCCGCGACTACCATCTGATGCTCGATGAGCAGGGCGAGCAGATTTTCGCGACCACAGACGATCTCGCCGAGCGTATCCGCAAGATCGGCGGCACCACGATCCGCTCGATCGGACAGATCGCGAAGCTGCAAACCATCGAGGACAATGACGAGAAGTTCGTGCCGCCGCGCGAAATGCTGCGCGAACTCATGAACGACAACAAGAAGCTCGTCGCCAATCTGCGCAAGGCGCACGAGGTCGCGGGCAAATATGACGACTCGGCGACGACCAGCGTGCTGGAAGTCTTCATCGATCAGGCCGAGCGCCGCACCTGGTTCCTGTTCGAGGCGACCCGTCAGGAAGGCGGAAACGAAGCCTGAGCATCTATTCCCGGACTGCAAAAGCGCCCGCGACAAGCGGGCGCTTTTTGCTGGGTTGGTGAAGCGCACGCGTTCGCATAAACTTGCCGGGATTTTCGCGGGGCAAATCTTGGACGCATTCGAGTGGATCATAGGGCTGCTGCTCGGCGCCATGCTGTTGGCGGCGTTGGCGCGAAAGCTCGCGATTCCATACCCGACGCTGCTCGCGCTCGGCGGCATCGGCATCGCATTTCTTCCCCATTCGCCGAACTGGGCGCTCGATCCGAATCTGGCACTGGCGCTGTTCGTGGCACCCGTGCTGCTCGATGCCGCGTTCGATACATCGATGCGCGATCTGCGCATCAACTGGTTTCCGGTTTCGATGCTGGTTTTGGTGGCCGTGGCGATAACGACGGCGACGGTCGCCTATGTGGCGCACTGGATGGTCCCGGCGATGCCGTGGGCTGCGGCCATCGCGCTCGGCGCGATCGTCGCTCCGCCGGATGCGGCGGCTGCGACGGCGATCCTGCGCAGCATCAAGCTGCCGCATCGCATTCTGAAAATTCTCGAAGGCGAAAGCCTGCTCAACGATGCAAGCGCGCTTTTGATTTACCGGGTCGCGGTCGGTGCTGCGATGGCTTCGTCGCTGAGTGTCGGTAAGGTTGTGCCGGAATTGACCATCGCCGTCCTCGGCAGTCTGGCGATGGGTTATCTTCTCGCGCGCGTCAGCACGCTGATTACGTCGCGCATTCGCGATGTGCCGACCGCCATCATCATGCAGTTCGCCGGCACCTTCACCGTATGGATTCTTGCCGAGAAACTCGGCCTCAGCGGAATTCTTACCATCGTTGCCTATGCGGTGACGCTTGCGCGCTCTATCCCTGCTTACACTCCGGCGCGGATGCGCGTGCCGTCTTATGCGGTGTGGGAGACGATGGTGTTTCTGCTCAACGTGCTGGCGTTCATTCTGATCGGCATGCAGTTGCGTCCGATCTGGGCGAACCTGAGCGAAGAAGTGCGCATTCACTATTGTCTCGTCGCAGCAGCCGTTCTTGCAACAGTGATCGTGACGCGCATCGTCTGGGTCATGGGTTTCAACGGCGTGCGGCTGGCTTTCATCGCGCGTTACGGTTTCAATCCGCGCAGATCGGCGATCGGGCGGCCGACTCTGAAAGGCGGCATTCTGGTTTCATGGTGCGGCATGCGCGGCATCGTCACGCTGGCGGCGGCCTTTGCGTTGCCGGAAGGCTTTCCGTTCCGCGATCTGATTCTGCTGGTAGCGTTCTCGGTGGTGTTCGGTTCGCTCGTCATTCAGGGTTTGACGCTTCGTCCGCTGGTGCTGGCGCTCAATCTCGACGAGCCGGATCCCGTCGCGCACGAAGTGGGACTCGCGCGCAACGCGGCCTATCGCGCGGCGCTCGCGGAAATTGACGGCGATACCTCGAAAGAAGCGAAACTGCTGCGCTACGAATACGAGGCGTTGTTGCAACGGGCGGATACGGACAGCGACGGCGAAATCAACGGCGAGCTTCCGGCCAATCCGCTGCGCCGCCGTGCCATCGCGGCCGCGCGGCAGACGGCATTCGCGATGCGCCGCTCGGGCGAGATCGGCGACGACGCCTACCACAAATTCGAGGAAGAACTGGATTTCGCCGAACTCAGCGCGGGCGCGCCCGCCGGGTAACTAAGCCCGCTTCTTCGCCCGCATCAGATCGGCAAACCGCGTGAACAGATAATGCGAGTCGCGCGGGCCGGGCGAAGCCTCCGGATGATACTGCACCGAGAACACCGGCTTGTCCTTCAGCGCGATGCCGCAGTTGGAATCGTCGAATAGCGAGACGTGAGTCTGCTCGACATTCTTCGGCAGCGTCGTCTTGTCGACCGCGAAGCCGTGGTTCATCGATGTGATCTCGACCTTGCCGGTGGTCATGTCCTTCACCGGATGGTTCGCACCGTGATGGCCCTGATGCATCTTGGTCGTCTTGCCACCGACCGCGATGCCGAGCATCTGGTGGCCGAGGCAAATGCCGAATGTCGGCGTGCCGGATTCAATCACCTTCTTGATGACGGGCACGGCGTATTTCCCGGTCTCCGCCGGATCGCCGGGGCCGTTCGACAGAAACACGCCATCAGGCTTCATCGCCAGAATATCTTCGGCGGGCGTCTTTGCGGTGACGACCGTGACCTTGCAACCTTCGCCGGCCAGCAGGCGCAGAATGTTGCGTTTGATGCCGTAGTCGATGGCGACGACGTTGAATTCAGGCTTGCCGAGCGTGCCGAAACCTTCGCCCCATTGCCACGGTGTCTGGTCCCAGTCGAAACGCTGCGCGCTCGTCACCATCGGAACGAGGTCCATGCCTTCGAGGCCGGGCCACTCCTTCGCTTCCTTTTTCAAGGCGGCGAGATCGAACTGGCCGTCCTTGTTATAGGCGATCACCGCGTTCGGCATGCCCTTGCTGCGAATAAGCGCCGTGAGCGCGCGCGTGTCGATACCGGAAAGACCGATGATGCCGCGCGCCTTCAGCCACGCATCGAGATGCTTGGTCGAGCGATAGTTCGATGGATCGGTGATGGCGGATCGCAGAATTACGCCGCGCGCGCCCGGCGTCGCAGCCATGTTCACCGTCTCGATGTCTTCATCGTTGGCACCGACATTGCCGATGTGCGGGAAGGTGAAGGTGATGAGCTGACCGGCGTAGGACGGATCGGTAAGGATTTCCTCATAGCCCGTCATCGCGGTGTTGAAGCAGACCTCGCCGACGGCGCTTCCTTCCGCGCCAAGACCAAAGCCTTTGAGAACGGTGCCATCCGCAAGCACGAGCAGCGCGGTCGGTTTATGGTCCGGCCAGGCTGAGGAATTGTCATTTGTTGTCATAAGCGCATCACATAACCCCTGTGCCGCGCCGCGTCAAAGGCGTAACGCCGCGATTCACATGCGTTTGCGCATATTTGACAGCAGTTCCGCGCTGCCTAATCTTCGTAGTCAGCGGCCTTGCAAGAGCCGCGCGAAGGGCAGGGAGTTTCCATGAGTTCGATCCACGGCGTTCCGGATACGCGCGACCTTCATTCGGGCGGCACGATCGGCAGCCTGATCCTCAACGCCATCGCGCGCTTCGGCGATAGGCCCGCGCTTGCCGACGGCAAGGTGCGCTGGACCTATCGCGAATTTGGCGAGGCCGTCGCGCGCTTTATCACACTTTATCGTTCGCTCGGACTGAACAAGGGCAGCGCGGTTTCGATTCTCGCCAGTAACCGTGCCGAGTCGTGGGCGGCGATCTGCGCCGCGCTCGTGATGGGCGTGCGTTATACGCCGCTGCATCCGATGGCCGCGGAAGACGATCATGCTTTCATTATCGAAGACGCCGAGATCGACGCGTTGATCGTTGAGGGCGCGAAGTTCGCGCCGCGCGGAACGGCGATCAAATCGCGAGTCAAGGATCTGAAACACCTGCTGTCGTTCGGCCCGATGGACGGCGCGCATGACGTGTTGCCCGATCTTGCGAAGGCCGCGCTGGCTCCGTTGATCGACGAAAGTGATGCGCGCGGCATTGCGTTTCTTGCCTATACCGGCGGCACGACCGGACGATCGAAGGGCGTGATGCTGTCGCACCGCGCGCTGGTAACGATGTCGCTGATCCTGTTTTCGGATTGGGACTGGCCGCAGGACATCCGCTTTCTCGCAGCGACTCCCATCAGCCACGCTGCGGGTGTGACGCTGTTTCCGGTGATGATGCGCGGCGGACTGATGCGCCTCGTTCAGGGGTTCGAGCCGGAGGTTTACGCAAGCGTCGTCGCTGCGGAGAAAATCAATTCGACGTTCCTCGTGCCGACCTTGATCTACGCGCTGATCGATAATATCGATTTGCGCAAGCGTCACGATCTGTCGTCGCT
>JAFKKP010000288.1 GCA_017305515.1 Hyphomicrobiales bacterium
AAATTGGCGGCGAAAATTCCATTTTTCACTGAGGAAAGAATTTCCGCAGGATCGCGATCGCCGGCGAGCATATAGGTGTTGGTCATGCGCGGCATCGGCACATGCGCATAGGATTCGCGGCGTCCGTTGCCGGTCGGTTTCATGTTCATCAGCCGCGCGTTCTGCCGATCCTGCATGTAGCCGACGAGTTTGCCGTCCTCGATCAGGATTGTGTTGTTGGTCGGCGTGCCTTCGTCGTCGATGGAGAGCGAGCCGCGCCGCGCCGAGATTGTGCCGTCATCGACGACGGTCACGCCTTTCGCCGCAACCTGCTGTCCCATCAAACCCGCAAACGCCGAGGTCTGCTTGCGATTGAAGTCGCCTTCGAGGCCGTGACCGACCGCTTCGTGCAGCATGACGCCGGGCCAGCCGGGTCCGAGCACAACATCCATTTCGCCGGCGGGCGCAGGCACCGATTCCAGATTGACCATCGCCTGACGGATCGCGCCATCGGCGGCGCTGCGCCACGCCTTCGTTTCGATGAAACGCGCATAGCCCTCACGCCCGCCGTAACCGTGGCTGCCGCTCTCCTGCCGATCGCCGGAGCCTGCGACGACGGACACGTTGACGCGCACCAGCGGACGGATGTCGCGATAGCTTTCGCCGTCCGGCCTAAGGATTTCGACGATCTGCCAGCTTGCGCCGAGACTGACCGACACCTGCCGCACGCGCGGATCTTTCTCGCGCACATAGGCGTCGATCTCCGCGAGCAGTTTCACCTTGGCTTCAAAGGCAACGCCATCGAGCGGATTTTCATCGCTGTAGAGATGCACATTGGTGTGGGGAGGGGCAGAGGCGAACGTGCCGCTGTAGCCGCCGCGCACCGCATGGACGGCATCGGCCGCACGACCCAGCGCCGAAAGAGAAATGTCCGACGAATGAGCGTAACCGACGGCGTCGTCTTTGACGGCGCGAAGTCCGAAACCCTGCGCGGTGTCATACGTCGCCTGCTTCAAGCGTCCGTTGTCGAATCCAAGTCCTTCGGACTGCCGGTATTCGAGAAACAATTCACCGTCGTCCGCGCCTTCCAGCCCGCGCACGATTTCTTTCCGCACGTCGTTGCGATCAAGACCCGCGCGATCGAGCAGCGAGGTCGATGCGGAAATGTCGGATGGATTGCTCATGGAAACTCCGGCGCGGAAACAGACGCCCAAGATAGGAACGATTTGCCGGGAGTGCGATAGTTATATGACAGGGCCTTATGGCAGCTTGTCGTAACCGTCGCCGAGACCCTTGAGGCTGAGCGGACAGCCGATGCCTTCTTCGGGCGTCTCGAAAATGATGAAGGTCGCGGTCTTCGCGGTCTTGAGCTGGCCGAGCAGCTTGTCGTCCATCACAACTTCGGCAACGCAGCCATTGGGCAGGCAGCGGACGAAGCCAGCCCGGCCGACGTCCGCATTGTCGAGTTTCAGTCCGAGACCCGACGGCAGCAGCACGCCGAGCGGCGCAACCACCCGCATCAGCTTGCTCTTCTGGTCCGCAGTCTTGAGGATAATGACGGTGAGGCCCGCATTGGAGCGGTCCTCGGCGACAACGCTCTGGATCAGCGCGCATTGCTCGGATTGTGCACCCGCCGGCGTGTCGCAACGGATTTGCCAGTCGCCGAACGTTGCCTTCACGGCACCCTGAGCGGCTGCCGGGCTGGAAATCGCACTGAAAAGCCAAATCGCTGTGGAAATTGCAGCCAGAAAATGCTCCGCCATGTGCCGGCGGCGGTTTGGACGATTGTTCGGCACGCTGAAAACTCGCTGGTCAGAACGGCCCATCAGGCCCAATCCCTTGGCAGTTTGACGGCAATGACGGCGTCTTGAGGGCAAATGGCCGCAGGATCAGCCCTTAAAGCCGGCAGCGAATCGTACCGCCGCTGCGCGACAGTGCCGTGGGTACATCGGTCACTTCGCCTGTCAAGCATCCGGGCAATCCGGGGACTGGTTTTCGTCCTTTCGGCAAGGGATTTCCGAAGGCTTTGAGTGCGTCCTCACACCTTATTACGTGCATTGCAGCAGCCGCAGAATTATGGTTTGAGAAGCTGGAATTTCGACGCGTTCTAACCGTTTGGCCAATGGTCAAAAGCCCGATCGCGATGGAAAAAGCAGGCCTTGCCGCCCGGCGGGACCTTATCGAGACAAGAGCAGGAGCGAGAGCGGCATGAAGATGTCGAAAGGCCAGACCGGCCGCCGGATTCTGGGTTTCGCCGTGATCGCGAGCGTGCTTGCCGCGACAGGCGCAGCGGTCGCAGGGACCGGGCAGCCGACACCCTGGGAATACACGCTTCAAGGCTCCGCCTCGCCGGTGATGGACAACATCATCTGGTTTCACAATTTTCTGCTGTGGCTGATTACCGCGATCACGCTGTTGGTTCTGGCCCTGTTGATCGTCGTCGCGGTCAAGTTCAACGCCAAGTCCAATCCCGTCCCGTCCAAGACCACGCACAACACGCTGATCGAAGTGATCTGGACGGTTGTGCCGGTCCTCATTCTGGTCGGCATCGCGGTGCCGTCGTTCCGGCTTTTGTTCCAGGAACTCGATATTCCGAAGGCAGACCTCACCATCAAGGCGACCGGCAAGCAGTGGTATTGGAGCTATTCCTATCCCGATAACGGCAAGTTCGAGTTCGACTCGCTCCTCGTCGCCGACAAGGCGCCGCGACTCCTCGGTGTGGACAACGAAGTTGTCGTGCCGGTCAACAAGGTGATCCGCGTGCAGGTGACTGGCGCGGATGTGATCCATGCCTTCGCCATTCCGTCTTTCGGTATCAAGATCGACGCCATTCCGGGCCGCCTCAACGAGACGTGGTTCAAGGCGACCAAGGAAGGCATGTTCTACGGCCAGTGCTCGGAATTGTGCGGCAAGGATCACGCGTTCATGCCGATCGCGATCCGTGTCGTGAGCGATCAGGAATTCAACAACTGGGTTGAAGGGGCGAAAAAGAAATTCGCCGCCAATCCGTCGAATGAATACGCCTCGATTGGTTCGGCGGCGCGCTGAGCGCAAGGCAAACGGCGCTTTAAGTTTCTAGGTTGACGAACTGCAAGGTTCAAAGGACTCGCAAATGGCCACCTCCGCTGCATCTCACGCCCACGACGATCACGCCCACGACCACCCGACCGGATGGCGGCGTTACGTTTATTCGACGAACCACAAGGACATCGGCACGATGTACCTTGTCTTCGCGATCATCGCGGGCATCATCGGCGGCTTTATGTCGGTCATGATCCGCGTCGAACTGATGTATCCGGGCGTGCAGATCTTCCACGAGTCGCACACCTACAACGTGTTCGTCACCTCTCACGGCCTTATCATGATCTTCTTCATGGTGATGCCGGCGATGATCGGCGGCTTTGGCAACTGGTTTGTGCCGCTGATGATCGGCGCGCCGGACATGGCGTTCCCGCGCATGAACAACATCTCGTTCTGGCTGTTGCCGGCTTCCTTCGCGCTGCTCCTGATCTCGACCTTTGTCGAGGGCGAACCGGGCGGCAACGGCGTCGGCGCAGGCTGGACCATCTACGCGCCGCTTTCGACGAGCGGCCATCCGGGCCCGGCGGTCGATTTCGCGATTCTGTCGCTGCATCTTGCCGGTGCGTCGTCCATTCTGGGCGCGATCAACTTCATCACCACGATCTTCAATATGCGCGCGCCTGGCATGACCATGCACAAGATGCCGCTGTTCGTATGGTCGATCCTCGTCACCGTGTTTCTGCTGTTGTTGTCGCTGCCGGTTCTCGCAGGCGCGATCACGATGCTTTTGACCGACCGCAATTTCGGCACGACGTTCTTCTCGGCCGATGGCGGCGGCGATCCGGTGCTGTTCCAGCATCTGTTTTGGTTCTTCGGGCATCCCGAAGTCTACATTCTGATTCTGCCGGGCTTCGGCATGATCTCGCAGATCGTCTCGACTTTCTCGCGCAAGCCCGTGTTCGGCTATCTCGGCATGGCTTATGCGATGGTCGCGATCGGCGCGATCGGCTTCGTCGTCTGGGCGCACCACATGTACACCGTCGGCATGTCGTCTGCGACGCAGGCTTACTTCGTAGCCGCCACGATGGTGATCGCGGTGCCGACCGGCGTGAAGATCTTCTCGTGGATCGCCACGATGTGGGGCGGCTCGATCGAGTTCAAAACGCCGATGGTCTGGGCGATGGGCTTCATCTTCCTGTTCACGCTTGGCGGCGTCACCGGCGTCGTGCTCGCCAACGCCGGCGTCGATCGCGTTTTGCAGGATACGTATTACGTCGTCGCGCACTTCCACTACGTGCTGTCGCTCGGCGCCGTGTTCGCCATTTTCGCGGGCTGGTACTACTGGTTCCCGAAAATGTACGGCTACATGTATTCGGAATTTATCGGCAAGCTGCACTTCTGGGTGACGTTCATCGGCGTCAACCTCGTGTTCTTCCCGCAGCACTTCCTCGGCCTGTCCGGCATGCCGCGCCGTTACGTCGACTATCCTGACGCATTCGCGGGCTGGAACCTGATCTCGTCGATCGGCTCCTACATCTCCGCATTCGGCGTGCTGATTTTCCTCTACGGCGTCGTGCAGGCGTTCGTGAAGAAAGTCCCGGCCGGCAACAATCCGTGGGGTGCCGGTGCAACGACGCTCGAATGGACGCTGTCGTCGCCGCCGCCGTTCCATCAGTTCGAAGTTCTGCCGCGCGTTCAGTGAGCGCGCAGCTGTTGAGTTGAATTCATCCGCCGCGGCCTTCTCAGACCGTCGGCGGGTGAAGCGTTAAAGGAAACGAGACACCACTTGTCGATTGTTGACCATCACGCGATCGATTTGCCGCGCATCTCGGAAGCGAGCGTTGGCGATTACGTTGCGCTTCTGAAGCCGCGCGTGATGTCGCTTGTGGTCTTCACCGCGCTGGTCGGGCTGGTCATCGCGCCGGGCCATCTTCACCCGGTTCTGGCGGTGACATCGATCCTCTGTATTGCCGTCGGCGGCGGCGCATCGGGAGCCATGAATATGGCGCTCGAAGGCGACATCGACGCCTTGATGTCGCGCACGGCCAATCGCCCCGTTCCGCGCGGCCGCATCACGCCCGGCGAAGCTCTGGCTTTCGGCCTGACACTCGCATTTTTCTCCGTGATGACGCTCGGCATTCTCGTGAACTGGCTCGCAGGCACTTTGCTCGCGTTCACGATCTTCTTCTACGTCGTGATCTACACGATGTGGCTGAAACGCTGGACCGCGCAGAATATCGTGATCGGCGGCGCGGCGGGTGCGCTGCCTCCGGTGGTGGCATGGGCCGCCGCGACAGGGTCGCTGTCGCCTGAGCCAATTCTGCTTTTCCTCATCATCTTCCTTTGGACGCCGCCGCACTTCTGGGCGCTTGCGCTGTTCCGCACCGACGACTACGGCCGCGCCAATGTGCCGATGCTGCCGAACGTCGCCGGTCCCGACGCGACGCGTTTGCAGATTCTGCTCTACACGGTTCTCTTGGTGACGGTGGCTTTCGCGCCGTGGCCGCTCGGATATTTCGACGCGATCTACGGCGTGACGTCGCTGGTGCTCGGTGCCGGGATGCTGTGGCTTGCGGTTCGCGTCTATCGCGAACGAAGCGGCGCTGAGGCCAATCGCGCGACGCGGGCGCTGTTCAAATTCTCAATCCTCTATCTGTTCATGCTGTTTGCCGTGCTGCTGCTCGAAGTCGTCGTGGCAAGTCTGATACGGGCATGGGCATGAGTGCGCTCGTCATGGCCAAGAATAAAAAACAGCTCAAGGGAATCGTTCTGACGCCGGAACAGAAGAAGCGTCAGCGCGAACGCTCGATTGCGATTGCACTCGCGCTTGGCGTTCTGGTCATTCTCTTTTTCGCAGTCACGATGGTCAAAGGACCAGCCGTGCTGATGCGGCCGATCTGAGACGTCCGATGACGCAGCAACCCGCAAGCAGCCGCAAATCTTCAAACCGCGATGTGATCGTCGCGTCGATCTGCGGCTTCGTGGTGGCGTTCATGGTTGGCGCGTCCTACGCCGCCGTGCCTTTCTACAACTGGTTCTGCCGCACGACCGGGTTTAACGGCACGACCCAGGTTGCGACATCCGCGCCGGACGCGTCGCTCGAGCGAACCATCACCGTGCGTTTCGATTCCAACATCAGCGGCGGTCTGCCGTGGAAGTTCGAGCCGGAAAAGACGTCGGTTGAGGTCAAGATCGGCGAAGTCGTCACGGTCTATTACACTGTCACCAATCAGGCCGCGCGGCCGACCACCGGGCAGGCTGCCTATAATGTCGCACCGCTGACGGTCGGTTCTTACTTCCAGAAGATCAATTGCTTCTGCTTCACCGAGCAGACCTTCGCGCCGGGCGAAAAGCGCGAACTGGCGGTGGTTTTCTACATCGATCCGAAACTCGCGGAAAACCACGACCACGACGAACTGAATTCGATCACGCTGTCCTACACATTCTACCCTGTGCGCGATCCCGAGCCGAAGCCGGTGGCGGCGTCGGAGCCGGATAAACGCAAGGGCAGTCTCTGACGAAATTTGCTATATAACTGGGGAACACGCCGGCTGAGGCCGGCAGGGTTACGGAGAAACTGAAATGGCCGACGCGCACGTCAAGCACCACGACTATCATCTCGTCGATCCGAGCCCGTGGCCGATCGTGGGATCGATCTCGGCGTTCATCATGGCGGTCGGCGCCATTTCATGGATGCATCACATGTATGCGGCGGCACCTCTGGTGTTCGGCGTGGGTACCGTTGGCGTTCTCTACACCATGGCAAGCTGGTGGGCGGATGTGATCCGCGAGGCGACCTACAAGGGCGATCACACCCGCGTCGTGCAGCTTCATCACCGCTACGGCATGATCCTGTTCATCGCTTCCGAAGTGATGTTCTTCGTGGCGTGGTTCTGGGCCTATTTTAACTCCGCGCTGTTCCCCGGCGATCCCGTGCACGCTACGCGCGACGCGCTGTTTGGCGGCGTGTGGCCGCCGAAGGGAATCGAGACCTTCGATCCGTGGCATCTGCCGCTGCTCAACACCCTGATTCTGCTCACCTCCGGCACGACGGTGACATGGGCGCATCACGCGCTTCTGGAAAACGATCGTCAGGGTCTGAAGTGGGGTCTTATTCTCACCATTTTGCTTGGTGCGTGCTTCACCTGCGTACAGGCCTACGAATATCACCACGCCGCGTTCGCCTTCTCGGGCAATATCTACGGCGCGACGTTCTTCATGGCGACCGGCTTCCACGGTTTCCATGTTCTGGTCGGCACCATCTTCCTGACAGTGTGCCTGTTCCGTGCTCTCGCCGGACAGTTCACGCCGACGCAGCACCTCGGTTTTGAATTCGCCGCCTGGTATTGGCACTTCGTCGACGTGGTGTGGCTGTTCCTGTTCATCTGCATCTACGTCTGGGGCCACGGTCCCGAAGGCGCAGCAGCAGGCGGTCACTGATCGCGCTTTGTCGTTAAGAGATCGGGGCGGCTTTCGGGCCGCCCTTTTTTATTCAAGACATCACCGCATTTCTCTGAAATAACCGCCAGCGCGATGACTGAAAAAAAGCTCACCAGCGAAACCGTCTCACCCTATGTTGCGGGGCTCGGCTGCCGGTGCCCGCGTTGCGGCAAGGGCAAACTTTACAACGGCTATCTCACTTTGCGCCCGCGCTGCGACGTCTGTGGTCTCGACTACAGCTTCATGGATTCCGGCGACGGCCCCGCGATCTTCATCATCATGATTGCCGGCTTCATCGTGGTTGGCGCCGCGCTGATCGTCGAAATCAAGTATCAGCCGCCGTTCTGGCTGCATGCGGCGTTGTGGTTTCCGCTCATTCTGGCCGTCACGCTGTGGCCGTTGCGCGCAATGAAGTCGCTTCTGCTCGCGCTTCAGTTTCATCACAAGGCCGCGCCGGGCGAGCTTGTCGAGCGCAAGCCGGAATGAGCCGGACTCCGGTCAAGCGCGCAAACCCGCCGCGAGGCGCCATCGGCCTTGCACTGATCGCACTTGCGATGGTCTGCGTACTGGTATTGCTCGGCATCTGGCAACTGCATCGCAAGGACGAGAAGCGCGCGCTGATCGCGGCGCTCACCGAACGGCTCGCGGCGGCACCGGTTGCGTTACCGCCGAAATCGCAATGGCGAAATCTCACTCCCGCGAATGATGAATTCACGCGTGTCACGGTCGAGGCCACGCTCGATTCAAAATCGGATGCGAAGGTCTACAGTTCCGGCTCTGCACTCCGTACCGACATTTCCGGTCTCGGCACATTCGTCTTCGCGCCTGCGCGGCTGAAGGACGGATCGGTTGTGGTGGTCGATCGCGGCTTCGTACCCGACGGTGCGAGCGCCGATCCCACGCCGCCTCAAGTTTACAAATTGACCGGCTATATTCGTTTCCCCGAAAAGAGCGGCTGGTTCACGCCGCATGAGGACGCCTCGAAACGGCTTTGGTTCGTGCGGGACCCTCTCGCGATGGCCAGCGCGAATGACTGGGGCGAGGTTGCACCCTTCTATATCGATCTCGAATCGCAGGTGCC
>JAFKKP010000289.1 GCA_017305515.1 Hyphomicrobiales bacterium
GAACTCCCGACCTTCGGTTTACAAAACCGCTGCTCTACCGCTGAGCTAAACCGGCAATCTGGGAGAGAGCTATCAGCGCGGCCTGTTCGGGACAAGATCGTCCCGGAACCGGTCGGTTAATTTCTCAATCCTTATCCCGATGCTTCACATTTGAACGAGGCGTGATGCTTACGCGTTAGGCTTACCTGACGAATGAACCGCGTCTTTAACACCTTACCGCAGCGACTGAATTAGGGTCCGGCAGCTTTGAAAGGCTGCCTCATGCGTGGTGCATTGGTGATTTTGATCTCGCTCGGTTCGGTCGTTTCGGCGTTCGCCGACACCGGACCCGTGCGCGTGATTCCGGGCCGTCCCGGCGTGCCGGTTTTCATTAATGGCCGCGACGCGTCCTACGCCGTGGTCGAAGGCGATTGGGGTCTTGCCAAGAACGTGCATGTGCAGCCGACGATTTACGGCGGCTGGGATCGCTATTACGCGCCGGAAGTCGGTCACTATTATCCGAGCCTCGGACGACAGCCCGGTTACGGACGCGTTGAAATTCAGCCGCCTGCCAATCGCGTGCTGCCGCAGCCTGCGGAAAGTTATTATCGCTCGTGGTCGGCGCAATCCGCGCCGCCGGCGCCGCAGATCGTTCCTCAGAATCCGCCGCCGATCATCGTCGCGCCGGAAATCGGCGGACGGCATTCGCCGCACGGCCCGCATCATCACTAAGAGCAGCAAGCAAGAAGAGTTTAACAGGAGAGAGTAATGCGTCAGACGATCACAAAACTGGTTGGGGGAGCGGCGCTGGTCGTCACTCTCGGAGCCACCGCGGCTTCGGCATGTGAAGTGCTGAACCCCTGCGGCGGTGGATTGTTTCAGAGCGGCTACAACTACAATTACGGCTACCGTGCCGGTTACGGTTACAACGGCTATGGTTACGCCGGTGGCTGCGGCGTCGTTACCGGCGGTTGCGGCGGTGTTGTCGCAACGGGTTGCGGCGTTGTTGCTGCGGGCTGCGGCGGTTACGTCGCCGAGCGTCTGCCTGACCCGACAGGCCCGCAGTATTACTATGTGAACCAGGGTCCGACCTACACTGGCCCGGGCAACTACGCTCCGGCACCTGTGTATCAGGAGCGCACCGTCATCGGCTGGCAGGGCTATGAAGAAGAAGCGCCTGCAGTCTACACCGTTCCGCGCCGGTATTATCGCCCGTATCGCGTCAGCTCGTCGTATTATTACGCGCGCCGTCCGGCCTATCGTCATTACTACGGCTACCGCGTTCGTCCCGCCGTGCGTTACGGTTACGCGCCGCGCTTCTACGGTCCGCGCCACTCATACATGCACGGCCCGCGCGTTCGCTACGCGCCGCAACTCGGCACCCGCGGCTATCCGCTGCGCTACAAGTTCTGATCTGTCTACAATCTGACTTTAAGACGCCCGTCTGCTGCCTGCAGGCGGGCGTTTTGCTTCAGCTTTTCATCAGGCCGAGACGGCTCGCGCCGATATAGAGCGCGAGCGCCGCTGCGTTCGACACGTTCAGGCTCTTGATCGCGCCGGGCATATCCATGCGCGCGACCGCGCTGCAAGTATCGCGCGTAAGCTGCCGCAGGCCCTTGCCTTCTGCGCCGAGCACGAGCGCCAATGGGGCGTGAAGTTTGATTTCGGCGAGATCCGCGCTGCCTTCGCTGTCCAGACCCACGGTCATGAATCCGGCGTCGTTCATTTCGCCGAGCGCGCGATGCAGGTTGGGCACTTCGACAATGGGCACAAGTTCGAGCGCGCCAGATGCTGATTTTGCCAGCACTCCGGTTGCCTCGGGGCTGTGACGCGCGGTCGTGACGACGGCTTTTACATTGAATGCTGCGGCCGAGCGCAGGATCGCGCCGACATTGTGCGGATCGGTGATCTGATCGAGCACCAGTACAATTCCATCCTGTGGCAGTTCATCGAGGTGTGGCGCATCGAGCGGGTCCGCTTCCGCCAGCAGCCCCTGATGCACGGCGTCGGGACCGAGGCAGCGGTCGATGTCCTGCGGACGCACCAGTTCCGGCGGTACGCGCGTGTCGATGTTCTCGTCCTTCAGGCGGTGTTCGGCGTTTTCCGTGACCAGCAGTTTGCGGATACGCCGCGCCGGATTGGCGAGCGCCGCTGTCACCGTGTGCCAGCCATAGAGGACCACCGGGCCGTCACTCGAACTCTCGCGGTGCCTGTCCGGTTTATTGCCGCGACCGCGCCATTCGGGACGGCTTCCGTCGCGGCCCTTGTTCCGGCCATGCTCGCGTCCGGCGCCCCTGCCGCCGCTAAAATGCGATTTTCGTGTCCGATCGACCATGCCGCGCTTGTCCCACGCAGTTGAAATAATGGCAATTTGGGGCGTTCCGGCAGGGGCATAAATCGGGCCGCATTGGTTGACTTTACCCGCTGGCATCGCCCATAAACGCGCCAATCGGGCGCCCGCGAGCGGGCACGTTTTTCCGCCATCCTTGGCCTTCCAGCCGCCGTCCGGCGGGCGGGTCGCGATGGCACGAAGCGGGGGAGTGTCCCGAGTGGCAAAGGGAGCTGACTGTAAATCAGCCGTCTTATGACTTCGAAGGTTCGAGTCCTTCTTCCCCCACCAATCAAAGCCGCCGGAGGGCGTCGTCTCTCTGGCGGCTTTTTGCTCCGCCACGCTGAGAGAGCCGCATGAAATCGCTCGGGATTGGCTTGATGCGATTATGTCTCGGGTTCTGTCGCGGCCTGCGCGACGAGGAATTTCAGGCCATTATTTTTTTGCTCGGCATCGCGCTCGGCGTTGGCACGATATTCTATCACTTCCAGGAGGGCTGGTCCTGGCTCGACTCCGCCTATTTCAGTGTCATCGCGCTCACGACGGTCGGCGATGCAACGCTTAGCCCGACGAACGGCCTGTCGAAGATTTTTACAATGGGATATTCACTCTGCGGCATCGGATTGATGCTCGCATTTCTCGCCCGGTTGTCGTCATTTCGCGACGAGGCGAAGCGTCACGACGCGACATCCGGCGGCGAGTAATCCCCGCCGATCTCGATAAAATGAATCAGTACGGAGCGTAGCCACCGCGATAGGGGCGCTGGTTGCCGTACTGCCGCGCGAACGCGAATTTCGGATTTTCCTGGCAGTAGGCGTTGCGACCGGACGCGCTCGCCATGCACTGCGCATAGGTGTCGTAATAACAGGTGCCCGGACCCGGCTCCCAACCCTGCTGGAGGCAGAAGCGGTAGTCGCGCGCCTGCGCCGCACCGGCGTTGAGCGCCAGTGCGCCTGCGAGGGTCGCGAAGGCCAAAAGTGCGTTACGCATGGGTTTTCTCCCTTGTTCAAAGCAACAACCCGGACGTTCCAGGATCGTTCCGGGGCTGCATGCACACCGTGCACTTAGTATTGAGACGCTCCAAGTGCCATGCTAGTTCAAACGAATATTCGCGGGTGTAGCTCAATGGTAGAGCAGCAGCCTTCCAAGCTGAATACGAGGGTTCGATTCCCTTCACCCGCTCCATCGCCTTCCGCCATTGTTGAACCAGCGACTGCCGGTGCGGGTATAGCTCAATGGTAGAGCAACAGTTTTCCAAACTGAAGATAAGGGTTCGATTCCCTTTACCCGCTCCAGATTGTCGCACGGCATGACGCTGCTCGGTGAAGCCGCCGTGGCGATGTGGTGGGACATCGCGCCCGAATATCGCGCCGCGTTCGAGGACTGGCATTCGCACGAGCATTTTCCCGAGCGCATGAGCATTCCGGGCTTCATGCGCGGTTCGCGCTGGGCGAGCGCGGAAGGCGGCGACGGTTTCTTCGTGATGTACGAGCTTGAGAGCTACGCGACTTTGACGTCGCCTCATTATCTCGGCAGCCTCAACAATCCAACGCCCTGGTCGAAGAAGATGATGCCGCATCATCGCAACATGGTGCGAAGTCAGTGTCATATCGCCGAGAGTTATGGTGGCGGCATCGGCCGCGCGATGATGACGCTGCGGCTGTCACCGGAGAAGGGTGCTGAGGATTCGCTGCGCCAGCATTTGACGAGCGTGCTTTCCGGTTTGCCCGCGCGGCCGGGACTGACGGGCGCGCATCTGCTTTTCACGCAGACACCGAACATCGCACAGACAAACGAGCAGAGAATCCGCGGCGGCGATGCGGTCGCCGACTGGATCGTGCTGGTTTCCGGCTACGATGCAGACGCGATTGCGGCGATTGTGGAAAGTGAACTTGGTGCGGATCGGCTGAATGAGGCGGGTGCTGCACCTGTGGCGATCTATTCGCATTTCAATCTGGCTTACGCGATGACACCGGGCGATATTCGCGCGCAATCGAGATGAGGGAAACATGAAAGACCTTGCCGGCAAGACAGCGTTCGTAACGGGCGGCGCCAGCGGCATCGGCCTTGCGATGGGCCGCACCTTCGCCGAAGCCGGCATGAAGGTGATGCTCGCCGACATCGAGAAGGACGCGTTGGCGGATGCCGTGAAAAGTCTGCATAATGTGAGTCCGGATGTGCGCGGCGTTGTCTGCAACGTTGCGGATTCGTCGAGCGTCGATCGCGCGGCGCAGGAATCCTACGACGCGTTCGGCAAGGTTCACGTCGTCTGCAACAATGCGGGCGTCGCGGCAGGCGGCGGCATCGACGACATCTCGCTCGATAGCTGGAACTGGGTGCTCGACGTCAATCTGATGGGCGTGCTTCACGGCACCCGCACGTTCCTGCCGCATATGCGCGCGCATGGCGAGGGCGGCCATTTCGTCAACACCGCCTCGATGGCCGGCATGATGAGCGGGATGGGATTCAGTCCCTATACGGCGAGCAAGTTCGCGGTCGTCGCGATGTCGGAAGGGTTGGCACCGCAGATCAAGCCGTTCGGCATCGGAATGTCGATCCTGTGTCCGGGCTTCGTCCGCACCCGCATCGGCGAAAGCGGACGCAACCGGCCTGCGCAATATGGTCCGGCGAACGCCTATGCACCGGACAGTCCCGCCGCAGCGATGGTTGCGATGATTGCCGAAATGATAAAGGCGGGAATCGATCCGGCCGAGGTTGCAGCGCGCGTCGTGAGCGCCATCCGCGAAGATGAGCTTTATATTTTCACGCATCCTGAGATGGGCGTGGAAATGAAGCAGCGTTTCGCGGCGATTGAAGCGGCAATGGACAAGGCAGCGGCGCTCAAGGGATCGGTGTAGAGATCAGCCCTTCCGGCCCGCCGTGCGCAGCGATGCCGGTTTGCGTTCGCCGCCGCGCAGCGCGTCTTCCGCGACTGCGACGATCCGTCGAATGACAGCTTCCGTGTCGTCGGTCGTGCACGCGCCGCCGGAGAGTTTGAGCAGACGTTCGCGGTCGGTCACGGTCTGGCGCTGCATCGACAGCGCGAAGTGAAGTCCCCAATAGACGTCGGCTTCGTTGCGGTTCGGCAGTGCGCGCCGCAAAGCGGTTGCGAAACGCTGAAGATGCCGAAATTCACGGTCGACGATCTTTTTGATTGGAGGCACGGTCTCGACCGACGCGCGCGTCATGAACCGCGCCGCCGCCGACATCTGATGATCGGGGCTGAGACACCAGCGCAGGGGAGGCCCGACCAATGCGAGCAGAATGGCCTCGACGCTCGGCTGCCCGCCGCCGGATTCTTCCGCAGCCTTCAATTCCGCAAAGCGTTCGCGATTGAGAACGGTGGTGCGGCTGACGAACAAATCCGCCAGCAATTCATCCTTGGAGCCGAAATGGTAGTTCACTGCCGCCAGATTCACACCCGCCGCCGCCACGATGTCGCGCATCGTCACCTCGCCGAACGAGCGTTCCGCCCACAATTTCTCGGCGGCGGTCAAAATCGCGGCTTTGGTCTGGTCGCTCGACATCGGCACCACATGTAGCGCGTGCGAATTCCGCACTGCGAGACGAAAATCAAACATTTGTATGACGGCCGCTTGCCATTCAAACAAATGTATGAAATCAAGCTAGCAGCAAGATCGCGGTACGGCAAGCGATCCTTCGCGGAGCGCAACGTCAGCATGATTGACGTTTCGTCACGGCGATGGATTTCGTGTTACGCCCGGTGCAGGAAATTTCAGCGAACAGCAAACGAGGAGCGTCTCATGGATTTCAGGATGTCTAAGCGCCAGAAAGAATGGCTCGATCGCGTCTCGTCGTTCATGGACAAGAACGTTCGTCCGGCTGTTCCCGAGTACAAGAAGCAGGATGCGACCGGCGACCGCTGGAAGGTCATTCAGGTCGTCGAGGATTTAAAGAAGAAGGCGAAGGCCGAAGGTCTCTGGAACATGTTCATGCCGCCGTCGTCGCATGAAGACGATGAATTCCGCGGTGCTGGCCTGACCAATCTTGAATACGCGCTGCTCGCCGAACAGATGGGCCACATCGGCTTTGCGTCGGAAGTGTTCAACTGCTCTGCGCCGGACACCGGCAACATGGAAGTCATCATGCGCTATGGCTCCAAGGAGCAGAAGCGCCAGTGGCTGAAGCCGCTGATGGAAGGCGAGATTCGCTCCGCGTTCCTTATGACCGAACCTGCGGTGGCGTCGTCGGATGCGACCAACATCGAAACCAAGATTGAGCGCGACGGCGATCATTACGTCATCAACGGCACCAAATGGTGGTCGTCGGGTGCTGGCGATCCGCGCTGCAAGATCGCGATTTTGATGGGCAAGACCGACTTCAATGCGCCGAAGCATCAGCAGCAGTCGCAAATTCTGGTGCCGCTCGACACCAAGGGCATCACGATCGAGAAGATGCTGCCGGTGTTCGGCTTCGACGACGCGCCGCACGGCCACGCGCAGATCCGGCTTGAGAACGTCCGCGTTCCGGCAAGCAATCTTCTGCTCGGCGAAGGCCGCGGCTTCGAGATCGCGCAAGGCCGTCTCGGTCCGGGCCGCATCCATCACTGCATGCGCACCATCGGCAAGGCCGAGGAGGCGCTGGAGAAGATGGTGAAGCGCCTGTCGTCGCGCACCGCCTTCGGCAAGAAAATCATCGAACATTCGGTGTGGGAGCAGCGCATCGGCGAGGCGCGCACCGACATCGAGATGAATCGTCTCTTGTGTCTGAAGGCTGCCGACATGATGGACAAGGTCGGCAACAAAACCGCGCAACTTGAAATCGCGATGATTAAGGTTGCGGCACCCAATATGGCGTTAAAGATCATCGATCATGCGATCCAGGCGTTCGGCGCGGCTGGCGTTTCGGACGAAGCGGGTCTTGCGAAGGACTACGCCGGCATCCGCACTCTGCGTCTTGCGGACGGTCCCGATGAAGTTCACAATCGCGCCATCGCACGGCTTGAACTTCGCAAATACGCGAACATGGCGCCGGCCAAGCACTGATCGGAGGCCGCGAATGGCGCTCGGCGTGAGAAACGACGCTGAATATTCGGGAACGAAACCCGTCGAGAAGCGGCATCGGATCAACGATGTCGCCCTCGCGGCGTGGATGAGCGAACATGTCGAGGGCTTCAAGGGGCCTTTGACGGTTCTGCAATTCAAGGGCGGTCAATCGAACCCGACCTATCGTCTCGACACGCCGACAACATCCTATGTGTTGCGGCGAAAGCCGTTCGGTCCGCTACTGCCGTCGGCGCATGCAGTCGATCGCGAGTTCAAGGTGATCGCCGCACTTCACAAGCAGGGTTTCCCGGTCGCGCGCGCCTATGCGCTGTGCATGGACGATGCCGTGATCGGTGCGGCCTTCTACATCATGTCGATGGAAGAGGGGCGGGTGTTCTGGAATCCGCAGCTTCCCAATCAATCGCCGGACGAGCGCCGTGCGATCTTCACCGACAAGATCGAAACGCTCGCGAAGCTGCACTCCTACGATCCCGACAAAATCGGCCTCGGCGATTTCGGCAAGCCGGGAAATTACTTTCAGCGTCAGGTCGATCGCTGGACCAAGCAATATCGCGCCGCCGAGCTTGAAGTGATTCCGGAAATGGATCGCCTCATCGATTGGCTGCCGAAGACGTTGCCTCAGCAGGAGCGCGTCTCCGTCGTTCACGGCGACTATCGCCTCGACAACATGATCTTTCACAATGACAAGCCGAAGGTGAAAGCCGTTCTCGACTGGGAATTATCCACGCTCGGCGATCCGATGGCGGATTTCACCTATCTCTTGATGCAATGGGTGATGCCCGGCCTCGACGGCGCGGATCTAAAGGCGCTCAACATTCCGACAATGGAAGACGCGATTGCGATCTACTCGAAGGCATCCGGTGGCGTGAAGGTTCCGGACATCAACTGGTACTTTTCCTACAATTTGTTTCGTCTTGCGGGCATCATGCAGGGCATCGCCAAACGCATCAAGGACGGCACCGCAGCGAGCGCGAAAGCGGCGGAATCAGCTGCGCGCACGGTGCCGCTTGCGAAGGCGTCGTGGAGCTTCGCACAGAAGGCCGGTGCGAGCTGAGTTTGCCACTTTAATTCAAGAACACTCGGGAGAACGTCATGGGTCGCCTCGAAGGCAAGTCCGTCATCATCACGGGCGCGGGCAGCGGTATCGGTCGCGCGGCCTCGCTGATGTTCACC
>JAFKKP010000290.1 GCA_017305515.1 Hyphomicrobiales bacterium
TCGCTGAATTCGTGGCGGATGGCCTCGCGAGCTTTCTCCAGCGCAGCCTGCATCGTTTCCGGGAGGCCTTCGGGAGGTTGCGGGGCGGCGGCTTCGTGATGCCAGACGTCGCGCACCGGATCCATGTCGATCTTGCCGCCTGTGCGCTTGACGACGATAACGTGATCGACACCGCCGCCGTTCTTGGCGATGGCCGCATCGACGTTGGCCTTGAGCGGAATTTTCTTGCCGCCGCGCAGGCCTTCGTCAGCGGTGATGACGACGCTCGACTTGCAATCTTTCACACGTTGAGCAATCGAGTCCGGCGAGAAGCCGCCGAAGATCACCGAGTGGATCGCGCCGATGCGCGCGCAGGCCAGCATCGCGTAGGCGGCTTCCGGAATCATCGGCAGATAGATCGTGACGCGATCGCCCTTGGCGACGTTACGAAGGCGAAGAATGTTCGCCATCTTGCACACTTCGTCGTGCAATTCGCGATAGGTGATGTGCTTGGAATCTTTCGGATCGTCGCCTTCCCAGATGATGGCAACCTGATTGCCGCGCTTGTCGAGATGGCGGTCGATGCAGTTATAGGATGCGTTGAGAACGCCATCCTCGAACCATTTGATTGAAATCTTGCCTGGTGCGAACGACACGTTCTCGACCCTGGTAAAGGGTTTGACCCAGCTCAGGCGCTTCGAGGCATCTTCGCCCCAGAATTTCTCGCGGTCATTGATCGAGCGCGCGTACATATCGCGGTACTTCGCTTCATCGATCCAGGCACGCTTCGCCCATTCCGGCGATACTTTGTAGATTTTGTCGGACATAGTTTCCTCCACGCAACTCACCCGCATCACAACACGCGCGCGGCGTTATTCTTGTTGGCGCCATTATGCGCTTTTGGGCATGACCGGGACAAGCCGCAACGGATAGGACTTTTGTCGGCCCTTCCGAAACCGTCGAGAATGTGGGCGATTTCCCGCCCCTTGAGGCGCTATTCGAGCAGCGTCCAGACAGCCGTTTTCTTGATTTCGGCGTCCTCAAGCTCGCGCGTCACGGGCACACTGTAGTCGGCGATTTTCCGCAGTTTTTCGCGCGGCAAATAGCTGCGGCCGGGATCGCCGATCAGAATTGTCGCACCCCGCGCAGCATGGCGGCTCAAGAAACCGAACGCGCGGACAGCCGTATCGCGCTCGTAGAAAATATCGCCGGCGAGGATCACGTCCCACTCCGCGGCGGCCTGCGAGACCAGCAGGTCGCCGGCAGTTGTCGTCAAGACGACGCCATTTTCGATTCCGTTCAGCGCGGCCGCAACGAGAGCGAACTCATCGATATCGGAGACGGTAACGGCTTCTGCGCCGGCCTTCATCGCAGCGATCCCGACCAGCCCCGATCCGCTTGCAAGATCGAGTACGCTTCTGCTTCGGACGAGGAGCGGATGATCGAGAACATGTCGCGCCAGCGCCTGACCGCCGGCCCATGCGAAAGCCCAGAACGGCGGCGGCAGACCTTCCTCGCCGAGTTGTTCCTCGGTCTTGTGCCAGAGCGGCACGGCCTCATCTGCAACGTAAATCGAAATTTCCGGCACCAGCGGAACGGGCCGCAGCCGCGTGTTCGAGCGGATAAAGGCCTCTTTGTCGGCGATAACCTGATTCGTCAAAACCCGAACGCGCCGATGATCGCGCCCATGATGAGCATCACGCCGAGCCAGTGACCGGCATCGATCAAAGTGAGCATCGGCTTGCGATCCGCGAACGCGTAATTGGTCGTCATCGTGGTCAGCATGAATCCGAACCACATCAGTGCACCCCACGCTAGGCCGCTTTTGATCGTGACGGCACCTGCGCGAATGATAAGTGCGGCAAGTATCGACGCCATGACGAGTTCGGCGATGAACGAAAGAATAAACGGCGTGGCCTTGGCCAACCCGGATTTGCCGGCACGTTTCACCTGTGCCGCCGTCTTGCCCTGCGCCTTAAGCCATATTTTTCCAAGCGGAGTGTAGTAGGCCGCACCGAAAAACCACGCAGCAATAGCAGCGACGACAACCGCGACGACGTTCACGCCATACAAAATCATCTTAGCCCTCCGGGTTAAAGTCCGCCCATCTTGCAGATCAGCTTCCATTCGTCGGCCTTCACGCTGCCGACCGATAGCCGCGACTGTTTGAGCAAATCCATATTCGCCAGCGCCTTCTCGACCTTGATCGCGGCCAGTGTCACCGGCTTCTTCAGCGGCTTGTCGGCGGCGATGTCGACGCAGACGAATTTCCCCGTCTTGTCGCTCAGATCGGGGTAGTGCTCCTTCACGATCTCGACGATGCCGACGATCTCCTTGCCTTCGTTGGAATGATAGAAGAATGCGCGGTCGCCCTTCTTCATCTTCATCATGTTGAGCTTGGCGGTGTGATTGCGCACGCCGGTCCAGGCTTCACCCTTTGCGCCTTTGGCGACCTGCTGGTCCCAGGACCACGCCGACGGTTCGGATTTCATCAGCCAGTATGCCACGAACTTATCCTTCCGCCTTGAACGGCCGCGTCAGCAGCATCTCGATTGCTTCATTCACAGTGAGCGCGCCGCCGAGTACCGCTGCGACCGCGCTCGCGACCGGCATGTCTACTTTCTTCTCGCGCGCGAGTTCGACAAGAACGGGCGCGGTGAATTCGCCCTCGCTCAGTTTGTCGCGGGCCGGCGTATCGCCGCGTCCCAGCGCCATGCCGAAGGAAAAATTGCGCGACTGCGTGCTCGAACAACTCAGCACCAGATCGCCGAGCCCCGAGAGACCGGCAATTGTTTCCGGCTTTGCGCCGCAGGCCACGCCGAAACGCATCAACTCTGCAAAGCCGCGCGTGGTCAGCGCCGCAAGCGCCGAAGCGCCGAGTTTTTTGCCAGCGACAATTCCTGCCGCGATGGCGAGAACATTCTTTGCCGCGCCGCCGATCTCGACGCCGCGAACATCGCTGGAATGATAGGGGCGGAATGTATCCGAACCGAGTGCATGGACCAGCGCCTCCGCGATTGCAGCGTCCTTCGCCGCCAGCGTCACGGCCGTCGGCAATCCTTGCGCGACATCGTGGGCGAAGCTCGGGCCGGAAAGAATCGCGGGCAACGCCTCCGGCATGATCTCTGAAACAATCTCGGTCATGAATTTGTGTGTTCCGCGCTCGATTCCCTTTGCGCAGACGACAACGGGTGTTCCTTTGGTAAGACACGGTGCCAGCGCAGCTGCCGCCTGCCGTAAACTTTGCGCCGGAGTGACAAGTAGTAACGCCTCCGATTTGGTCGCGTGCGAAATGTCGCCGGTAATCGAGATGTTCTTGGAAATCCGAATTCCGGGCAGACGCGGATTTTCGCGGCTATGTGACAGGGTCTCGGCGGCTGTCGTGCCGCGCGCATAGAGCGTGACGTTGCATCCCGCTCGTGCCGCTGCATTCGCCAGCGCAGTGCCCCACGCCCCTGCGCCGATCACCGCTATGTTTTGATACAGGGCCATCCGGACTTTCGTTTTCAGTGCTGCGCGCGCGTCCTGGCGAATTTCGCCGGCGTCGGTGTTTCTTCGTCGAGCCGCCAGCGTGCGCGGGGCGCGCTGTCCATGTCGTCGAGCATTCCGAGCGCGAGGCGTTCGGCGCCGGCCCATGCGATCATCGCGCCGTTGTCGGTGCAAAGTGCGGGCGGCGGAATGATGAGCGTCGTTTGCGCTTTGGATGCGATGTCTTGCAGAGCGTTGCGGATGGCGAGATTTGCGGCAACGCCGCCAGCGGCGACGAGCGCACGCGGAAGTCCGAACTGTTCCTGAAATAATCGAAGCCCGACGGTGATGCGATCCACGGTGAGATCGAGAATGGCCGCCTGAAACCCGGCGCAGAGATCGGCGACATCCTGTGCCTTCGGCTCGATGAGGCGCGCGGCCTCATTGCGAACGGCGGTTTTCAAACCCGACAGCGAGAAGTTCGCATCGGGCCGCCCAAGCATCGGGCGCGGAAATTCAAATCGCTTTGCATCGCCGAGCATTGCTGCGCGCTCGACCTCCGGCCCGCCGGGGTAGGGCAGGCCGAGCATTTTCGCGATCTTGTCGAAAGCCTCGCCCATCGCGTCATCGAGCGTGGTGCCGAGCCGGACATATTTGCCGACGCCGAGCACCGCAACAATTTGCGTGTGCCCGCCGGATGCGAGAAAAAGACAATACGGAAATCCAAGTCCCGATGTCAGGCGCGGCGTCAGCGCATGCGCCTCGAGATGATTTACGGCAATGAGCGGCGTCTTGCGAACGAGCGCGATGGCCTTCGCCGTCGTCAATCCGACGATGACGCCGCCGATCAGTCCCGGTCCCGCAGCGGCCGCGACGGCGCTCAATTGGTCGAAGCCGATTTCCGCCTCAGTCATGGCTTTGCCGATGATGCCGTCCAGCATGTCGACATGGGCGCGCGCGGCGATCTCCGGCACGACGCCGCCATAGGGGGCGTGTTCGGAAATCTGCGAACGCACGACGTTTGACAGAATCCGTCCGCCGCCGTCAGACAGGCGCTCGACTACGGCCGCCGCGGTTTCATCGCAGGTGGTTTCGATCCCAAGCACCAATGTCCGCTTGCCGGCCGCCAAAGTCCGCTCTCGATTTTCCGTCGTGAATTCTTGTCTTGCCTTCGCTGCGAAACAGGCGCTTTCCTGACGTTGCCGCCTGCCCGGAGGTCATATCGTGAATTCGCCATGTCGGCCATCTTTTCACCGGCTATTCTGCGCCGATGTGACAAAGGCTTGAAGGCATGGCCGTCCTCGTAACCCGCCCGGCGCCGGACAATGAGAAGACTGCGAAAGTGCTTGCCGCACGGGGGTTCGAACCGCTGCTGTCGCCGACGCTGCGGTTCGAGGCGATGCCATTCTACGACGATCATGGTGCGGCCTATGACGGCGTGATTCTGACGAGTGCCAACGCTGTGCGCGCGCTTCGCGATCACGAGTTCAATTCCAGACTGGTTAACCTGCCGTCGTTTGCCGTCGGCGAGCACACGGCGGAGACGGCGCGACAAGCAGGATTCACCAACATCATTGCAGCGAAAGGCGATGCGGGTGTCTTGCGCGACGTCATCGCCAAAAGCGCCGCCAGCAAAGTCATCAGGAAGGGAGCGACCCTTTGTTATATTGCGGGGGCGGATCTTGCGCGCGATCTCGCGGCTGAACTGGGTCAGCTCGGTTTTACCGTCATCACCCACACGGCCTATCGCATGATCCCGGTCGAAACCTTGCCGGGCGAGACGGCGGAGGCGTTCCGAACCGGCGTCATTCAGGCTGTGCTGCATTTTTCCCGCCGCAGCGCGTGTGCGTTCGTTGCGGCCGCGAGATCGGGCGGCGTCGAGGTATCTGCACTGGCTCTGCCGCAATACTGCATTTCCGATGCGGTCGGGATGATATTGCGCGATGCAGGCGCAACGCAGGTGACGATCGCTTCGGCGCCAAACGAGGATGCATTGATCGGCACTTTGGCTGAGGGCTTGAAACGGCCTTGATGAGGCTCGAATCTGCTAGGCTATGACGACACATATGGGTTCCGATGGACGACGATAAACAGGACGACACGGCTTCGCCGGGCAGCGCGCGCAAGCGCCCGCCGCCGACAATCGACCTGACGGCGGCGAGCGTGTCGGACAGTTCAGGCGGCTCCGGTCAATCGGGGCCGTCGGCATCGTCTGAGCAGAAACCGCGTAAATCCTGGCGCGCCCGGTTCGCCGCGATGCGAGCAGCGATGACGCCGCGATTTCGTAAATCGTCGGCGTCTGTCCCCAAGCAACCGAAGCCTGTCCGCGGCGCATTCTTGTCGATGCTTGTCGCGGGCTTCACCGGCGCGCTTGCGGCGCTGCTTGTTCTCGGCGTGTGGTGGTTTGCCGACTCTTCCGGCGGATCGAGCCGCATTCTTTCGCGATTTCCATCGACGACCGCCAAGGGCGATATGGAATCGCCGGGCAAGCGCGTGACCAAGACCGACGCAAAAGCGCCGGTATCGCAGCCCGATCCGGCGCTCACGGCGCGCCTCGATGCGCTGGAAAAATCCGTCGCGTCGTTACGTTCAGACCTCGACGAGATCAAGGCGGCACCGGCGCTCGCACCCGATACGAGTGCTATCGAAGAACGAATGTCAAAGATCGAGCGGGCAACCGTTGCGCTGACCGGCGAAATGGCTTCAACGCAAAAGGCCGCGTCGGACGATCCGCGTTTGCGTCGGATCGCGGTCGCCGCAACGCTCGATGCCGCCGTCAACCGTGGCGAGCCTTATGCCGTCGCGCTCTCCGCTGCCAGGTCGGCCGCTGAAGATGCGTCGATTCTTCAGCCGCTCGATCAGTTCGCGGACAAGGGAGTTCCGTCGGCGCCCGTATTGAATCGCGAACTGATCGGGCTGCTCACTCCGACGAAGCCGGCGGTACCGCCGCAGCCGTCAGGCGTGCTTGATCGGCTGACGCAGAGTGCGTTGAAGCTCGTTCGCGTCCGCCGCGTCGATGACGATGAGGCCGCAAGAATCGCAGCCAGAGCCACAAGCGCCGCGCGCCGTGACGATCTCGCCGCCGCACGCCGCGAGGTCGAAGCGTTGTCGGGACCGGATCGCGCGCCGCTTGCTGCTTGGATCGAAAAAGTCGATGCGCGCGAGGCGGCTCTGGCAGCGGCGAGGCAATTCGCGTCGAACGCCGCGGCCACGCTTCCGAGACCGGCGCAGTAGGAACAGACATGATCCGTATCATCCTGTTTCTGTTTTTTGTCGGCGCAGCGGCCCTTGGTCTCGCAATCGTCGCGGATCAGGGCGGCGATGTTTCGTTGCAATGGGGCGCGTGGCGCGCCGATCCGCCGGTACTGGTGTTTCTGCTATGCGTGGTGCTGACGGTTGCCGCGCTCATTCTGACGTGGAGCTTTGCGCGCGGAATTTACCGGATGCCGGGCCGCATCCGACATTCGCGCCACGAACGCCGGCAGGCGAAGGGCCGCCAGGCCATCACGCAGGGACTTATCGCGATAGGAACCGGCGATCATTTTGCTGCGCGTCATCACGCCGATGTCGCGCGCCGCCTTGCGCATCACGATCCGCTGGCGTTGCTGCTCCATGCCCAGTCGGCGCAGTTGAATGGCGACCGTGATGGCGCGCAGCGTGCGTTTCATGCGCTGGCCGAGCGCGAGGATACGCGGGTTCTCGGTCTGCGCGGCTTGTTCATCGAAGCGCAGCGCCGCGACGATGCGCTGACTGCGGCGGCGATGGCGGAAGAAGCGTTGAAGACGGCGCCTGCATCTGCGTGGGCCTCGCATGCGGTTCTTGGATTCCGTTGCAGCCGTGGCGACTGGGACGGCGCGCTGCAAATCCTCGAAAACGATCTCGCATCGGGCCTGATCGATCCGATTCCTTATAAACGTCAGCGCGGCGTGTTGCTGACCGCGCGCGCGCTCGATCTGGAAATGTCAGATCGCGACAAATCGCGCGACAGTGCGATGGAAGCCGTGAAACTCGCGCCGACGCTCGTTCCCGCCGCGAGGCTCGCCGCAAAATTCCTGAGCGAATTGAATCAAACCCGCCGCGCGATGCGTATCGTAGAAGTTGCGTGGACCGCGCAGCCGCATCCCGATCTCGCCGATGCCTACGCACATATTCGTTTGGGCGACTCTGCCGTGCAGAGACTTTCTCGCGTCGAGTCGCTTGCCGCAAAAGCGCCGTCGCACATCGAGAGCGCGCTCGCTGTCGCGCATGCCGCCATCGAAGCCAGCGAATTCGCCAAGGCCCGCGAGGCTCTCAAACCTTTCGTGGATGCGCCGACGCAGCGTGTGGCGTTGCTGATGGCGGACCTTGAACGCGCCGAACATGGCGACAGCGGAGCTGCGCGTGCCTGGACGCTGCGCGCGGTTCGCGCGGCTCACGATCCGGTGTGGACGGCAGATGGATATGTGTCGGATCGCTGGCGTCCGGTGTCGTCCGTCACGGGACGTATCGATGCATTTCAGTGGCTGACACCGTTGGCCGCACTTCCGTCCGACAAGCCGAACGCGATCGATGCTGCGGTTGCCGACGAAGCAGTGCTGATGTCGCCGCGCGTGGAACTGCCGAGCGTGCCGCCGCCAACGCAGGACAATTCGCCAGGCATCGCATCAACGGCGTCCCCGCAAATTGCGCCAGCGTCTGCTGCGGCGCCGGTCGCGCCGCCCATGTTCCGTCCGCGCCGCGAGATCGAGAAAATCGACGCCGGACGGCTGCCGCCCGTCATTCCCATCGTTCGCGCGCCGGACGATCCGGGCGTCTCCGACGACGCGCCGCCGGACGACGAGTTTGCCGATTCGATGCATCCCGAGCACTTGCAGCCGGGCGGCTGGCGGGGCTTTTTATCGCGCCTTGTCAGTTGATTAGAGGTTTCATCGGCCGGTGTTCTTGCAAAGCCAGGCGCTGGCCAGTATCAGGTGCGGACACCGAAAGTACCGGTTTCAAGACTCTTGCCGCCTTAGCTCAGTTGGTAGAGCACATCATTCGTAATGATGGGGTCG
>JAFKKP010000291.1 GCA_017305515.1 Hyphomicrobiales bacterium
CGACGATGGCGAGCGCCGCCGAGAGTGAAGCAATTCGAGAAGCAATCCTGGACATTGTCGTGCCTCCTTGTTCTGTTCGGGTTCCTCGTCGTTTCTTGATTGAAAGCTCTTTTTGGCTCGCGGCATTCAATACCCAATGCGCGGGTCGTTCAACGAAAAGCCCCCTGCGACAATGTCGCAGAGGGCTGATTTTAACGCTTGGAGTTTCGCAGGGCGAAAACGATCAGTTGCTGAGTTGGCCGTCGATGATCTCGCCAAGCAGTTCGTATTTCTCACCCTTGAACTGCGTGATTTGCAGTTGCTGGATCGGATAGAAATCCGTTGCGCTGGTGTTGATCTTCACGCCCGGCAGAAGAGTGTCGGGAACGAAGTCCTTCAAGCTCGCAGCCTGTTTCATGATGTTTTCGCGGGTCAGGTTGTCGCCCGCTTGCTTGAGAACCTGAACCACGGTTTGCGCCTGGCCATAGCCGTATACAACCGAACCGTCGGCCTTGTTTGCGTCGGGGGCATATTTGGCGAGGAAGGCGTAGAATTTCTTCATGCCTTCGTCGTTGTCCCACTGCGCGTCAGCACCGTCCTTGGCATAAGCCGCCGACATGATTCCCTGCGCGTTTTCGAAGCCAGCCGGCTTGAGAACGCTGCCGACCGACGCGCCGACGTTGCTCTGATAGTAAACCGGCTTCCAGCCGAGTTCGGCGACTTTCTTCAGGCTCTGCGCAGAAGATTTCGGAATTGTGAAGCTGAAGAACACGTCCGCGCCCTTCGCCTTGATGTTAACGATATGGGAGTCGATGGTCGGCTCCGACACTTCGTAGCTTTCCTCAGCCACGATCATCGACGCCGCCTTCGCGCCGAGGCCGTCCTTGAGGCCCTTGAGCATGTCTTTGCCGAAGTCGTCGTTCTGATAAAGAATTCCGATCTTGGCGTCCGGCTTGGTCTTCAGCAGATGCGCTGCATAGACGCGGCTTTCGCTCTGGTATGGCGGCTGCCATCCCATCGTCCAGGGAAATTCCTTCGGCTCGCCGAACTTGGTGGCACCGGTCGCCACGAACAGCTGCGGCACCTGCTTGGAATTCATATACTTCTGGATCGCCGAATTTGACGCCGTGCCGAGTGGTCCGAAGATGAAAAGAACTTCGTCGCTCTCGACCAGCTTGCGGGCCTGCTCGACTGTCTTCGGCGGCGAGTAGCCGTCGTCATAGGTGATGAAGTTGATCTTGCGGCCGTTCACGCCGCCCTGATCGTTGATCATCTTGAAGTAGGCTTGTTCGATCTTGCCGATCACGCCATAGGCCGAAGCCGGGCCCGAGTAAGGCATGATGTTGCCGATCTTGATTTCGGTATCGGTCGCACCGGTATCGTATTTTTTCTGTGCGAGCGCGCTGTCGCTCGTCACGGCGAGTGCGACGAGCGCCGACACCGCTGCTACGTTGAGCTTGAGTTTGGTAGAAAGCATTTTCTCTCCTTAGGATTTTAGTTTT
This sequence comes from Hyphomicrobiales bacterium, assembly GCA_017305515.1. Lineage (GTDB taxonomy): Bacteria > Pseudomonadota > Alphaproteobacteria > Rhizobiales > Xanthobacteraceae > Afipia. The sequence goes on from JAFKKP010000291.1 coordinate 1,482, forward strand.
TTTACCGCGTGTTCGAGGTAGTACGCGACTTGCCTTGCCCCGTGAGGAACAAGGAAGATGACGGCGAACAAAATGACGCCGAAGACCGCGCCGGAAAGCCCCTTCGAGATGCTTTCGGCGATGTTGGGAACGAAGACGATAAAGGCGGAACCGACCAGCGAGCCGGGCAGCCAGCCGACGCCGCCGACCACCATGCCGACGAAAATCGCAATCGCCAGCTGAATGGTGAAACTGTCGGGCGCGACGAACTGCACGACGATCGCGCCGAGCGCGCCGGCGATGCCGGTGAAGCCCGCAGTCACGCCGAACGCCAGCGTCTTGTAGAGCGGCAGGTCGATGCCCATCGCCGCCGCTGCGATCTGGTTGTCGCGGATCGCCATCAAGGCGCGGCCCGTGCGCGAACGCAGGAGATTGACCGCGAGAATGTAGATTACCGTCGAGACGACAAGCGTGAAGTAATAGAGGTACATGTCCTGTGACATTTTCCCGATCGTCACGCCGGCGTCGGTGAGCTTTGGAACCGGGATGTCGAAGGGCGGGTTTGGCTTCGTGACCACGAGACCCTGCACGCCGCCGGTCCAGTGCTCGAACACGCCGAGCTTCAAAAGCTGCGGCATCGCGACGGCGAGCGCGAAGGTCGCGAGCGCAAGATAGACGCCGCTCAGACGCAATGCGGGTAAGCCGAACAGGAATCCAAAGATGAAGCAGATAATGCCGGCGGCCGGCAGCGTCAGCGCGTAGTTGACGCCCATGAGTTCCATCATGATGCCGGCGGTGTAGGCGCCGACCGCGTAGAACGCGCTCTGGCCGAGCGAGAACTGTCCGCTGCCGCCGGTGAGAATGTTGAGCGCGAGAATGGCGATGCCGTAGATCAGCCACATCGTCATCTGGAAGATGATGAAGTTCTTGACGAACAGCGGCACCACGACGAGCGCCGCGAATACGGCGAGCGTGGCGACCGCGCCAAGCGTCATCGCTTTCCTGGCCGGGACCGGGGCTGCGGCAGTTTTCACAACAGAGTCCTGAACTGCGCTCATGTTACACCCGCTGTACGATTGCGCGGCCGAACAGGCCGGATGGTTTGAAGACGAGGACGCCAACGATGAGAGCCAGCGCGATCGGCAGTTTCAATTCGTTGCCGACGCCGGGAATGTAGGTGCCGACGAGGTTCTCGATGATGCCGACCATGAATCCGCCGAGCACCGCGCCGAACGGGCTGGTGAGCCCACCGAGCACGGCGGCGGCGAATCCATAAAGCAGAATTCCGCCCATCATGTTGGGTTCGAGGAATACGACGGGGGCAATCAGCATGCCGGCGATGGCGCCGATGGCCGCCGCCATGCCCCAGCCGAGCGCGATCATCCAGCTGGTGTTGATGCCGACGAGACGCGCGGATTCGGGAAGCGAGGCCGCCGCGCGCATCGCAAGTCCGACGCGCGTGAAGCGGAAAAAGACAAAGAGCAGGAGCAGAAGCCCGATGGTTACGCCGATCATTCCCGCCTGATGCGTCGAGATCAGCTGGCTGCCGAGGAAACCGGACGACCCGAATGGAGACGGGAACTGCTTGATGGTGAAGTCCCATGTCAGGCCGGCGACGCTGTTGAGGATCGCGAACAGCGCGATGAAGCCCGCGACATGCACTAGAACCGGCGCGTTGGTCAGCGGCTTGAACAGTGAGCGTTCGATGGCGATGCCGCCGAGGAACGACAGCACCAGTGTCACCACGAATGCGCCCCAGAAAGGCAATGGAAGAATGTACCCGGCCATAATGCCGATCCATTCCAGCAAATGACCCAGACCGCTCAGTGTCTGCGTCACGCCGGGCATCGAATAGCCCTTCTGCAATCCCTGTCCTGTTTCGACGATCTTGTTCGGAAAGTCCGGCTGGATCAGCTGCCAGGCGATGAAGGTCGAGAACATCGCCATTTCGCCCTGCGCGAAATTCAGGTGATCGATGGCCTGATAGATCATGACGACCGCGAGCGCCATGCACGCATAGATCGCGCCTGTGGCGATGCCAGCCAGGACTTGATTGACGAAAAGCTCCATGGCTGCCTCTCAGTATCCGAGATAGGATTTGCGGATGTCTTCGTTGTTCGCGATGTCCTTCGCGCTCCCCGACATCACGATGCGTCCGGTTTCGATCACGAATGCGGTCTGCGCGAGTTCGAGCGCAAGTTGCGCGTTCTGTTCGACGACAAGAATGGTGACTTTGTCCTCGCGGTTGATCTTGCCGAGAATTCCGAACAGGTCGCGCACGACGAGCGGCGCCAGACCGAACGAAGGTTCATCGAGCAGCATCAGGCGCGGACGCAGCATCAAGGCGCGTGCGACCGCGAGCATCTGCTGCTCGCCGCCCGACAGCGTGCCCGCCTGCTGGGTGTGACGCTTCTCCAGAACGGGGAAATGCGCATACATGCGGGCGATGTCGCCTTGAATATTTTTCTTGTCGCTACGCGAAATCGCGCCAAGCTGAAGATTTTCCTCCACCGTCATGTTGGTGAAGGTGCCGCGTCCCTGCGGCACATGCGCGATGCCGAGGCGCACGATGTTCTCGGTGGTCTTGCCCGCGAGCGGCTTGCCCTCGAATGCGATATTGCCGGTCGAGCGCATCATGTTGCAGATCGCACGCAGCGTCGTGGTCTTGCCCGCGCCGTTGGCGCCGAGCAGCGTGGTGACGCTGCCTTCGTTGAGCGAGAGGCTGAGACCGTGGAGCGCCTGGACCTGACCGTAATAGGCGCGAAGGTCGTTGATAGTGAGCATCGCGGTCATGAGTGCTTGTCTCCCAGATAGGCCTTGATGACGTCCGGGTCAGACTGCACGGCGGCGGGCGTGCCTTCGGCGAGCTTTTTTCCGAAGTTGAGTGCGACGACATGATCGGCGATTTTCATCACCAGACCCATGTGGTGCTCGACCAGAAGTACCGTGATGTTCCGTTCGTCGCGGATGCGGCAGATCAGGTCGCCGAGCACGTAGACTTCCTCGTGGTTGAGGCCGCCCGCCGGTTCATCGAGCAGCAGGATCTTCGGCTCGGCTGCGAGCGCGCGTCCGAGTTCGACGCGCTTCTGTGTGCCGAACGGAAGGCCTGCGACTTCGCGGTCTGCAACATTATGCAGATCGAGATAGCTCAGAATTTCATCGACCTTCTCGTTGAGCTGACGCTCCTCGCGCCGGACCCACGGTAGTTTCAGCGAATCGCTGACAAAATCGCTGTTGGTGCGGCAGTGACCGCCGATGCGGATGTTGTCGCGAACGCTCAGGCGCGGAAACAGCGCGACGTTCTGGAAGGTGCGGCCGATGCCGGTTTCTGCAATCTGCGACGGCTGACGGGTGAGGATGCTGCGTCCTTCCATCAGGATTTCGCCCTTGCTGGGCTGATAGAGCCGGCTCAGGCAATTGAACAGTGTGGTCTTGCCGGCGCCGTTCGGGCCGATCAATCCGAGAATCTGGCCCTTCTTCATGTCGAACGAAACGCCGTTCAGCGCGACGATGCCGCCGAACACGACGCTGACGTCGCGCACCGAAAGAATGCCGTCTCGCCCGTATTCGCTTTGCGTGCGATTGTCGGCTGACGCGGCCGCGACATGAGTCTCAGCCTTGCCGAGCACCGCGAGAACGATGATCGCAAGAAAGCCGGTGACGAATCCCAAGACCGTCCACAGCGCGACATTGCGGTTTCTGGCCCGCGCCATCTGGCCGGACACAATCGCAAAAGTCGCCCCGATTGCCAGTGCGATGATCCAGCTCATTGGACCCTCACAAAGCCGGTCAGACGAATTTGCGATCGACGATTGCTACCTGATCCCCTCAACAACGCGCGCAACTTTCCCTCCAGGTGATTTATTTTTTTTGCCGTCGGCATTTTCTTTGATTTGCGATCTGCGTGACATGCTTCCATTCAGCGCAGCCTCGATGTTCCTTACCATCGAGACGAGACGCGGACCGATGTCGTTTTTCAGACGATCTTCGGTGAACTTGAACGCAGGTGCGCCGCAATTCAAAGCGAACGGTCCGGTGCCGTCGTTCAATTGCAACGCGGCGCCGACGGCGTGAATGTCGTCGTGCCATTCGCCCGTCGACATCGCGAAACCGTGTTTGGCGACCGTCTCGCCCGCGCGCTCGATTCCTTCGCGCACTTTCGGCCATCGTGTCGGGCCGGCATGATCCTTGATGTCGTGCAGAAGTTTTTCGCGCTCGTCCGGCGGCAGCGCCCAGATATAGGCGCGGCCCATCGCAGTCGTCGCAATCGGCACGCGCGAGCCGACGTCGAGCAGAACGCCGACCGTCAATTCGCTGCGGCTCTGTCCGAAATAGATCATGTTGAGGCGGTCGCGCGCGCCGATGGCAACCGCGCCGCCGGTCTCGCGCATCAGTTGATCGCGAAACGGATCGGAGAGATGGCGCACGCCCATGTTCGCGAGCGCGGCATAGCCAAGCGCCATCGCGGCAGGCGCAAGCTGATACTTCTCGAACCTTGGAACCTGTGTAAGATAACCGAGCTTTGTAAGCGTGTAGGTCAGACGTGAAATCGTTGGCTTCGGCAGATTGGTGCGTGCGGCAAGCTCCTGATTGCCGAGCAATCCGTCATTGGGACGGAACGCCCGCAGCACATCCAGCCCCCGCGACAGCGCGACGACGAAACTGCGATCAGTCGCGGGTTTTTTCGCTGGCCGTTTCATCGCTGCCGGTGGTCTCTCCGCATGGGTGGTCTTCGTTGACAAGCGACGTGCTTCAAAATAAGCCTCCTTGTCAAGATGTGGAATTGAATTCCGCTCTGCGAAATCAACGAAAATAGCGTTTTAAGGGAGAGTTGCGTGAGCCAGGTTGTAAAGGTGGAACGTCATGACGCGGTCGCTATCGTCACGGTCGACAGTCCGCCGGTTAACGCGCTCAGTGTTGCAGTGCGTAAGGGCATTACCGATGGCGTGAAAAGCGCCATCGCGGATCCGGACGCCAAAGCCATCGTCATCATGTGCGCGGGGCGGACATTTATCGCCGGCGCCGACATCACCGAGTTCGGCAAGCCGCCGCAGTCGCCCTCGCTGCACGATGTCATCGACACCATCGAGAATTCTCCGAAGCCGGTGATCGCGGCCATTCACGGCACGGCCTTGGGCGGCGGTTTCGAGCTTGCGCTCGGCTGCCATTACCGTGTCGCGACCAAAGACGCGAAGGTCGGTCTTCCCGAAGTGAAGCTCGGATTGCTGCCGGGTGCCGGCGGCACGCAGCGCCTGCCGCGCGCGGTCGGTCCTGAAATGGCGGTCAAGATGATCGTGACCGGCGACTTCGTCGGCGCGCCTGAAGCCATGAAGGCCGGTGCCATCGACGAGATCGTGGATAATCTTGCGTCTGGCGCGGAAGCGTTTGCCAGGAAGGTGATCGCCGAGAAGAAGCCGCTGCGCAAACTGCGCGACGACGATTCCAAGCTCGCCGCCGCCAAGGCCGACAAGTCGATCTTCACCAACGCCGCCGCTGCCGCCAACAAGAAGAACCGCGGCCTCGAAGCGCCGCTCGCCGCCGCCGAGGCGGTCAGTCATTCGCTCGATCAGCCGTTCGATCAGGCGCTCAAGAGCGAGCGCGAACTGTTCATGAAGCTGATGACGGGCGAACAGTCGAAAGCGCAGCGTTACGCCTTCTTCGCCGAGCGTGAAGCCGCCAAGATCGCGGGCGTGCCGGACGGCACCAAGGGCCGTGACGTCAAGAGCGTCGCGATCATCGGCGCCGGCACAATGGGCGGCGGCATCGCGATGTCGTTTGCGAACGCCGGGATTCCGGTGACGCTGATCGAGACCGGCGAAGAACCGCTCAAGCGCGGCCTCGGCGTCATGCAGAAGAATTACGATGCCACCGCCGCGCGCGGCGGCATTCCGGCGGACGCGCCTGCCAAGCGCATGGGCCTCATCAAGGGCGTGGTCGGGATAGAAAACGTCAAGGACGCCGACCTCATCATCGAGGCCGTGTTCGAGACGATGGCGGTGAAGAAGGAAGTGTTCGGCCAGATCGACAAGCACGCCAAGAAGGGCGCGGTGCTGGCCACCAACACCTCTTATCTGAACATCAATGAAATTGCGAAAATGACGCAGCGTCCGCAGGACGTGCTCGGCATGCACTTCTTCTCGCCGGCCAACGTGATGAAGCTGTGCGAGATCGTGCGCGGCGAGAAGACCGCGCCGGACGCGCTGGTGACGGCGGTGAATATCGCCAAGAAAATAGCGAAAGTGCCGGTGGTCGTCGGCGTCTGCGACGGCTTCGTCGGCAACCGCATGCTGGCGGCTCGCGGCAAGCAGGCCGAGAAATTCCTGTTCGAGGGCGCGTTGCCGCAGCAGGTCGATGCGGTGCTCACGAAATTCGGCATGCCGATGGGCCCGTTCGCGATGGGCGACCTTGCAGGCTTGGACATCGGCTGGCGTTCGCGCAAGGACCGCGGCATCAAGTCGGAAATTGCGGATGCGATTTGCGAAGCCGGACGCTTCGGCCAGAAGACGGGCAAAGGCTATTACAAATACGAAGCCGGTTCGCGCGCGCCGCTGCCGGATCCGGACATCGAAAAGCTGATCGAGGAAACCACGACGAAGATGGGCCTCAAGCGCCGCCAGATCAGCGACGACGAAATCTTCGAGCGCCTGATGTATCCGATGATTAACGAGGGCGCGCGGATTCTCGAAGAGAAGATCGCGCAGCGCCCGAGCGACATCGATGTGGTCTGGCTCTATGGTTACGGCTGGCCGATCTATCGCGGCGGCCCGATGTTCTACGCCGACACCGTCGGATTGAAGAAAATCGCGGATCGCCTGTCGGTTTACGCCAAGCAGACCAACGATCCGTCGCTCGAGCCGACGCCGCTGCTCAAGAAACTCGCCGACGAAGGCAAGACGTTCGCTTCGCTCGCGAAAGGTGGATGACGTTGTTGTTTGTCGTAACTCGATCCATTCGTGTTCTTCTCCCCCTTGTGGGGAGAGGTCAGGGGTGGGG
>JAFKKP010000292.1 GCA_017305515.1 Hyphomicrobiales bacterium
CGGCCGCGAGGACGAGATCGGCGTGCTCGGCTATACGTTCGACCGGCTGATGGACGAGAACGCGCTTCGCGAAGAGCAGCGCGCCACCGCCGAGGAGCGGCGCGAAATTCTGGTTCACGAGCTGGCGCATCGCGTCAAGAACACGCTGGCCACCGTTCAGTCCATCGCCGGCATGAGCTTCCGCCAGAGCCAAGGACCGGAGGCGCTGCGCCAGTTTCAGGACCGATTGCAGGCGCTGGTGCGCGGGCACGATCTTCTGACGCAGAAGAACTGGCAGCACGCCGACCTTTCCGAAGTCGCCGAGGCGGCGATGGCACCGCTGAAAGAAGAACGCGGGCATCGCTTTTCGATTTCAGGGCCGCCGGTCGATTTGCCGCCGACAGCGGCGGTGCCGGTGGCCATGATTCTGCATGAGCTTTGCACCAACGCACTCAAGTACGGCGCCCTCTCCAATGCCGACGGCCGCGTCGCGATCGGCTGGACCGTCGAGCCCGATCCGCGCGGAGTTGCAATCGATCTGACCTGGACCGAAAGCGACGGCCCTGCCGTGCAGCCCCCGCAGCAGGAAGGGTTTGGCTCACGCATGATCGCTAGTCTCGCGCAGCAGATGAACGGCAGTTTCAACACCGACTATCTGCCGGCGGGCATCGTCTGCCGGATCAGACTGGTCACACCGCAATTCGAGCCGCGCGAGATACAACCATAGAGAAGGTCTCCTACTGAGCCGGATCACGGTGCCAAACACCGGAACGTAGGTTTTAATTCACCCCTGCAATCGAACCTGTCAGGCGCTGAATGCGTCTCATAATGGCATCCGCCCTTGAGAAAGCACCGCCAAGGGGTATTCTTGGCCGCACATTTCAAATTGTCGGCTTCTTTGGGAGGCTCGCACGTTGCGCATCCGTCACATTTTACTGACCGCGCTGTTTTCTGCGCTGATGGCGACAAGTGCGACGGCCGATAAGCGGGTCGCGCTGGTGATCGGCAATTCGGGCTACCAGAACGTTCCCAAGCTCACCAATCCGGCGAATGACGCGGCGATGATCGCATCGACGCTGAAAGCATCCGGCTTCGATTCCGTCGTGCTGCGCGCCGACGTGACCAAGGATACGATGCGCAAGGCATTGCGCGATTTCGCCGATCAGGCACGCGATGCCGACATCGCCGTCGTCTATTATGCGGGACACGGCATCGAAGTCGACGGCACGAATTTCCTGATTCCGGTGGATGCCGTTCTGGAGCGAGATACCGACGTCTACGACGAGACCTATCCGCTGGATCGCGTGCTCGTGGCGATGGAGCCGGCCAAGCAGCTGCGTCTCGTAATCCTCGATGCCTGCCGCGATAATCCCTTCGGTAAAACGATGAAGCGATCTATCAGTACGCGCGCCATCGGCACGCGCGGCCTCGCCAAGGTCGAGCCGGCGAACCCAAACACCATGATCGCGTTCGCGGCGAAAGCAGGCTCCACAGCGGCGGATGGCGACGGCAAGAACAGCCCGTTTGCGATGGCACTCGCCGCTCACATCGCAACGCCCGGCATGGATCTGCGCAAATCGTTCGGCTTCGTTCGCGATGACGTTCTGAAAGTCACCGGCAATCAGCAGGAGCCATTTATTTACGGCTCACTCGGCGGCAACGATGTCGCGCTTGTGCCGGGACCGGTTGTTGCGGCGGCACCGCCTAATTCCGCCGCACCCGTCCAGCAATTCGCGCCCGTCGATGCGACGGATCGCATTCGACGCGACTATGAGCTTGCGTTGCAGGTCGGCACCAAGGACGCGTGGGATTATTTCCTCGCGAAATATCCCGACAGTTATTACAGCGACCTTGCGCGCGCGCAGAGCAAGAAGCTCGCAGTGCTTGAGCCGCAAGGTGGCTCGGCGCCGCGCACCGCCGCGCAGCCGCCCGTGGACGACAATCTGCCACGGCAGCTTCTCACCGAACTGCGGCGCGTCGGGTGCTATGCGGACGATCCCGTTCCGACCTGGAATAGCGGCGCACAGCGGTCGCTCGATCTGTTCAACAGATACGCCGGCACGCGGTTTGACGTAAAGATTGCAAGCATCGACGCGCTTGAAGTCATCAAGGGACGGACGGGACGCATCTGCCCCCTCGTCTGCAAGCACGGCTACCAGGTCGACGGCGACAACTGCGTCAAGATCACCTGTAAGGACGGTTATGAAGTCGGCGACGACAATACGTGCGAGCGCATCGTCGTGCGCAAACCGCCACCGCCGAAATACACGCCGCCGCCTGTCGCGGCACGGCCCGGCTTCCGCGACGACGGACCGCCGCCGCGCGCCGCGCAGGCAGCGCCTTCCGGGCAACTCTTTTGTCCGGGCGGCGTGTGCCGTCCGGTGGCGCGGGGATGCCACATCGTGAACGACACAACCACGCCGGGCGGCGTCATGAACGGCGGTGTGCAGGTGTGCAACTGACTGGGATAGAAAATTTCCTCCGTTAGCCCCTTACGCATTCCATACATCCGAGGGGCATCGGCAACTTGAGCGGCTTGCTCGTTCAATACCGGAATTCTTGCTGGATTTGATTTCGCATTCACGGGGGCATTGCAATGCGCATTCAAACTGCAATTTTTGGAATTGCGGCACTCGCGATCAGCTGTGCGCCGGCATTTGCCGATAAACGCGTCGCGCTGATTATCGGTAACTCCGCCTACCAGAACGTCACGGCGCTACCTAATCCGACGAACGACGCCGCCGCAATGACGGCAACGCTCAAGAGCGCAGGCTTCGACGTGGTCGACTCGCGGCGCGACTTGAAGGCCAATGAGATGCGGCGCGCGCTTCGCGATTTCTCGGACACCGCCCGCGATGCCGATGTTGCCGTCGTTTACTATGCGGGCCACGGCATCGAGATCGACGGCGTCAACTATCTGATCCCGGTCGATGCATCGCTGGAGCGTGACATCGATGCGTTCGACGAAGCGATCCCGCTTGACCGTATTCTGACCGTGATGGAGCCGGCAAAGCAGTTGCGCCTCGCGATCCTCGATGCTTGCCGCGACAATCCATTCAACAAGACCATGAAGCGCACGATCGGCGGCCGTGCCGTCACACGCGGTCTGGCCAAGGTCGAACCGACCAGCCCCAACACGCTGATTGCGTTTGCGGCGAAAGCGGGTTCAACCGCATCCGACGGCGACAAGAACAGCCCATTCACGGCCGCGCTCGTCAAGTACTTGCCGCGTCCGGGGCTCGATCTGCGCAAGGCCTTCGGTTTCGTGCGCGACGACGTTCTGAAAGTCACCAACAACAGGCAGGAGCCTTTCGTCTATGGCTCGCTCGGCGGCAACGACGTCACGCTGGTGCCCGCAGTCACGCCCGCGCCTGCCGCATCGTCAGCATCGTCGGATCAGAATGCCGCCGCGCGGCGCGATTACGAACTTGCCGAACGCGTCGGAACGAAGGCGGTGTGGGACTATTTCATCACGACCTACCCGACCGGTCTCTACACCGAACTGGCCAAGGCCCAGCGCGACAAGCTTGCCGCCGAAGCAGCGCGTCTTGCGGCCACCGAAAAGGCCAAGGCTGCGCAAGAGGAGCAAACCCGTCTTGCCGTCGAAGGCGCGAAGGCGGCTGCGCAGGCCAAGGCGGCAGCCGATGCAAAGGCCGCAGAGCAGGCCCGCGTCGCAGCCGAGCTTGCGAAGAAAGCCGAGGAAGCCAAGGTCGCGGAGGCCGAGCGCGCAAAGGCCGAGGCGCAAGCGAAGGCCGTGGAAGAAGCAAAGGCCAAGGATCAGAAGCCCGTCGGCCCCGTCGCGGCACTCACTCCGCCGGATCAGGCCGCCCAGCCGCCGAAGACAGACGCTCCGATTGCCGTCGGTGAAATTCCGAAGCTGTTGCTGACCGAACTACGCCGTGTCGGCTGTAACACGGGCGCGATAAGCGACAGCTGGAATCCAGCCGCGCAAAAGGCGATGGAGCTGTTCAACAAAAACGCGGGCATGAAGCTGGATGTCAAAGTGGCCAGCGTCGACTCGCTCGATGCCGTCAAGAGCAAGCAGGGCCGCATCTGCCCGCTGATCTGCGAGCGCGGCTACAAGGCCGACGGCGACCGCTGCAGCAAAATCGTTTGCAAGGCGGGCTATGAAGTCGGCAACGACAACACCTGTGAGAAGATCGAGGTGAAGAAGCCGGCGCCGCCAGTCGCCAAGCGAGACGATACACCTAAGCGTGAAGACGCCCAGAAAGCACCGAAGGCTGCCGCAAAACCTGCTACAGGTGGCATGCAGACAATTTGCAGCTTTGAAATTCAGGGATGCCGGCAGGTCAACAAGGGATGCCGGGCGAGCGCAAGCGGTACCGAAGAAATTTGCAATTGAGATTTGAAAGGACAGTCAGATGGCGATGCGCGGTCAGGCACACGAAACGGTCATCAAGACGATAGCCGGCGCTGCGTTCCTCATGGCATTTGCGCCGTCACCGTCGCACGCTGCCGCGCCTCAACAACTCCACAACAAAACCATCGTCATCACATGGGGCGAGTCCGGGACTTACAAGCGGATTTCCGACGGACAGAACACAAATCCGGTCGGCCAGTTTCAAGCGACTGTCTATGTCAGCAGCGCAGGACGGCCCTTTCTTCGCGTCACGAGCACCGCGGGGCGTTTCGGCAATAAGAGAGAAGCTGGACCAGAAACGTCTTCGGGCGGCATTCAATTTAACGGCAACACGCTGACCATGATCCGACAGAACATCGGGATCGCGCGGCGGCTTCTGACAACATTCGACGGATCCTTCGCCAGTTGCTCGACGACAGTGACCATCGGCAAGGTCGATAGCAATGCGACGATGATCGGCTTCGACGGTGCCGAATATCATATTCTGTCCATGCAACCGGGTGCCGCGAGTTGCTCGATCCGGGAAGGCAATGCGCTCGCTAATTGAGGCTTCCGCTTATCCGGTTTTTGATCCAATCTTTCTGTGACCGGATGCGGGGCTGCCCGCAACATAAGAAAACCGAGGAAACCATGAACGTCCACGCGAACCCGAGCGCAGCGAAAGCCACGCCCGCCCTTCCCTCCGCAAAACCTGAGTCGATCGGGCTGTCACCGGTTCGCCTTCAGAAGATACGGGATTCATTTCAGCGCGAAATCGACAAGGGCACGACGCCCGGCGTGGTGTCGATGATTGCGCGTCGCGGGCAGATCGGCTGGTTCGAGGCGCAGGGCAAACAGAATCCAGCCGAAAGCGCGCCGATGTCGCGCGAGAGTATTTTCCGCATTTATTCGATGACCAAACCGATGGTGTCGCTTGGCATCATGCAATTGGCCGAAGACGGCTACTTGCTGCTCAACGATCCGCTCTATCGCTACATCCCCGAATTCCGCGACCAGAAAGTCGGCGTCGAGCGCAACGGTCAACTTGCATTTGAATTGCCCGTTCGGCCAATCACCATTCAGGATTTGCTGCGCCATACCTCCGGCATCTCATATGAGATCACGGGGTTAGGGATGGTGCAGCGGATGTATGCGCGTGCGAAGACCGACCGCCGCGACATCACCAACGAAGAACATGCCAAGCTGATCGCGTCCATGCCACTGATGTGCCAGCCCGGCACGCAGTGGAATTACAGCCGCTCGATCGACATTCTCGGCCGCGTGATTGAAGTGATCACCGGCAAGACGCTCGGCAACTATCTGCGCGAGCATATTCTCGAGCCGCTGCAAATGAACGATACCGGCTTTCATACTGCGACGGAAAACAAGCCGCGCCTCGCGCAACCATTCGCAAAAGACCCGTGGAGCGGCGACAAGGTCGAACTGTTCGATCAGCTTGAGATTCCGAAAATGGAATCCGGCGGCGGCGGCCTCGTTTCGACAGCGATGGATTACGCCCGGTTTTGCCAGATGCTGCTCAATGGCGGCATCCTCGACGGCAACCGCGTGATCGGTCACAAGACGCTGCACTTCATGGCATCCGATCATCTCGGCCCGCATGTCACGCACGCATCTCATCTGCTTCCGCCCGGCCATTCGTTCGGCCTCGGCTTCGCGGTTCGCACGCATGAAGGCATGGCGCCGTTCGCGGGCTCCGTCGGGCAATTTTTCTGGAGCGGCATGGCCGGAACGTTCTTCTGGATCGATCCGAAGGAAGACCTGTTTGCTATCTTCCTGTCGCAGGGACCGGGCCAGCGCGAATATTTCCGCACGCTGGTGCGCAGCCTCGTTTACGCGGCAGTTGAGTGACGCGGCCTAGCTGATCGTCGCGCCACCGTCGATCACCATCGATTGACCGGTCATGAAGTTGCCGGCCGCCGAGCCGAGGAATACAGCTGCGCCCGCAATTTCATCGGGAATGCCGATGCGCAGCAGCGGCGAGCGCGATGTCGACGCCTTCAGATTGTCGGGGTTGTCCCACAGCGCCTTGGCAAAATCGGTCTTGATGAGGCCGGGCGCGATGCAATTCACACGCACGTTATGCGGGCCGTATTCGCAAGCGAGATTGCGCGCGAGTTGCATGTCGGCGGCTTTCGAGATCGCGTAGGCGCCGAGAATTGTCGAGCCCTTCAAACCGCCGATGGATGAGACGATGATGATCGAGCCATCCTTGCGCTTCATCATCTGCGGCACGACCATGCTGATGAGCCAGTTGTTGGCGACGATGTTGTTCGACAGAATCTTGTTGAACTGATCGTCCGAAATGCCCGCCAGCGGACCGTAATACGGATTCGATGCAGCGTTGCAGACCAGCACATCGATCTGGCCGAACGCCGTGTTGGCTTCGTCCACGAGGTTCTGGAGATTTTCCTTCGACGAGATGTTGGCTGCGACGGCAATCGCTTTGCCCTTGCCGTATTTGTCGTTGATCTCCTTGGCTACCTGATCGCACGCGTCCTGCTTGCGCGACGAGATCACGACCTTTGCGCCGTGCTCGACCATGCGCTCCGCGATGGCGCGGCCAATACCCTTGGTGGAGCCTGTAATCACCGCGCTCTTGCCGGTCATGTCGAACAAGGTCATGTCTCTCTCCCTACGCCAGTTTTGTTTCCGGTCCAGCAGGCTGATGCATCGCCGCATGCGACGGACCGGCGATCCACGGTTGCTGATTGATCATCGGCACGCGCCAGCCGATATGATCGCCCGCCGCGAGATGATCGAGCCGCGTGATCGAGCAATTGTCGATTGTAAACGCCAGCCCGCTCCACGGTTCGAGCTTGAGCGCATGTGCGATGGCGGCCTTGATCGTGCCGCCGTGGGCCACCGCCACAATATCCTTGCCCGCATGCTCCACACTTATGCGCTCTACCGCAGCACTCACGCGTTCGCACAAATCGTTGAAACTCTCGCCGCCCGGCGCGCGCACGTTGGCCGGCGCGAACCAATAGCTTCCGATCTCGACTGGAAGACTCGCAAAGAATTTTGCGCGGTTGAGGCCTTGCCACTCACCCATATGCTGTTCGTCGAACGCCTTGTCCTTGATGAGATCTGCAGGCGCAGGCAAACCGGCTTGCCAGATCGCGCTCGCGGTCTGATGGGTGCGTTGCAGACCGCTTGCGTACCAGACCGCATTCTTCGGCAGAACCTTCGCGACGCCGTCGAACACATGACGGTCGCTGCAATCGCAATCAATATCGGCTTGTCCGTAGATATTGCCGCCATCCGAACGCACAGGCGCGTGACGCACCCACCACCAGCGCGTCGATACCACGCCCGCGGGAACGGCATGTTGAGCGAGGAAAGGTTTGGCGGGCGCCTGCGACATGAACTCAGATCGGTTTGCCGGCGTAAGGCATCGACGCCGTCAGGCCGCCATCGACCGGGAAAGCCTGTCCGTTGACGTATGAGCTTTCGTCGCTCGCAAGAAACAATCCCATCGCCGCCAATTCATGCGGCTGGCCCGCGCGCTTCAATGGATTGAGCTGACCGATTTTGCCCTCGGTGCCGCGCTCCTTCGCACCGTCGAAGATCGGCTTGGTCATGCCGGTTTCGATCAGGCCCGGGCACACCGCGTTGATACGCACTCCAGTGCCCGACAGAGAATACGCAGTCGTCTGCACCAGACTGATGACGCCAGCTTTGCTGGATGCATACGGATGACCGCTCGCGCCGGATTTCAGACCGGCGACCGAGGCCGTGCAGACAATTGCGCCGTAGCCCTGCTTCACCATGTGCGGGATGGAATGTTTGATCGCGAGAAACGGCCCGATCAGATTGACGCGCAGGATTTCCATCCAGTGCGCGGGCGTTTGTTCCGCGATAGGCACGAGTCCGCCGCTGATGCCGGCGTTGGCCCAGATCGCGTCGAGCTTGCCGTAGGATGAAATCGCTTTCGCGATAAACGATTTCACGTCGCTCTCGGTGCCCGCGTCCGCCATCACGGCCTCGACGGTACCACCCGCCTTCTTAACCTGCTCAGCCGTTTCCTTAACGCCGTCGGTCTTGTCGACAGCAATCAGCTTCGCGCCT
>JAFKKP010000293.1 GCA_017305515.1 Hyphomicrobiales bacterium
TGTCGACGAGGGCCAGCGTTCCAAGAAGGATGAACGGCAGAATCAAAAGGTCGTAAGCCTGGTTCTCGTAAACCGCGAGAATGAATTTGAGGCTGAGAAACACTCCGACGATACGGAGCCACGTCACCTCACGGGTCGACCAAGGTCCGGGGATCATTCGCAGCGCAATCTTCTCGGACAGCATGCAGCACAGAACCGTGCAGCCCAGCGTGACGATGTACCAGATAATGGTTTGCGCAGTTGCCGACAGCGCGATGAAGGGAATCATGACGAAGGCGAATGTCGGCGGATAGGTAAATTCTAGCACGCATTGCTGCAACGGCTGCTGTTGCCACAGGCAGCTTCCGGCGTGTGAATAAAGGGCAATGCCGCCGGGCTTTGCAAAACGGGGGTAGTACGACACGGCTGCAACCAGCAATGCCAGCCAGGGCCCGTACCGCAGCCAGAATTGGCGCGTCATTGAAAACACTCCGCTTTTGCGCGTCAGCCAGCGGATCGTTAGCCCAATCGGCATTGCCGAACAACCTTGCGCTCGCCTTCTCGCGTCATTCGGGCGTAGCATCGCGCCGTCTGGTGGTGAACCCGGAGGGAATTCGTGATGGATCTCTCAATGACTGCCGCAGACCTTTCCTTTGCCCTTTGCGGATTGATATTTTTATTGGGTACACTTCTGGTTTGGGCGATCCGGACAGCTGATCGCTGGATGGTGCGTCAGCGGACGGCAGAGATCAGGAAAAGCCGAAGTGGATAGTCAGCAACAAGAGAATCACGATCGCGACCTGAAGATTGCCAGGAACGAGGCGAAGCGCGAGTTCTTCAGTGACGTGCGGCTGAGCACCTGGGCAACCGCGATCGCGCTGGTTGTCGCGCTGGCCGCGCTGACGATCTACTTGATACGGAAATAGCGCGACCGGATCGCTCCGGAGCGTTAGTTGCCGAACGTCATATCGACACAGCGCAAAACGTCGGGGCCGACTCCGACATTGAGCAGCACGCAGCCTTTCGCCTTCAGTGCTGTATTGTCGCTGACCCAAAATGCCGTGCCGCCGGAGCCGAAGAACGAGTTCGTATTCGGCGGCTCCGTTTCCGTTGCGTCGAACGAATAGCTGGAGTTTTCCGGAAATGGGCGCGCCTTAAGCGCGCAGCTTCCGTCAGTGTCGACTTTAAGAACATCCTTGTTATCGCGCGTCACGCCCACGCTGACCTGACAGCGGTAGAGTTCGGAGGTGCGTGTGTTGACGATGAATGCATAGGACTTGCAATTGATATTCTGTAGCTTGCCGGCGTTCAGCCCGCGGCTGCACGAAATCCTTTGATTGTTGCTCAGCTTGAAATCGTCGGCCGCGCTGGCGCATGTGACGGTTGCGGAGACAAAAAAGGCAGTCACCGCAAGAAATTTCCCAGCTCGGCTCATCGAATTCCCCCTGCTTGCCGGCCACATCGCGCAGCCAAATATCGCCTGATCGTATCGGTATCCGTTGTAGATTATTGCATTGGCGAGCTTTCGACTACCCATCCCGAAAAGCTCCATTGCATCGCTCAAACACCGTCGCCGGGTCGTTGACGGATGTCAGGACGAAAGGCAATTTGCATGAGGAATGCTTACTGCGGCTTTGGCCTCGGTCGTATTCATCCTTCGTGCGTGTGGCCGGCAAATGTTCAAGCGATCAGTAAAATCATCAAAATCTGAATTCGCTGTCGCCGCGCTGACCGGCGAGCCGACCGCCGTCACCTATGCGGCGGTTGCCGTGGGAGTGACGGCGATCCTCATCCTCACGACGAATGCTGCCTCTTATCATCATAAATGGGTGGCTTGGCTGCTGTGGTGCGCAGTCGCCGTTTTTGTGTGGGAGTTATTTGCCGGACTTGCGAATGCAGCGCGAACGGGGAGGACGGCCGCCTATGTGTTTTCGCTGAAGGGATTGATCGATATCGTTGGCGCCACCGGCGTTCCGATTGCATTTGTGTGCGGCGCTGGACTGCCATCGGCTTCCCTCGCAGGCGTGTTCTGGCTCCTGAAGCCTGTGCTGCAAATTCCTGGTGCCCGCCAGCTTCGGCGCGTGATCGTGCGGGAAGCCGGACCGCTTTCGAGCGTTTTTGTCCTCTTCCTGATTGTGCTTTTCATGGCGGCAGCACTCGCGTTTTTGTTCGAGCGCGACGCACAACCTGCCGGATTCAGCAGCTTGCCCGCCTCGCTGTGGTGGGCCGTCGTCACCCTAACGACGACCGGTTACGGCGATGTTGTCCCGATCACCCTTCCCGGTCGTATCGTGGCTGCGACGTTAATGATCTGCGGTCTCGCCGTCTTCGGGATTTTGACAGGTATTCTTGCGACGGGATTTGCCGCCGAAAACCGCCGGCACAATTTTATTCAGACTTGGGAATCGCTTGGCAAGGTGCCGTTCTTCGCGACCCTTGGACCGGCGGCGCTTGCCGATGTGACCAACATGCTGCGGCGGATCGATCTGCGGGGCCGATCCACCGTGATCCGCCGCGGACAGGCCGGCGACTGTATGTATTTCATTGCCGACGGCGAGGTTGAGGTCGAACTGCCGGGCAAACGCGTACCGCTCGGCGTCGGCGCATTTTTTGGCGAACTGGCATTGCTGGGCAACAACGTCAGGACCGCGAATGTCGTAACCACGCGTTCAACAACTTTGCTCGTGCTCGATCTGGTGGACTTTCGCGCGCTGATGGCGCGGCACCCGGACCTTGCGCAAGCCATCGATGCTGAAGCTCGCCGCCGCGCAGCCGAGAACGCCGGGACGCCCAATCGCTAGAGCGTCTCAGATTTCAATCGTCAACCCTTCGTGCGCGACAATGGTGCCGTGGCGCATCTTTGCCGCTGCTGCTGCAATCCGATCCATCGCCGCATCGTCGTGCTCAGGATCGTGGTGATAAAGACAAAGTTTTGCGACTTCGGCGGCATCGGCAAATTTCACCGTCTGCTGCCAGCTCGAATGGCCCCAACCGACATGGTCCTTCAATTCATTGTCCGTGTAGGTTGAATCGATAATCAGAACGTCCGCATTTTTCGCAAGCGCCAGCATCGCCGGATCGAACGCGCGATCCGTCATTTCGGTGTCGGTGACGTAGGCGATGGCCTTTCCGGCGTGCTCGATGCGGTAGCCGACGGCGCCGCCGGGATGTTGAAGATCGGCGGTACGAATGACAATTCCCGTTTGCGGAGTCAAAGTATCTCCCGGCTCGAAGTCCGTGAATTCAATCTCGGCCTGCGCCATTTCAATCTCTATCGGAAACAACGGATAACTCATCATCTTGTGGATCGCTTCCTTGATCCCGCCGGCGGGCTGGACGTTGCCGGCCCACAGGCGCAAGCGGCTGCCCTTCTCGAAAGCCGGCGCGAAGAACGGACGACCGATCAGATGGTCGATGTGACAATGACTCAGAAACAGATCAATGTCGGCTGTTCTCTTATCGCGCATCATCTGATTGCCGAGAACGCGCATCCCCGACCCTGCGTCGAACACGAGCGTATGGGTGCCGCAGGTGATTTCGACGCACGAGGTGTTGCCGCCGTAGCGAACGGTGTCCGGACCGGGGCATGGAATGCTTCCGCGGGCGCCCCAGATCCGTACTGTTATCGAATGGTTCGGCATCAAATTCGCTCAGCAATTGGATGCAAGAATTGCATGGGCCGCGCGCGGATACCAACTCGGACAATTCTCGTTTCAACAAAAAAGGGCTTGCCAGATTCAAAAGCCGCGCGTCACGGCGGCATTTGGCCCCATTTACTTGGTGGTCAGCGCAAATACGCCATCCCAGCCATCGGGAGGCGGGCTGGCGCGAAATGTTGCGATGCGTTCTGCGTACAAATCGTAGAGTGCGGAAAACGACTTTTTCTCATCTGCGATACGCGCCCGTCCGATCGCCGACATTGCGCCGTCCCAATCGCGATTCCGGTAGCACGAAAGCATCTCGATGCAGAGATTTCGCAGCCGCTGAAATTCGCCAGACTTCGCCAAATCCTCACGTCCGGCGATGGCGTAAATCACTTCTGGTTCTTTTTTTCCTTTCACGGTGATGAAATCGAGTTCGAGAATTGCAAACTTTTCCTTGGCGGCGAGCGCCGTTTTCGATCCGGCGATGATAGGTACGCCGTAAGATTTTGATTGTCCTTCAAGCCGCGACGCTAGGTTGACGCTGTCGCCAAGCACCGAATAGTCGAAACGCAGATCCGATCCCATGTTTCCGACGACGCATGTGCCGGTGTTGATGCCGATACCGACATGCATCGGAATGTGGGGCTTGCCTGCGAGACGCGCTTCTTCGTAACGTTCCTCGTTCAAGGCCTCGATCTTGTCGATCATGTCGAGCGCGGCTTCGCACGCATTCACCTCATGCGTCTTGTCGCTCAGCGGCGCGTTCCAGAACGCCATGATCGCGTCGCCCATATATTTGTCGATGGTGCCCTTGCGATCGAGTATGGCATTGGTGAGCGGCGTGAGAAATCGATTCATCAGCGACGTGAGACCTTGCGGATCGTGTTTGAACGATTCCGAAATGGTCGTGAATCCCCGAACGTCGCTGAACATGATCGTCATTTCGCGCTCTTCGCCGCCAAGCACGAGCTTTTCAGGCGATAGTGCAAGCTGCTCGACAAGCGCCGGCGACAGATACTGCCCGAACGCCGAACGGATGCGACGGCGCTGCGCCTGCTCGCTGAAGTAGCTGCTGAACACCAGGACGAGATAAATTCCGGTGCTCGAAACAAGCGGAAAAGTGAAATCTATCAATACGTTATGGTAGGTGTAGAAATACCATGCGGCGCCGATGAGCAGACACACGATGACAGCGCCGAACGCAAGCAGCAGGATCGGACGCAGGATCGGCGTGAGCCAGATGATCGCTGCTGCGAACAATATTGCCGCAAGAATTTCAGCGCCGATCGCGTAGTTCGGTTGCGAGAGTATCGAACCCGTCAGCGCGCTCTCCAGAACCTGAGCGTGAACCTCGACGCCAGGCATCACCGGATCGAGCGGCGTTGTTTTCAGATCGAGCAATCCGACTGCGGATGTGCCGATCAGAATGAGTTTGCGCGAAATGGCGTCCTTGCCGACATTCCCTTCGAGTACGTCAGCTGCGGAAACAAACCGCTTCGGATCGTGCCGCGAAAAATGAACCCAGAGTTGCCCGTTTTTGTCAGTCGGCAATTCGAAACCGGGAACAGCGACGCTTCGCATCCCCGCCTCGTCGGACTTCACGAGAATGGTGTTCGACTTCGTGACGATGCGAAGCATCTCGAAGGTGAGCGACGGCATAAGGTCGCCCTGCGCCACCATCACCATCGGCACACGGCGGACAATGCCGTCGCGTTCCGTTTTGATCGTAAATAGTCCCCGTCCCGGCGCGGCCTCTTCAAGGATGGGCACGTTGCGCAGCAGACCGGGAAACTGAAAGAGATAAGGCCGCGGATCGCCGCCGATCGTGGCCAGACCTGTCAGAGGCAGTTTGAGATCGGTGCGGGGCGTCGCCGTGGGTAGACCGGATTCGCCAAGCACGACCGGCGATTTTCGCAAAACATCCGCGAAGACCTGATCGTTGCTCGGCAAAGATTTCAGCTTGTTGCGGGTTTCGTCGTCGAGATTGGAAAACGTCTCGGCCGCGAGGCTTGGCGACATCCGGTCCGGTTCGGCGAACACGATGTCGAAAGCAATTACGGCAGCGTCGAGATCGGTAAGTCGTTTGACGAGGTCGGCAACGCGGGTGCGCGGCCAGGGCCATTGGCCGAACTTGCCAAGGCTCTTCTCGTCGATGTCGATAATGACGACGGGGCGCGACGTGACCTTACGCGGCTCGAGCAGCTGATAGGCATCGAACGTGCGAACGCGCAATTCCTCAAGCGGCGGCGGATCCCAGACGCGAAGTCCGACGAATGCGAATATCAGAAAAATACAGAGGATTCGGGCGTAGCCGAACACGCGTGCATATCGCCGAAGCCGCTTCATCTCGTCCGAACCATGTCCGCGCGGGATGCCCGCCTGTCACTTTTCCCGGAACGCACGCATGAGCTGGTCGCTCAGCGGCTTTGCGAGATAGGATAGCATAGTGCGGTCGCCCGTCTGCACAAAGGCTTCAACCGGCATTCCGGGGATAAGTCTGACCTCCCCGAGCCGTGCGACTTCTTCCGGCGGGATGGAAACGCGGATCGTGTAATAGCTTTGGCCGGTACGCTGATCGACCGTGGTATCGGCGGAAATTCGGCTGATCTTGCCATTCAATTCCGGTGTCGTTCGTTGATTGAAGGCGGACAGACGAAGCAGCGTGTCCTGCCCGATCCGCAATTGATCGATGTCCTGCGGATTGACCTTCGCTTCCACAGACAGATTGTCGGTATCGGGCACAATGAGCATGATGGCGTCGCCGGCCGTAATCACGCCGCCGACGGTGTGCACGGTCGATTGCAAGACCATGCCATCCTGCGGCGCGCGGATGTCGATGCGGCGCAACTGATCTTCCGCTGTCACCTTGCGCTCAACATACTCGCCAATCTTGTCGTTGATCTCCCGCATGTCCTTGGAGACTTCCGCGGAAAGATCCTTGTCGATCTGAATGATCTGCAATTCGGTTTCGGCAATTTTGCCTTTGGCCTGCGCCTTCTGGGCGATGAACTGCGCACGGTCGCCTTCGAGCCGCGTGGCGTCGCGCTCAAGTGTCGTCAGACGCGAGATCTGGACGAGGTTTTTGGCGAAGAGATCGCGGACTCCGACGAGTTCCTTCTGGATGAGATCGATTTCGCGAGACTTGGCGTTTTCCTGCGCTTCAAGGCCGCCGATTTCTTCCTTGAGCTGCGCGATGCGTTCGCGCAACTGCGCCTTCTGACCGGCGCGTCCGGAGGAACGAACGTCAAACAGCTTGATTTCGTTTGCGACCAGCGCCTTGACCTCTGGATCGCCCATTGCGTCCATGATCTGCGGCGGGAACGTGATGTGGTCTGCGCCTTCCTGTTCGGCGGTCAGCCGCGCCGCGCGCGCCCAAAGTCCGTTCAGCTGCTTGGTCACGATCGCCAGACTTGCCTTGGTGACAGTATCGTCGAGCCGAACGACCACATCGCCCGCCTTGACCTTGTCGCCGTCGCGCACCCTCACCTCGCCGACCACGCCGCCGGTCGGATGCTGAACTTTCTTGACGTTTGAATCGACGACGATCTGCCCGGGCGCTATGAGCGCGCCGGAGATTTGCGCGGTCGCGGCCCAGCCGCCGATCCCGAATGTCAGGATGCTGGCGACAACGAGCCCGACAATAAGATGAAGGCGGATAGACTTTCGCGATCCCGGAACGTCGAGGCCCTTGAAGATCGATATTTTTTCGAGCGGCGTTACAATCCTGTTGAGGCCATTGCGAACGGCACGCTCTACTCGCTTAAGAGTGCGAGGATTCAACCTCGGCATCTTAATCTGCGGCAACTTTGGAAACGCGAATTTCTTCATTTCGCCCCTCCCGCATCCGAAACGATTTTGATCGGCGGCGGAGCACCTGTCGGACGCTGTAAGACTCTTCCGAGAACCGTTTCTTTCGATCCGAACGCCTGTACGCGTCCTTCTTTGAGCACCAGGATCAAATCGACCGCTTCGATCCCGACAGGGCGATGGGCGACAACGACAACAACGCCGCCGCGGGCGCGAATCGCGCGAACCGCCGCGTTCAAAGCCATGTCGCCGTCGCTGTCGAGATTGGAATTCGGCTCGTCCAGCACGACCATGAATGGACTGCCGTACAGCGCACGCGCGAGCGCAATGCGCTGGGCCTGACCGGCGGACAAAACGCTGCCCTGATCGCCGATCTGCGTATCGTAGCCCTCCCGCATTCCGATGATGAGATCGTGCACACCGGCTTCGCGGGCGGCGGCAATGATCGTCTCTGGATCTGGATTGTCTTCAAAGCGCGAGATGTTCTGCGCGATCGTTCCGGAAAAGAGTTCGACGTCCTGCGGAAGATATCCGATGTGACGGCCGAGAACTTCCGGCGACCATTGATCGAGAGCGGCGCCGTCGAGACGCACCTTGCCGCGAAGCGGCTGCCAGACGCCGACCAGCGCCCGCGCCAACGAGGACTTGCCCGAACCGCTCGGCCCAATGACGCCCACCGCCTGCCCGGCATCGAGCGCAAAGGTAACGTCCTGCGCGACGAGCTTCTGCTCCCCCGGAGGATTGATGGTTATTCCCTCGACCGACAACTTCTTGCTGGGTTGTTCAAGCAATGTCGGAGGCGTTTGCTTTGGCAGCGATGCGAGGAGCCTATTGAGCCTGTGCCAGCTCTGGCGTGCCGCGACGAATCCCTTCCAGTGTGCAATCGCAAGATCGACCGGTGCGAGCGCGCGGGCGCTGAGAATCGAGCCCGCAATGATGATGCCTGCCGTGGCCATCTGGTTGATGACGAGATAGCCGCCGGATCGCAACTGCA
>JAFKKP010000294.1 GCA_017305515.1 Hyphomicrobiales bacterium
CTGCTGCGTCTTCTTGAGTCGCGCGGCGTCGACGGGCGCGGCATCGAATTGTCGCGCGAGGGCGTCAACCTTTGCGTGGCTAAAGGTCTCGCTGTGGTGCAGGGCGACGCCGACACGGATTTGGTGAATTATCCCGACGACGCGTTCGACTACGTGATCCTGTCGCAGACATTGCAGGCGACGCGCCAGCCGCGCGTCGTGCTGGAAAATCTTTTGCGCATCGGACGGCGCGCCATCGTGTCGTTTCCGAATTTCGGCCACTGGAAAATGCGGCTGCAACTGCTCATCAAGGGGCAGATGCCGCGCACCGAGAATCTTCCGGCGACGTGGTACGACACGCCGAACATCCACTTCTGCACCATCAAGGATTTCGTGCAGCTCTGCGACGAGATCAACGTGAAGATGGAGCGTGCGGTGGCGCTCAACATCTACGGCAAGCCGCTGCGGCTGAACGCGCCGTGGTGGTTCTGGAACATGTTCGGCGAGCAGGGCGTGTTCCTGCTGTCGCGGCGCGACTGAGTTCCTGCTTAAAGCAGCGGTAAGACTCATGCCCACAATGCGGCAGCGATGAGTCGCATCTGCCACGAAATGATCGCGCTATGACCGCGAAATGACTCGATGCGCGCCGCATCGAGTCTTGTTCTCGCCACATCCAAATTCGTTCTACGCCCATGAATGTCGTTCCGGATTCGGGACTTCGGGGAACGGGGGTTCAACGAGGACTATTGGATGATTCGATCTACTTCGCTTCGCTTGTCGCTGTGTGCCGCTGCCGTCGCACTGGGGTCCGTGACAATCGCAGCTTCAACCGAAACTGCATCGGCGCGGCCTCATCACGGGATGAGCCGGCATCACACGACGCATCACTTCCATCGCGGGCTTCGTGTCCGTCACGCCTATCGCGGACGGCTTTCGGCTCGCGCGATGGAGGCGAACGCATTCGCAACTCAGCCCATCGCCACATACGGCTCGTCGAATGTGGTCGATGAGGCACGGCGCTATCTCGGCGGCAATCCGACCGGACGCGGCAGCCTGTGGTGCGCGCGTTTCATGAACATGGTTCTCGAACGCACCGGCCATCGCGGCACGGGGTCGGACATGGCGCGCTCGTTCGCGTCCTACGGGTCGCGCGTGTCGGGCCCGCAGGTCGGCGCCATCGCGGTGATGTCGCGCGGACGGCGCGGCGGCCATGTCGGCATCGTCAGCGGCATCGACGCCAGCGGCAATCCGATCGTGATCTCCGGCAACAACGGCAATCGCGTTCGCGAAGCGGCGATCTCGCGCGGGCGCATCTATGCCTACGTCATGCCGTCAAGCTGAGAACGCTAAAGCTGAAGTTTTGGATCGGCAATCTCGATCCTGTCGCCGGCGGCAATGGCGCCGCCGGTGATAACTTCTGCATAGACGCCGCATTCGTCGTGCCCGAAATGCTGCACCATCGTCTTCGGCAAATTCAGATCGCGCTCGGCGGTCACCGGATCGACGTTGACGGCCGCGCAGCGCACGATGTTCTTCACGACTTTCAGCCGGACGCCGCCAATGGCAAGCGTGCTGCCCATCAGCGAGAATTCGTGCCACGCGGGCCAGCCGTCGACATAGAGATTGCCGCGAAAGCGCAGCGGATGCACCGGCTGTCCCGCAGCACTTTCGATGGCTGCGACGCTGGCGAGATTGATAATCGAAACCACCTTTGAGGCGACATCCGAGAAACTAAAGTTGTCGGCGGCCAGAATTTTCGGCGGACCTTTCAGGTCGCTTGTGAATTCGCGGGCGAAGAATTCCTCGATGGTGGCGCGGCCCTCAGTGGTCTCGAGATTGCCGTGCGCGGCATCCCGGCCATTGTGGCGGACCGTGAAAATATTGGTCGCCTCGTCGAAATGCGTTTGCAGACCGGCGAGCCGCTCGTTTCGCATCAGCATCAGGAAGTAGATTTTCGGAAAGTATTTCGGCGCCTTCGGATCGAAGCCGCTCGGCCCGTTCTCGATGGCGTAGCGGCGGTCGGCGGGCAGGGTCTTGCCGGGACTTAAGGCCACGGCGGGCATGTCCTCCGGCGACAGGCCCTTCACGGGATAGCGAAAAATACTGGCAATTCTGGCAATCGGTTCGCTGGTCATGACGTTTGGCGCAAATTCCCCTAAGCCTGCGAATTTTCAGGCATGCCTCTTTCGCGGGCGGCTTAAAGTTCCCACATATTTGCCAAGCCGGCGCAAGGCCGGTGACTCCCGTATCCGGGTTGACGAATATCAACGCCGGGGCGGACCCCATTGAAGATGCTGTTTACGTGCCTTCGGGGCGGAATGGCAGGCTGAGGGACATCACGAATGAATATCGAAAAATACACCGACCGGGTGAAGGGATTCATCCAGTCCGCGCAATCGCTGGCGATGCGCGAGGGGCACCAGCAATTCACTCCGCTCCACGTACTTAAAGTGCTGCTCGACGATAGCGAGGGATTGGCCGGCGGGCTGATCGACCGTTCGGGCGGCAATTCGCGCGCCATTCTCAAAGCGACCGAAGACGCGCTCAACAAGATGCCGAAGGTTTCCGGCGGCAACGGGCAGATTTATCTCGCGCCCGCGACCGCGCGCGCCTTCGATGCCGCCGAACAGGCCGCCGACAAGGCCGGCGACAGTTTCGTCACGGTCGAGCGGTTGCTGCAGGCGCTGGCTGCCGATAAGGACAGCGACGCGGGAAAACTTCTGGCAAACGGCGGCGTCACACCGCAAAATCTCAACACCGCGATCAATGCCTTGCGCAAAGGCCGCACGGCGGATTCCGCGTCGGCGGAAAACGCCTACGACGCGCTGAAGAAATATTCGCGCGACCTGACGCAGGCCGCGCGCGACGGCAAACTTGACCCGGTCATCGGCCGCGACGAGGAAATCCGCCGCACGGTTCAGGTGCTGTCGCGCCGTACCAAGAACAATCCGGTGCTGATCGGCGAACCCGGCGTCGGCAAGACCGCCATCGTCGAGGGCCTCGCGCTGCGCATCGTCAACGGCGATGTGCCGGAAAGTTTACAGGACAAAAAACTTCTGTCGCTCGATCTCGGCGCCTTGATCGCGGGCGCGAAATATCGCGGCGAATTCGAGGAGCGGCTGAAAGCCGTTCTGAGCGAAGTCACCGGCTCCGACGGCCAGATCATCCTGTTCATCGACGAAATGCACACGCTAGTCGGTGCCGGCAAGGCGGACGGCGCGATGGATGCGTCGAATCTTCTGAAGCCTGCGCTGGCACGCGGCGAACTGCATTGCGTCGGCGCGACCACGCTCGACGAATATCGCAAGCACATTGAAAAGGATGCGGCGCTGGCGCGGCGCTTCCAGCCGGTGTTCGTGGAAGAACCATCGGTCGAGGACACGATCTCGATTTTGCGCGGGCTGAAAGAAAAGTACGAGCTGCATCACGGCGTCCGCGTCACGGATTCCGCGATCGTGGCTGCTGCGACTCTCTCGAACCGCTACATCACGGATCGTTTTCTGCCAGACAAGGCCATCGACTTGATCGACGAGGCCGGCGCGCGGCTGAAAATGCAGATCGATTCCAAGCCGGAAGAGCTCGACAATATCGACCGCGAAATCGTGCGGTTGAAGATTGAGCAGGAGGCACTGAAGAAGGAAAGCGATTCGGCTTCCAAGGATCGCCTCAAGAGGCTTGAGAAAGAACTCGTCGATCTGGAGGAAAAAGGCGGCGCGCTGACGGCCAAGTGGCAGTCGGAACGCAACAAGCTGTCCGACGCGCAGAAGATCAAAAGCGAACTCGAACAGGCACGTCAGGAACTGGCCGACGCGCAGCGCAAGGGCGAATATCAGCGCGCGGGCGAACTGGCCTATGGAAAAGTGCCGGAGCTTGAGAAGAAGCTGAAGGCCATCGAGGACTCCGAAGGCAAAAGTGGAGCGGTGTTAGAGGAAGCCGTCACCGCAAGCCATGTCGCGCAGGTTGTTTCGCGCTGGACCGGAATTCCGGTCGATCGCATGTTAGAGGGCGAACGCGACAAGCTGCTCAAGATGGAAGAGCAGTTGTCCAAGCGCGTCATCGGTCAGGCGGAAGCTGTGAAAGCCGTCTCGACCGCCGTGCGCCGCGCGCGCGCGGGACTGCAAGACCCGAACCGGCCCATCGGCTCGTTCATGTTCTTAGGGCCCACCGGCGTCGGCAAAACCGAACTCACCAAGGCGCTCGCCCAATATCTGTTCGACGACGAGACCGCGCTCGTTCGCATGGACATGTCCGAATACATGGAGAAGCATTCGGTCGCGCGTCTGATCGGCGCGCCTCCGGGCTATGTCGGCTACGACGAGGGCGGCTCGCTGACGGAAGCGGTGCGCCGCAGGCCTTATCAGGTCGTGCTGTTCGACGAGATCGAGAAAGCGCATCCGGATGTGTTCAACGTGTTGTTGCAGGTGCTCGACGACGGACGCCTCACAGACGGACAGGGCCGCACGGTCGATTTCCGTAACACGCTCATCATCATGACCTCGAACCTCGGTTCGGAGTTTCTGGTCGGTCAGGCGGAGGGCGAGGACACCAGCGCCGTGCGCGAGCAGGTGATGGCGATCGTGCGCGCGAGCTTCCGCCCGGAATTCCTCAATCGCGTCGATGAAATCATCCTGTTTCATCGTTTGCAGAAGAGTGAGATGACGCGCATCGTCGACATCCAGATCCAGCGGCTTTCAAAATTGCTGGAAGATCGCAAGATCACTCTGGTGCTCAAGCCCGATGCGCGCGAATGGCTCGCCGACAAGGGCTGGGATCCGGCCTATGGTGCGCGGCCTTTGAAGCGCACCATCCAGCGCGCGGTGCAGGACCCGCTCGCGGAAATGATTCTCGCCGGAAAGATCCATGACGGTGAGACAGTGAATGTGTCTGCCGGCAAGGACGGGTTGTTCTTCAACGACAACGCGGCTGAGGTCGGCACACAGGAACGCGCGCCGAAGAAGGCCAAGCTGCACTAACTTGTCATCACCGGGCTTGTCCCGGTGATCTCGATTGCTTTGGCATTGTGCTTTATGTGTCGGGATGGCCGGAACAAGTCCGGCCATGACAAAACGTCACCACCGGAAGCCGGCGATCACTGATTGCCGGCTTCTGCCGTTTTCTGCGTGCGCGACACCTGCGCCGGCGGGCGGCCGCCCGGACGGTTATTCATGATGCCGTCGAGACGATCGCGTTCGGTCTCGAAGCCCGCGAGCATCGCGCCTTCCAGCGAACGGCCGCGCGGCAGTTTCACGCGCATCGGATCGACGAAGCGGCCGTTGACGAGAATTTCGTAGTGGACGTGCGCGCCGGTGGAGAGGCCGGTCGAGCCGACGAAGCCGATGACCTGGCCCTGGCGGACGCGCTTGCCGACATCCATGCCCTTGGCGAATGCGGACATGTGACCGTAAGCGGTCTCGTATCCGTTCGGATGCTTGATGCGGATGTATTTGCCGTAGCCGCCTTCCCAGCCTTCCTTTTCGATCACGCCGTTGCCCGATGCGAAGATCGGCGTGCCGTAAGCCGTCGCCCAGTCCACGCCGGTGTGCATCTTGGTGTAGCCGAGGATCGGATGGCGGCGTCCGCCGAAGCCGGAGCGCATGACGGCGTTGCTGACGGGTTTGCGGACCAGAAACTTTTTCGCGCTCTTTCCGGTCTCGTCGTAGTAGTCGACGACGGCGTCGTCGGGCGTCTGGAAGCGGTAGTATTTTTTCGTTTCGCCGCCGACAGTGAGAGCAGCGTAAAGCACTTCGGGTTTTTCGCCGGTGGTCGGCGCTTCGTCTTCGCCCGCGAAGAATACTTCAAACGAGTCGCCCGCCTGAACGCGGCGCTGGAAATCCACGTCGTAGGAATAGACGCGGATCATGTCTTCGATGACGCTGGTCGGGACTTTGTTGCGCAGCGCCGTCTCGTAGATGCTCTGATAGAGCCGCACGCCGGTGCCGTCGTCGTCATCATCGTCGTCGCTGCTGGCCGCGGCGTCGGCGACGGTGTTGAAGCTCTGCGCGTCGACCGCAACGTATTTGCCGAGATCGGACAATGCGGCGACCGCTTCGATGGTGGTGTCGTTGGCAACGATCACGCGCACCGGCACCAAGCGTCCGCCGAGCACGGTAGGCGCCATCATGATCCGCAGCTTCTGGCCTTCCTTCAGCCCGCCGTCGCGGCCCTTGGCGCCGAGGGTGTTGGCGATGGCAAGCGCCTCGCCGGGTGAGGCGCCCTGATCTTTGAGAATCGTCTGGACGGTGTCGCCTTTCTTGACGACGTGGATTTTTTCGCTCGCCGGATTGCCGCCGGTGGTCTGGTCTTTGGTCTTCGGTAAGAGCGTGACGTTTTCAGGAACGACGCGCGTCTCGAAACCTGCATAGAGGTCGGGCGTGGTCTCCGGCGCATAGGCCATTTTCAGATCGGAGCCGCCATTGGCTGCGTAGCGCACGCCGCCATTGCCCTTCCAGTTCGACGCGTCGCGCACTTTCAGCACGATCTCATCGAGCGGAATGTTCGCGGCGATTTTCGCGCGCGGCAGAGCGGACGCCAGATCGCGCGTCACGAAGGAGACTTCGGCATCCGGCTCGGCGGCATTCTGCTGATCGTCGCCGTCGAGAGGCGAAGCGCCGCCGACATCGGTGAGAACTTTCTGCGCGTCGAACGCCGGAATTTTTGCGGAGAGATCGCTCGTCGTCAGCGACAAATTGCCTGCGATGCGCACGAAGGGGCGCACGCGCATGATTTCGCGGTTGCCGGCGCGCGTCACTTGCGAGACGCGGATGACCTGCCGGGCAGCTGCGGATTCGCTTGCCGGTGGAAGGCGGTCGGCCTTGCGCGCGATCAGCTTGTCGGCGCCTGCAAGCGCGCCGCGTAGCGCGCCTTCGACGCGCTCGGGCACTTTGGCGAATGTCATTTCGCCGTCGAGCGACGCGAAAACGGCGCCGCCGATGAGAGCCGCGCCGCAAAGTCCGGTCAGAATCGTGCCGCTGAACCATTGCACCGACACGCGCCGGCGATCGATCACGGGGACTTCGGTGCCGTCGACGGAAAGCGGCGGCTCGTGACCGAGATCGATGATCCCGGCACGCCCGTAATGGCCCCCTCGTGACGTCCCGTGGTTCAAACCCCGTCCCCTAAGCTCTTCCAGCATCCGGCGCGGTCATGATGCGCGCCGCTTTATCCTGTCGTTGCCCTTCAGACGGGGCGATGTTTCAGGTTGGCGATACTCTATCGCCGTCCGCCTGCTCTTCCAACGTGTCGCCGGGCCAACTTCGCCGGCATTCGCCGCTATCGTTTACGTCGTTTCGGTCCCGTTGGCGCGGAGGTTTCCCCAGATCCGGCACTTTCGGGAATCGCGGCCCAAAGCGATCCTTGCATTCGGCCAATCGGCGCTTATTTGACGTGCAGAACGTCGCAGGAATGTGGCTCAAGTACGGCATTTATGCCTGAGAAATCAGGGGTTCGTGCCGATACGCAGGGGCTGCAATCGGTGCGACGTTTTATTGACAATGCCGTTGACAATCTTCGGTGAGCGGGCCTATAACCCGCCCACTCGGTGCGGCGCTGCCGTGGCTTTGGCCCCGGTATGCTGTCGCGCCTTTGAAGCTCCTCACTACGTTGAGTGAATTCAACAGCCGATAGTTGTCGGTTGTTATTTGCCGTCGGATGAAGACTTCAAAACGAGAATTTGGGATCTGCGATCCCGGGCTGTTTGACAAGTAAAGATGAAGAAAGAGAAACGTGGACGGCGGAGTCCTTGCGGGTCTCAGCGTTCGAAAGGCTTCGGCTTTTTGAAGGTTTGAGACCGGACGAAAGACTTCGGCGGTACACGTTTTGAATAAGGTTACACCATGGCCTCAGCAATGAGCGCCAGTCGTCGCGATGTGAATCGCGCCGGCGAAATGGTGGGAACCTCGTCAAACGTTGTGATCAGCCGGTTTAAAGTTTCAAGTCCAACTTGAGAGTTTGATCCTGGCTCAGAGCGAACGCTGGCGGCAGGCTTAACACATGCAAGTCGAGCGCCCCGCAAGGGGAGCGGCAGACGGGTGAGTAACGCGTGGGAACGTACCTTTTGGTTCGGAACAACACAGGGAAACTTGTGCTAATACCGGATAAGCCCTTACGGGGAAAGATTTATCGCCGAAAGATCGGCCCGCGTCTGATTAGCTTGTTGGTGAGGTAACGGCTCACCAAGGCGACGATCAGTAGCTGGTCTGAGAGGATGATCAGCCACATTGGGACTGAGACACGGCCCAAACTCCTACGGGAGGCAGCAGTGGGGAATATTGGACAATGGGCG
>JAFKKP010000295.1 GCA_017305515.1 Hyphomicrobiales bacterium
TCTTTTTTGCGATCTATCACATCGAATCGTTTCCGATCAACTCACCGCAGAGCTGGCGCGTGCTTCCGTCGGGCTTTGGTTGAAATGCCTGCGAAACACTCTCGTGAAGTAGGCGACGTCGTCAAAACCAACGGCGGCAGCGACATCAGAGACCTTCATCGAAGTCTTTTGCGGGTCGCGCAGAATGCGATGTGCTGCAGTCAAACGTTGCATATGTACAAACTGGGTGAGTGTTGTGCCATCGCGTTCGAATAGTTGCTGCACATATCGAGGGGTCACGCGATAGCGGGACGCTAATGTTTGCGCAGAAATGGACTCTATAAGAACGCCGCGCCGAATATCTTGCTTAAATGTCCACAATCTGGCTGCCGACAATCCATTTTGTTTGGCAATTTCTGTTGCATCGGGAGCGGCACCGAGCGACAGCGCAATTAGGTCGTGCATATTTCCGACCACGTGCTGGCGCATTCTATCGGTTGCAAGCGCGGTGCCGTCTTCCAGAACGCTGATATAGTTGAGCAGCATTATCAGTGCTTCATTGTTCGCAGCGACTGGTCTGACCATCGCGCCGTGAATATCTGGAATCATTGACTCAATGGCGATGCGGGGGATTCGAATAGTAGTGAATCGGGTAGCTGCCTTGTTGATGACGCCGCCGATCGCGCCCGTTGTAACGAGGACCGCTTCACCGGAATGAACGACGGCCTCACGTCCGACCATTTTGGCAAGATCGGCACCTGCATGATTCACTACAAAAATTAGATCGTCATCGACAATCAATCTTTTGGGACGCCAATAACGAGCTCCAGAGCAAGAACCTGAGGCAACGCCGAGTCCGGGCAGCGCTCGCAACATCACATCGGATCGGAATTCGGTGTCGTCGATCGGTTCGATGTCAGTTTGGCATATCGTGTGACCGAACGAAGCACGCCACGCTTCTATGCGGTTCTTGTCGTCAAACTGATCAGTCGAGAATCGCACCCCGTTTGTGACTAATTCCGAATGAAGGTCGTTCGCTGACACGGCAGGTATTCTCGCGGGCTAGGATCAAGGGAAAGCATGGTCGCGATTCTGTGGCTCGAAGTTAGATTTTGCATTTGGAATACTCAATGTCGATCAATGATATGCGTCGCGCGCATTGCCGTTCACCGTCGTTTTTTGAGTAGCGATCGACATCAATTGAGTAAGAAAAGATATGCGCGAGCAGACCTGATTTCTGAATGCGGCCGAGCGTCAGCAAAAAACATCAAGCTAGCTCGCGCGCACCTGACCATTTTTTTATCAAGAGTTCGGTTCTGTTCAAGACAGGCAGCGTAACCTCTGATTGTTTGGGTGCCGCGACTAAAAAAATCGCTTGGGGAAGTTTTGGCGCGCGGGGAGTTGCGACGATATGCGGGGTTACGTCTTCAAGCTGTTGGTCTCGGCAGCTTTGGTCTTTGTTGCTTTTTCTGACGGTCACGCCGCTTCGGTGTTGTCATCGACATCGGTCGTCAACTGGACAGGTTTCTATATTGGTGCGCATGTCGGTTTCGGGCAGGGGCCTGCAACAATCACTGACACCACAACAGCAAACGGTTCGCTAACAACAACAGACAAGGGATTTTTGGGCGGCGGACAGATTGGCTATAATCGTCAATTGGGATCTGTGGTTCTCGGTGTTGAAGGCGATATTAGTGCCGCGAATATCGACGGGAGCACCGCGATCCGCGACGCGAACGGCGATGTTTCGACAAGCAATCCAAAACTGCGTTGGGCCTCTCTTGTAACGGGACGCTTCGGCTATGCAATGGACCGCGCTCTGCTTTACGTCAAAGGCGGAGTTGCTTTTGCCGGGTTCAATTACAGCGCGACGGACATCACGAATGGTGGAGTCGCGCGCGCCAATGTCGATCGTGTAGGAGCCGCGGTAGGCGGTGGAATCGAATATGCACTCTCACCGTCCTGGTCCGCACGTGCGGAATACGACTATCTGAACTTTGCATCGCGCAACTTTTCGATTGCGGATCCAACTGGCGCAGTCGGACAACTCGCGCTCAAGCAACAGCTTCATCAGGCAAAGTTCGGCGTCAATTATCATTTAGGGTCAAGCCAATGACGTAGGAACCGAACATAGACGCGCTGCTTTGATGAAATTCCATCTTTTAGGAGAAAATAAGTACCATGAATCTCAAACTTACTTCACTTGCTCTTGTTGCATCGGTCGTTTCTGCTGCTGCAGCCGATCTTCCAGCTCGCTCGTATTCGAAGGCTCCCGTCGCGGCTGGCCCGACTTATAATTGGGCCGGCCTCTACATCGGTGTTCAGGGCGGGTACGCTTGGCAAAATGACGCGGCTGCAGCGGCCGTTGGCGCATTTGGTAACATGAAAGGCGGCTTCGGCGGCGGCACCGTTGGTTATAATCTGATGGTTACTCCAAACATGCTTCTCGGTATCGAAGGGGAAGCCGCGGCTGCCAACATAAAGCAAACGGCCGTCTTTCCGCCTGTCACCTGGGTAGACACGACACGGGCGTTTGGCTCGATTACCGGCCGCGTCGGATATGTCGCGGGGCCCGTACTGATCTATGGAAAAGGTGGCGTAGACTTTGCAAACAATAAGATGGCGGCGACCACGGCTGGCGCCACTGTTACAGATGCCCAGACCCATGTCGGCTGGACCGGCGGTGGCGGTGTCGAATACATGTTTGCCCCGTCATGGTCGCTGAAGGGTGAATATCTTTACGCTCAGTTCGGCAACAAAGCTTATTTCGCTAATACTGTTCAGTCAGGCGATCTAAAGCTTCACACCGTGAAGGGCGGCATCAACTATCACTTCTGAAACTTCGCCTTCTCACCTGAACTATCTATTAACCCCGGCTTTCCGCCGGGGTTATTATTTTGTGATCTCCTTATTCGGACTTTGTCTTGGTGATCTGTCCCCTTTGAAGTGGTCCTCCCTGAAGTATGTTTTTCGGATGGAGGATGAGGTCGATGGCAAGGAAGAGGCATACGGCGGAAGAGATTGTCGCGAAGCTTCGGCAGGTCGATGTGTTGATGGCGCAAGGCCGACCGGTGGCGGATGCGGTGCGAGCGAGAGGCGTGACGGAAGTAACGTATTATCGATGGCGCAAATGAGTATGGCGGCCTGAAGGGCGACCAGTTGGGAAAAATTGCGCTTATGGCGGGTCGCCAACCCCAAGCAGAAGGCGGCTGCTTTTCTGCAGGCGGAAATTCAACACAAGCAGTCAAACTATTCGTTTATTTTCGAACGCGGAGCCGCGTCAACCCTCTCAAAAACCATCCGACTTCGATAGCCAAGCGCGCGCGCCGTTCGCAAATAGTTGTTCAGCGATGTGCCGCGGCTGCCATTGAGGTGACGAGAAAGTTGCGCAGGTTCGACGCCAAGAAGAAATCCTAACGCTTCTAAGCTTTGTCCTTCTGTTTTTCCCAATGCATTAATTGCAGCGACAATAGTTTCTTCATCTGCAGCGACGTCCGATTTGAATCGAAGATTCGTCGCTTCATCGGTTCCTTGAAAATTTTGGTTCTTGCTGCCGATGCTCATTGCTAATTTTTTGCCCAAGCTCTGCCGTCTACTTCAGAATAATTTTGATGCCGAATGCGAAGATGCCGACAGCGGACACGCTTACAGCCCACAACCCAATGAACCAAACAAATTGAAGCCAACCCGACTGCGTCGTTTGGTTGTTGTCTGTTCGAGATTGCATCAATGATAGCCCCCGGCTGAGTTCACCTTTCCTCTAAACACCCAGTAGGAATAGGCCGTGTAGGCCAACACCATGGGAACGAGCACGCTCGCTCCGATCAGAAGAAAAGCGAGGCTGTTGTCGGGCGCCGCCGCTTCCCAGATGGTGATCGAGTTCGGCACGAGGTGCGGATAAAAACTGATGCCTATACCGGCAAAGCAGAGAACGAACAGAGCGAGCGATGCAACAAATGGAATGACTTCGCGTCGCTCAGTAAGGCCTTTTAGCAACACAAACCCGGCAACAAGAACAGCCATTGGCACCGGAACAACCAGTGCGAATTGTGGCCAAGCCAGCCACCGGCTCATGTAGAGTGAGTTAAGAAACGGGGTCCAGGCACTCACGACGGCAATCAAGAGCAGCGTCAACGGAGCGGCGATAAACGCGACATCATAAGCGCGCCGCTGAACATGACCTTCGGCTTTCCAGATGAGCCACGTTGCCCCGAGCAGGGAATAACCCACGAGCAGAGCTACTGCGGTGAGCAGGCTGAACGGGGTGAGCCAATCCCACCAGCCACCGGCGTAGGCGCGGTCAGCGACTGGGATTCCCTGCACGAGGGCACCAAGCGCGATGCCTTGCGCGAGCGTTGCGACAATCGAGCCGCCTGCAAAGGCCCAATCCCAGAGAAATTGGCCGCGCTTGGTCTTCCAGCGAAATTCAAAAGCCACTCCCCGAAAGATCAATCCCAGCAACATCAAGATAATTGGAGCGTAAAGCGCTGACATGATGATCGAGTAAGCAAGGGGAAAAACGGCGAACAGTCCGCCGCCGCCAAGCACGAGCCAGGTTTCGTTGCCGTCCCATACTGGCGCAACAGAGTTCATCATCTCGTCCCTGTTTGTTTCGCCTTTGACGAACGGAAACAAGATGCCGACGCCAAGGTCGAAGCCGTCGAGCACGACGTAGGCGAGGACGGCGAATGCGATCAGTGCGGCCCAGATGAATGGTAGATCGAGTGGCATGGCCTGTGCTCACTCCGCGGGCTTCAAAGTGCCGCCGGTCTCCATCGCGGGGGCGGGCATGATTCCGCTGGCGCGGATCGGCTGTCCCGGCGGCAAGCCGGTCTCGTGCGAATGGGGTGGCTTGTTCATCAGCCTCAGAATGTAAAATGTGCCTGCGCCGAACAGCGCGAAATACGCCACGACGAACGCGACAAGGGATGAGCCAACCGCTGTCGCGGCGATCGGTGAAACCGACTTTGCGGTCGTGAGCAGTCCGTAAACCGTATAGGGCTGCCGTCCAACTTCCGTCGTGATCCAGCCGGCGAGCACCGCAATGAAGCCGGACGGTCCCATCGCAATCGAAGCGCGGTACATCCAGGGAGCCTCGTAGAGCCCACCGCGGATTCGCAGCAATAGGCTCCAGAGCCCAAGTCCCAGCATCGCAAATCCGAGCCCGACCATAATTCGGAAGCTCCAGAATACAATCTCTGTCGGAGGGCGTTGGTCGCGCGGCCATTCCTTCAACCCCTTCACCGCTCCGTTCCACTCGTGGGTCAGGATCAGCGATCCAAGATGGGAAATGGCAAGTTGATGCGTTGTTCTTTCAGAAGCGGAATCGGGCAAGCCGAACAAGATGAGGGGCGCGCCATCATGGGATTCGAAGTGTCCTTCCATCGCAGCAATTTTCGCGGGCTGATAATGCAGCGTATTCAATCCGTGAAAGTCGCCCGCGACGATTTGAAGGGGCGCAACAATCGTCGCCATCCACATCGCCATCGAAAACATGATCCGTGACGCTTGGCTGGTTCGGTCCTTGAGAAGGTGGAGGGCGCCGACGGCGCCGACGACGAAAGCTGTCGTTAGGTACGCTGCCAGCAACATATGGACGAGACGGTACGGAAACGAAGGATTGAAAATGACCGCGATCCAATCGGTCGCGATGAACTGTCCTGCCGCGTTGGTCGCGTATCCTGCCGGGGTCTGCATCCAGCTATTGGCGGCAAGAATCCAGAACGCTGAGAGGAGCGTTCCGAACGCGACGAGTAACGTCGAAAGAAAATGCAGCCTGGGACCAACGCGCTCGCGCCCGAACAGCATGACGCCAAGAAAGCCCGCCTCGAGAAAAAAAGCGGAAAGAACTTCGTATCCCATCAACGGGCCGATCACGGGACCGACTTTATCGGCGTAGACGCTCCAGTTGGTGCCGAACTGGTAGCTCATGACGATTCCTGAGACGACGCCCATGCCGAACGCCACGGCAAAAATCTTTTTGCAGTAATTGAAAAGGTCGAGGAACACGCTGCGTTTCGTCCACAGCCAGAGGCCGTTGAGAACAGCGAGGTAGCTGGCCAAGCCGATCGAAAATGCCGGGAAGATGATGTGAAAGCTCACCGTGAATGCGAATTGCAATCGCGCTAGCGAAAGGGCGTCGAAGAAGGCCATTTTCGAGTTCCTAAATCATCATTTCAAATACCACTTATTGCAAAGCACCCATTAAAGCAATATTTTCGATGTAGCTTTTGTGGAGATTCGACTTGCGACTAACTCAATACTCAAACTTTGCGCTTCGTACGTTGCAACTGGTTGCGCTGAGATCACCCGCGATTGTCTCAGTCGATGATGTTTCGCGTGCGCATGGCATCTCGAAATCGCATCTTGTGAAAGTTGCTTATGATTTGAGCCAGCGCGGTTACATTGAAACTATTCGAGGTCGTAAAGGCGGCATGCGGCTGGCGCGCCCGGCCGACACGATCACTGTTGGCGAAATCGTTCGATGGACTGAAGCGCCACTAGAGCTAGTTGAGTGCTTCAACCCCGAAACCAACACCTGCCCTTTGGAAGGTGTCTGCCATCTGTCGCGTGGCCTTCAACGCGCTTTGCGGGCATTTCTTTCGGTTCTTGATGACCTCACAATTGCTGATATTTCCTATAATCGCGGCGTGTTGCTCGAGCGCTTGGTTCAGACGGACAACGGCGCGGTCGCTGCCAAGGCCACTGGTTGAAGAAGCTGCAACAGGTCACGTTTTGCAAAAGACTTCGTGGAGGGTCTGCAGAACTTTGCGAACTTCCGGTCGATCGATGTCGTAGTAGATCGACTGACCATCGCGCCTGGTTTTCACGAGTCTAAGCGCGCGCATCTTGCCCAAATGCTGTGACAGCGCGGCGGAGGACAACCCGACAATGTCGGCCAGTTGACCGACCGATTTCTCGCCTTCGAGCAAGCTGCACAACACCATCAGGCGGCGCGTGTTTGACATCGCGGTCAGCATTTCGGCTGCCTCCGCAACGTTTTCCTTGAGCATGTCGAATGCCGTAAAAGAAGTATTCCAGATCTCTGTTTTCATGCTTGACATATTAGAATATTCGAATGTAATGATCAAATGGAACTTTATCGGAGGCTTAAATGACGAATGTTGGTTCCTTTGACCGCCTGCTGCGCTTCGTTCTGGGAGTGGCGTTAATGGCTGCGCCTTTCATGCCGCAGTTCTCCAATTTCTTTCTGACCTGGGGCGCTTGGAAATATGCCGTAGCCGCCGTCGGGCTCGTGTCGTTCCTGACAGCAGTGTTTCGGGTTTGCCCGGCTTATCTGTTGTTCGGAATTCGCACATGCCGCGCGCGTTGAAATTTTTGAATAAGCCCATCGCGTCCGAAAGAATGCCTGAGAGCGTCCTTGGACTTGTTATGCGTGGCGTCGCGTCTCTGGTTCTTCTGCCCGGGCGGCTCGCCGCGCGCTACACGCGGCTACCTGCTGGATCTGATCACGAGCAGATACTCAGCATGTTCACGAATACGGCGTTCTGGGCGCTTGTCGGCGTCATCATTGCAATTGTCGTTGTGTGAGGCGGCCGCGAAGATGGTCTCTACATCTTTCACACCAATTGCATCGCTTGCAGGAGGCGCGCTGATCGGCGTTTCTGCCGTTTTATTGAT
The DNA here is from genome assembly GCA_017305515.1 of Hyphomicrobiales bacterium. Taxonomy (GTDB): domain Bacteria; phylum Pseudomonadota; class Alphaproteobacteria; order Rhizobiales; family Xanthobacteraceae; genus Afipia. The sequence goes on from JAFKKP010000295.1 coordinate 7,621, forward strand.
GGCGATCACCGGACGGATTGCTGGCGTCAGCGGGATCGCGGTTCGTTTGTTGCCACCTTATTTCGATGGGGAATTCTTCGGGCGCTTTGCATTCATCATTGGTCTCACGCTCGCGCCTGTTCTGTGGACTGTCATAACAGGAAGCGCTCCCGCATTCACTTTGGAAGCTCGGGGTCTAACTCCGATCGTGGGCGGGCTGCTCGTCGGTTTTGGCTCGATCTGGGGCAATGGTTGCACGTCCGGTCACGGCGTTTGTGGAATATCGCGCCTATCGGTGCGGTCTTTGATCGCCACGATCGTGTTCATGTCGGCAGCAATTGTGACCGTCTTCCTTGTTCGTCGCATCGGGTAGGACGCGATCATGGTCGTCTTAATTCAATTCGCCGTAGGACTTCTGTTTGGCTTAGGTCTTGTTGTCGCGGGGATGTCGAACCCGGCAAAGGTTCTGAATTTTTTGGACATCGCCGCTGCCGCGCATGGAGCTTCAACTATCCGACGGTGAGTGACGAAAGCGCGATCTGCTGGCTCAAGAATGCCGT
>JAFKKP010000296.1 GCA_017305515.1 Hyphomicrobiales bacterium
GAATATCAGCAGTTCGCGATAAATACCCCGGTCGTCCGCGCGCAGACCTGCCGGCAGGCAGCGATCGAACCGGCGCACGAACGCGCCGGATTCTGTCTGCCTCATCATGATGTGATCCGTCATTCCCACCGGAATGCCGCAAAACCTTTAAAGGAGCGGTAATTTCCCCTGCGGCTTTGTCGCCGCGCAACGATTTGACACTTGATCTGTCGGTCCGGCACGGAAACAGTCCCGCCGCAAATCGGGCGCGGACCATCGAACCGCCCCATTCCATCAGCAGTCAGGTTTCATGAAAAATCCTTTGCGTTTTGCCGCCCTCGTCTCGGCCCTGTTTATCACCGTGGCAGCCCATGCCGCCGACGTGGTTTTTCCGTCCGGCGCGCGGGTCGGCATCGTTCCGCTCGACGGATTGAAGGCGTCGGGCGAATTCGTCGGCTTCGAGAACGACGACAAGACGCTGAAAGTGGGCGTCGCCGAAATTCCGCCCGCAGCATTTACCGCGGTCGAGACCGCGTTCAAGGAAGGCAAGCCCGTCGCCGACGGCAACAAGGTCGAGCCGTTCAAGACGACGGCAGGCGACGCCTATCTCACGGTCGAATCCCGCAAGGATGGCGGCGCGACCTACAAGACATATTCGGTGATCGCCAAGGGCGAAAACTTTTCCGCCTATCTCATTTCCCAAATTCGCGACGGATCCGCAAAAGCGCCATCGGACGCGGACATCCGCAAGATGCTGGCGACGCTGACGGTGCGCAAAGACGTTCCGGTCGATGAGCAGCTGAGCCTGCTGCCGTTCAAGGTCGGCGAATTGAGCGGCTTCAAGACGGTGCGCCTGCTTGCCGCGAACGTGTCGGTGCTGCTGACCGACGGCACCGAGGAGACGACGCTCGACGGCGCGCCCTATATCGTCATCGGCACCGTGCCGCAGAATCCCGCCACACAGGACGACCGCGCGCGATTTGCCGAACAGGCCGCCCGCGCTATTCCCGGCCTTCGCAGCGTGCGCATCACGACGAACGAGCCGATCCGCATCGACAGCACGCCGGGTTTTGAGACGCGCATGGATGCCATTGCGGGTAAGGGCGACACGCCGGTTCAGGTCGTGCAATGGCTGCGCTTCGGCAGCGGCGCGACGCTGCGCATCATCGCAAGCTCGACCAAGGATGAATGGCCGAAGGCGTTTCCGCGCTTTCGCGCGGTTCGCGACGGGGTTGCGCCAAAATAAATTTTAAGCCGTGGAATCGTGCGTGGCGGGCGCGGACTTCGCGCCGCCCTTGGTGACGGCGACAAGCGCGGGACGCAGAATGCGCTCGCCGATCGTGTAACCGGCCTGCACGACCTGAACGACGGTGCCCGACGGCACGCTCGCGTCCGGCACTTCGTACATCGCCTGATGGAAATTCGGATCGAACTTCTCGCCGAGCGGTTCGATCTTCTGCACGCCGTTCTTCTCAAGCGTCTTGTGCAGCGAGCGTTCGGTGATCTCGACGCCCTCGATCAGCGCCTTGAGGCCCGGATCGGCAGCGTCGCGCGCTTCCTGCGGCACGGCATCGAGTGCACGTTGAAGATTGTCCGCGATGTCGAGAACGTCTCGTGCGAAGCCTGTGATGCCGTAAGCGCGCGCATCGGCGACCTCACGTTGCGTCCGCTTGCGGAGATTTTCCATCTCGGCGAGCGTGCGCAGCATCTTGTCCTTGGCGTCGGCGACTTCTTTCGTCAGCGCCTCGACCGAGCCTTCTTCCGGATCGTCCGGCATCACATAAGGCTTCGAGACCACAGGCTCCTTCTCAGGCGCCGCATTGTCCTGAGCGGTCCCCTGCGGTTCCTTGTGCCCGTTGGAATCGGCCATAACGCACCCTTCTCGCAATCGCAGTCGTTGAATGTGGAAATTGTTACGCCGCATATCGTGGTTTGGCGGCCTAAAATCAAGCACTCCTTGTCATCACCGGCCGTAGCCGTTCAAAGAACGGCGTTCTAGGAACGCCTATGTCCCGGTGATCCCGATAACCTGAGCATCGTGCCCAATCGGTCGGGATGGCCGGAACAAGTCCGGCCATGACGTGGATAAGTTACTTGCCGATCAGCTGGCTGACGATGCGGGCGGCGTAATCCACCATCGGGATGACGCGGGCATAATTAAGTCTGGTCGGGCCGATCACACCGAGAACCCCGACGATCTGGCCCGAATTATCGCGATAGGGCGCAATGATCGTGGACGATCCCGACAGCGAGAACAGCTTGTTCTCCGAGCCGATGAAAATACGCACGCCGTCCGCGCGCTCCGCGCGTCCGAGCAGATCGATCACGCCCTTCTTGGCTTCGAGATCGTCGAACAACAGCCGCACGCGCTCCAGATCTTCCATCGCGTGCAGATCTTCCAGCAGATTGGCATGACCGCGCACAATCAACTGCCGCTCGTCGCTGCCGCCGCCGGACCAGCTTGCGATTCCGGCCGCGACGACTTTCTGCGTCAGCGCATCGAGTTCGGATTTCGCCCGTAGCATCGCGGCTTCGAGTTCGGTACGCGCTTCGTCGAGCGTCTTGCCGCGAATATGCGCGTTGAGAAAATTCGAGGCCTCGGTGAGCGCGGATGAAGGCACGCCGGGCGGCAATGTCAGAATCCGGTTTTCAACCTGTCCGTCTTCGGCGACCAGAACGACGAGCGCCTTCTCCGGCTCCAGCCGCACGAACTCGATGTGCTTCAAACGCACATTCGCTTTCGCAGTCAGCACGACGGCGGCTGCGCGCGTGAGACCCGACAGTTGCGTGAGGGCTTCGCTGAGTGCTGCTTCGATCGACTGCGGACGCCCGACGGATTTCAATTGCGCCTCGATCGAGCGCCGCTCCGGTTCGGTGAGATCGCCGACCTGCATCAAAGCATCGACAAAAAATCGAAGGCCGAGTTCGGTCGGCAATCGCCCTGCGGAGGTATGCGGCGCGTAAATCAGGCCGAGCTGTTCGAGGTCCGACATCACGTTGCGCACGGAAGCCGGCGACAGCGGCATGGAAATCAGCCGCGAGATGTTGCGCGACCCGACAGGCTCGCCGGTGGCGAGATAGTTTTCGACGATTTGACGGAAAATATCGCGCGAACGCTCGTTGAGCTGTGCAAGGCCCGCATTCGGCGTAATCAGGTGGCTGATCGGGTCGTGATGGGCCAAGACCGGCTCCTGGTAGAACTCGGCTCTTATTATAGTGCGGCCTTGCCGCTGCGGCCAGCGGCCCCTAAAAGCAGGCACAATTCGCGAATTCTGGAGACTTCCATGCGGCCAAGCCGTCGTGCGCCCGATGAACTGCGTTCCATCACGCTGGAGCGGAGCGTCGTCAAATATGCCGAAGGTTCCTGCATGGTGAAGTTCGGCGACACCCATGTGCTGGTGACGGCCACTCTGGAAGAGCGGCTGCCGCCGTGGCTCAAGGGTCAGGGTCGCGGCTGGGTGACGGCCGAGTACGGTATGCTGCCGCGCGCAACGCATGAACGCATGCGCCGCGAGTCTTCCGCCGGAAAACAAAGCGGTCGCACCGTCGAAATCCAGCGCCTGATCGGCCGCTCGCTGCGCACCACCGTCGATCTGGTCGCGCTTGGTGAGCGTCAGATCACAGTGGATTGCGATGTGATTCAGGCCGACGGCGGCACGCGCACCGCCAGCATCACCGGCGCGTGGGTCGCACTTGCGGATTGTCTGCAATGGATGAAGGCGCGCAACATGCTGAAGTCCGACAAAGTCCTTCGCGACAACGTCGCCGCGATCTCATGCGGCATCTATAACGGCACGCCGGTTCTCGATCTGGACTACGCCGAAGATTCCGAGGCCGAGACCGATGCGAATTTCGTGATGACCGGCGACGGCCGCATCGTCGAAGTTCAAGGCACCGCCGAGAAAGAACCCTTCACGCAGGACGAATTTCTCAAGCTGATGGCGCTGGCGCAGAAGGGCATCGGTCGCCTCGTGGAACTGCAAAAGCTGGCGGTTGCGTAAACGGCGCCCTCATGGTGAGGAGCGCGGCTTCGCGCGTCTCGAACCATGAGCGTGCACTGACATGAATTCATCCTTCGAGACGCAGCCAAGAGGCTGCTCCTCAGGCTGAGGCCCGAGGCGAATGGAATGCCCGGATAGAAAATATTGAGCTACGATAAGACATGCATCGCCGAATCACCGGCCGCCTCGTGATCGCGACCCACAATCCCGGCAAACTGTCGGAGATGCGCGAACTGCTCGCGCCCTACGGGATCGATGCGGTATCTGCCGCCGATCTGAAAATCGCCGAACCTGACGAGACCGGCAAAACCTTTCAGGCCAATGCGCGCATCAAGGCTGTCGCCGCCGCGAACGCGACACGGCTTCCGGCGTTCGCCGACGATTCAGGCTTGTGCGTCGATGCGCTCGACGGCGCGCCCGGAATCCTTTCGGCGCGATGGGCTGGCGAAACCAAAGACTTCAACGGCGCGATGGCCCGCATCGAACGCCTGCTTCAGGAACGCGGCGCAAGGGAGCCGCCTCAACGCAAGGCGCATTTCGTTTCGGCATTGTGCGTCGCATGGCCCGACGGACATCTGGAAGAAGTCGAAGAACGCGTCGACGGCACACTCGTGTGGCCGCCGCGCGGCGACGCAGGCTTCGGTTACGATCCGGCATTTCTGCCCGATGGGCACACGCGCACCTTCGGCGAGATGACGAGCGTCGAGAAGCACGGCCTGCCGCCGCACGGATTAGGGTTGTCACACCGCGCTAAGGCTTTCGTGAAGCTCGCGGAGATGTGCCTCAAATGAGCGGCGCATCCCAAGCCTTCCATACTGAAGCCTTCGGCGTTTACGTGCACTGGCCGTTCTGCCTGTCGAAATGTCCGTATTGCGATTTCAATTCGCACGTCAGGCACCAGGCCATCGACGAGGAGCGTTTCGCGCGCGCGTTCGAGCGTGAGATTGCGACGACCGCCGCCCGCGCGCCTGGCCGCGAAGTCACCTCGATCTTCCTCGGCGGCGGAACGCCGTCATTGATGAAGCCGCAAACCGTCGGCGCGATTCTGGAGTCCATCGGCAGGCACTGGAACGTCGCGAAGGACGTTGAAGTCACGCTGGAAGCGAACCCGACCAGCGTCGAAGCCACGCGCTTCAAGGGTTATCGCGCGGCCGGCGTCAATCGCGTGTCGCTCGGCGTGCAGGCGCTCGATGATGTTTCACTGAAAGCATTGGGGCGATTGCACACCGCGCGCGAGGCGCTCGATGCGGTTGCCATCGCGCGAAAATCGTTCGATCGTTATTCGTTCGATCTGATCTACGCGCGGCCCGACCAGACGCCACAGATGTGGGCCGATGAATTGAAGCTCGCGATTTCGGAAGCCGCAGAACATCTGTCGCTCTATCAGCTCACCATCGAGCCGGAGACGCCGTTCTTCGGTTTGCACGCAGCGGGCAAGCTCGCGATTCCGGATGAAGTCGTTGCACGCGCGCTTTACGACGTGACGCAGGATGTCTGCGCGCGCGAAGGCCTGCCCTCTTACGAAATTTCAAATCACGCGCGCCAAGGTGCCGAATGCAGGCACAATCTGGTTTACTGGCGCGGCCAGGAATATGCCGGCATCGGCCCCGGCGCACATGCGCGTCTCGACATTGACGGCGTGCGTCACGCGATCTCGACGGAAAAGCGTCCCGAAAGCTGGCTGATGCGCGTCGAAGCGCAGGGTCATGGCGTCGTCAGCGACGACCTGCTCAACAGCGAAGAGCGTGCCGACGAATACCTCCTGATGGGATTGCGTCTCACCGAAGGCATCGACCCGATGCGCTATCTCGCGCTGTCGGGCCGCGCGCTCGATCCGGATCGCATTGCGATCCTGAGCGAAGAAGGCGCAATCGTCGTCGATTCAGACGGGCGCGTGCGCGTGACGGCGGAAGGTTTTCCGGTGCTCGACGCGGTGGTAGCGGATCTGGCGGCTTGACGGTTCTGTCCTCATGGTGAGGAGCGAAGCGAAGCCTCGCGTCTCGAACCATGACTCTCATCCTTCGAGACGCGATCCCGATGGGATCGCTCCTCAGGATGAGGAGATCAGGCCCCAAAACTTTTCGGCGAACCGACAACCGGCTGTGCGCCGCCCGCCGTAACCTTCATCACCGCAAGCCCGCGCTCATTGGTGCCGTCGCCGCGAAAGCGAAACAGGCCGTCCACGCCGGCGAAACCCGACGTGTTGGTGAGAACTTCCTGCGAAAATCTTTGCGCGCCCTGCGTGCGTGCGAGTGCCGCAACAAGAGCGACCGCGTCGTAGGCGAGCGTCGAGGTGCGCACCGGATCGGAGCCGAACTTCGCCTTGTAGCGTCCGGCGAACGCGCGAAAGCCGGCCGGATCGGGTGCCGCATAAAATCCGCCCTGAAGATTCGGATCGGCAGAGACGCGCGGGCTGTCCCACAATCCGGTGCCGAGCATTTGCAGGCGTTTCAAATTTGCGCCGTTCGCGGTGAGTGCCTGCGCGGCACCGACCACGACATCGCCGTCGTCGGCGAGCAACAGCGCATCCGTCGTCGGCAACGCCTGCGCGACATTGCGTGCAGCCGTCTGCAATTGCGCCGGGTCGCCCGAATATTTCTCGAACGCCATCACGCGCCCGCCCCGGCGCGCAACCGCCTGCTTGAACGCGACCTCGACGACATTGCCGTAGGCATTTTCCGGCAACAGTGCTGCAAAGGAGCGTTTGCCCGTGCCCGCCGAGTAATCGACAATGCGGTTGATGTCGGACTCGGGCAAGAAACTCAGAAGATAGACGCCGCGCCCTGCAACGCTGGAATCGGTCGAAAACGCGATCACCGAAATGCCGCGCTGGCGCGCGACCGCGGCGGTCGCAGGCACCGACAGACCGAACAGCGGGCCTAAGATAATTTCCGCGCCTTCGTCGATCGCCTGTTGCGCGCCTTGCTGTGCGCCCTGCGCCGAACCCGCGTCGTCCTTCACAAGCAGCTGAATATTCGGATTCTGAAATTCGGCGAGCGCCAGTTCAGCCGCATTGCGCATCGACTGCGCGGCGACACCGGCATTGCCCGATGCAGACAGAGGAAGAAGAAGCGCGACCTTGACCTGACCGGAGCCGACCGCAGTCGGCTGTTGCGGCGGACCCGATGGCGTCGGCGGTTGTTCGAGTCCCGAAGATTGGCTGCCCGGAAATGGCGACTGGATTCCGGCGCAGCCAGCCATCAACGGCGCGCCGAGAATCAAACCCAGAGCGCTGCGGCGGGTGGCTCCGCCCGGCTGCGGCTTCGCATTGAACGGGTCGTCCATCTCGGCTTTCCACTGGTCCGATACGGATCGGCCCGCGCATTGTCCCGCAGGACGATCTGGAAGGGGATTTGGGCATATTGTCGGCGAATAGTTAACCAAAACAAAACCTTTATGGCGCGGCGTCGCGTGAAAAAATCGACACCTTCGCGATTGTTGCGGCGAACAAGACGCGCCTGACGATTGCCGCTAGGATGGCATCATGCGTGCAAAACCCGTCCGATCCGCTGCGACCGGCGCCAAGTCCGAAGCGAAGTCTGAAGCGAAGTCCGGCGAGGTGGCGCGTTCGTTCACAATCGCGGGACAGGCCGTCAGCGCGCCGAAGGCAAAGCCGGGTCTCTATATCGTCGCGACGCCCATCGGAAATCTCGGCGACATTACTCTGCGCGCGCTGGAGATACTCGCAGGTGTCGACCTCGTTGCCTGCGAGGACACGCGCATCACGCATCGTCTGATGGAACGATATGGAATCGCGGCATCGCTGACGCCCTATCACGAGCACAACGCAACTGCCGCGCGCCCGAAGATTCTCGAAAAATTGTCGCAGGGTCTTTCCGTCGCGCTGGTGTCGGACGCCGGCACGCCGCTGATTTCCGATCCGGGATTCAAACTGGTGCGCGAGGTATGCGCCGCAGGTCACGATGTTGTTGCGCTGCCTGGGCCATCATCGGTGCTGACGGCGTTGTCGGTTGCGGCATTGCCGACCGACCGATTCTTCTTCGAGGGATTTCTGCCGCCGAAACAGACCGCGCGGCGGGCGCGAATTGGCGAACTGGCGCGTATCGATGCGACGCTGGTGATTTTCGAATCCGGCGCACGCGTGCAGGACACGTTGCAGGATCTGGCGTTGAGCATGGGTGGGCGCGAGGCTGCGA
>JAFKKP010000297.1 GCA_017305515.1 Hyphomicrobiales bacterium
CAGCGAAGGCACGATGGGCGGTTACAAGGAAATCATCGCCGAAGTGAAAGGCCGCGGCGCTTACGCCAAACTGAAATTCGAATCCGGCACGCATCGGGTTCAGCGTGTTCCGGATACCGAAACGCAGGGGCGCATTCATACGTCGGCGGCGACGGTCGCCGTGCTACCCGAAGCTGAAAATGTCGATGTCGCGATCAAGGATGAGGATCTGCGGATCGAGACCATGCGCGCGCAGGGCGCCGGCGGCCAGCATGTCAACAAAACGGAATCCGCAATCCGCATCACGCATATTCCGACAGGCATCATCGTCAATATGCAGGACAGCCGCTCCCAGCACAAAAACCGCGCGTCGGCGATGAATATTCTGCGCTCGCGAATTTACGACGCGGAGCGTCAACGCATCGATGCGGAACGTTCAGCCGAGAGAAAGGGCCAGGTTGGTTCAGGCGACCGATCCGAGCGAATCCGGACCTACAATTTTCCTCAGGGCCGCGTCACCGATCACCGGATCAATCTCACGCTATACAAATTGCCGCAGGTCGTATCCGGCGAGGCATTGGGCGAATTAATCGACGCGCTGACGACCGAACATCAAGCCGCACAGCTCGCCGAACAGGGCGCTGGGTCGTGAGCGAGTTAATCGGCCGCAGCATCGATGCGGTTCGCCGCACAATCGCTGCCCGCCTGAGATCGGCCGGACTCGATTCACCCGAACTCGATGCCCGAACCTTGATCGGCAGCGCGCTTCAACTCGATCACACCGGCTTGGCCGTTCAAGCCGAACGAATGATCGAGCATGGCGAAGCGGATTTAATCGCCGCGTTCGCCGCGCGGCGACTGGCCGGTGAGCCTGTTGCGCGCATTGCTGGGTATAAGGAATTCTGGGGCCGGGAGTTTCTCGTTACCAACGCGACGCTTGTGCCGCGGCCCGACACCGAAACGGTCGTCGCAGCGGCACTGGATTTTTTTCGCGATCGGAGGAAAATATCCGGCGCAGTACGCATCGCGGATATCGGGACGGGTACAGGCGCAATTCTGCTTTCGCTGCTGGCGGAAATTCCAGAAGCAATTGGCGTCGGCACAGATATCAGCGCGGAGGCCCTTTCGATTGCGACGGCCAACGCTGAAAGACTCAGCCTCGCAGACAGAGCAAAATTTATGCTGTCCGATTACGCATCCCGGTTGTCCGGCCAGTTCGATCTTGTCGTCTCCAATCCTCCCTATATTCGCTCCAGCGACATCGAAAGTCTGGATATCGATGTGCGCGACTACGATCCACGAATCGCCCTCGACGGCGGGATGGACGGCCTCGATGCCTATCGCGCGATCACTCCGCAAGCCGTTCGCTTGCTTCTGCCGGGCGGCGGATTGATCGTTGAGGTGGGGCACGATCAAGCAGCCCTCGTCAGCCAAATTTTGGCTCAATCGGGATTATGCCCCGAGGCTTCCCCAAGGGCCGACCTGGCCGGTATTCCTCGCGTCGTCACGGCTCAAAAGCCCCTGAATTAAAGGGTTTAACGGCCTAAAAAACCTCTTGGAATATCACTCCGGAGCGACTACGTTCCGGCCACATCATCGGTAAAGGGTCATGGCTCCCGTTAAGGAATACGGGTTGAAGTCAGAGGTCTCGAAGGAGACCCCCGCCGGGTAAAAGGTTCCGACAAGGCAGGTCAATCGAGCGCGAAGGCCTTACAGCTACGCCGCTCCAACACTGCGATGCGAACGAAAGCATAGATTGCGCTTGAACACCCAATTGAGTTTCACGCTTGCAAAGGCAAGCTGAATCGTTCCGGCCTCGATGGCTTATTGCCTTCGGGCATTTGGAGAACGCGTCTTTGTTGAACGCGACCTACGGCAAACCTGAATTGAAATTGGACGAAACGGCTTTTTGCATGCGTGCGATGTGCCGTGCGTCCGGTATTTCGATCACCACAATCTCGAATCGATAGAAGGCAGAGATGAGAAACGGTCCGAATAACAACAAGCGTATGCGTAACCGCAACAAGAACAACAATAACAACAAGAATCGTCGCGGTCAGAACCCGATGACGAGGGTTTTCGAATCTAACGGACCTGACATCAAGATTCGCGGCACAGCCTCTCATGTCGCCGAGAAGTACGTACAGCTCGCGCGCGATGCCCGCACCTCAGGCGATCCCGTCGCAGCGGAGAACTACTACCAGCACGCCGAGCATTATTTTCGCCTGATTGCAGCAGCGCAAGAACAGTTCCGCCAGAGCCAGCCTCAGCAGCAGCCCCGCCCTGAAGGCGAAGCTGTCAGCGTTCAGACCGAGGATGCCGACGACGGGGAAAACTTTTCAAACTTCGGGCAAGAACCGGGATTCGCCCCGCAGCCGCAACAGCAGCCGCAGTTTCAGCCGCGCGATTCTCAGCCCTACCAACAGCGCGACAATCAGCAGCCTCGTGATAACAATCGAGAGCAGCGGGATCATCACCGTCCGCAGCAGCAGCCTGCGATGCAGAATGCAGGCGATGTCGATCGTCTGCCATCCTTCATCACGGGCGGCGCGCAACCGCAACCGAATGGCAATGGTTTCGAGGGTGGCGACGACCGCTTCAACAATCGCCGGCGGCGGCGTCCGCATGGGCCTCGCCCCGAAGGGCAAAGTGCACCGACACCGGGCGACGAATTCGGATCGGGCGGCGAGTAGCCGTTCGCAATTCCGAATTAGTCTGACTTCGACTCGCTGTACTGCGAAGTTGTCGGCACCAGAACCGGTTCCATTGTCGGGATGAGGCGCGTTCGCTCGCGACTCGCGGGAATGGCGCGATAGACCTGCTTGGACGCTTCCACGATATGAACGCCTGCGAACGGTGACGACAACGCGGCGCTAATCCGCTCCCATGCCATCGCCGAGCGGAGAATCCATCCCCCTTGGATCGGCGGCATGAACAGAGCCTCACCCCATGCCGTCGGCGTGAACCACGTCTGGCGCAGAAGCTGCGTGATCTGCGAGCGCGAATATGGGCGGCCGTGACCGAACGGCGTCGTATCCATTCGTGTCCATACACCTCGCCGATTGGGAACAATCACCATCATCCGCCCTGACGGCGCAAGCACGCGCCAAACCTCACGCAAAAGCGCCTCGGGATCATCAGAGAACTCCAGCGAGTGAACCAGCAAGATCCGATCGACAGCAGCATCGGGCAATGGCAGCAGATACTGATCGACCAGGGCGGCAAGCGTGGGCCGTGCCGTTGGCCATTTCAGAACGCCCTGTGCCGCCGGCATGAAGGCCACGCAGCGTTCGGCATCTTCGCGAAATAATCCGAGATACGGGGTCGGATAGCCCACACCGAGGACGCGCATGTCATCTGCGTGCGGCCAGTGCCGGTGAATCGCGCGATTAATCAGCCTCCGCGCCACGACACCGAGGCGCTGCGAATAGAAATTGCGAAGATCGATGACGTCGATGGTCATAACGCTCATCCTAACACGCCGCTGCACGACAATGCAGCCTTACGAAACACAAAGCATCGAAATAGGCGTTAACGCTTGTTTCGTTCGGCGACGCTGCCATGTTAGCTATAGCCGATGCCAAATATTTGGAGATGTCATGGCCGCCGAAATCCGCCTGTTCCCCTGCCTGTCCGATAATTTCGGCTATCTCATCCACGACCCTGCGACCGGGGCAACTGCTTCAATCGATGCGCCGGAAGCGGGGCCGATTGTGAAAGCACTGGAACGCGAGGGTTGGACGCTGACCGACATTCTGGTCACGCATCACCACGCCGATCACGTCGGCGGAATTGCGGAACTAAAAAGCAAATATAAGTGTCGCGTCGTCGCGCCTCATAACAAAGGCGCTGCCATCCCGCTGGTCGATGAGCGAGTCAAAGAAGGCGCCACCGTCAAGGTCGGCAATTTATCCGCGCGCGTTCTGGAGACGCCGGGCCACACGCTCGATCACATCAGCTATGTGTTCGATACCGACCGCGCGCTGTTCTGCGCCGACACGCTGTTTTCAATCGGCTGCGGACGCGTGTTCGAGGGCACCTATCCGATGATGTGGGAATCGCTTTTGAAGCTGCGCGCGCTGCCCAACGACATGCGCGTCTATTGCGGGCACGAATACACTGCATCGAACGTCAAGTTCGCGCTCGGTATTGAGCCGAACAATCCGGCGCTCAAAGCTCGCGCTGAAGTGGTTACGAAACTTCGTGCTGAGAACAAGCCGACGATTCCCACGCTCATCCGCGACGAGAAAGAGGCGAATGTTTTTCTGCGCGCGGACGTACCTTCGGTCGCCGTTGCGGTGGGTTTGGCAGGCAAGAGCCCGGCAGACGTATTTGGCGAACTGCGCGAGCGCAAGAACAAGTCGTGAGCGGAGTCCTGACCGCAGCGGAGATTATCTTCCGGCTCGACTTGAAGCCGCACCCGGAAGGCGGCCACTATCGCGAAACATTTCGCGACGGCCAGGACGCTGATAGAAAACGGGCAGCGTCAACCGCGATCTATTTTCTGCTTGCGCGTGGCGAACATTCGCATTGGCATCGCGTCGATGCTGCGGAGGTATGGCATTATTATGCGGGCAGCGCGTTGAAGCTGCGGATCAAGGATGAAAGTGGCCTTCGCGATGTTCTCCTTGGCGTTGACTTGGCGAACGGTGAAGCTCCGCAAGCCATCGTCCCGGCGCATGCGTGGCAGGCCGCCGAAACCACCGGGGATTGGACGCTCGTGGGATGCACGGTCGCGCCCGGATTCGAGTTCGACAAATTCGAACTGGCGCCACACGACTGGTTTCCCACCAAATAGAATATCGGATCTGGAATCGGGTGGTTCCCTGGTCCGATCCGCATAAGTTCTGCTGAGACACAGAGGAGCAGCTTATGCACGGGACTTTCAAACCAAATAGCGCCGAAATCGATCCGGCCATTCTCTACTTCGGTACGCCCGTCGTGCTGATCGGAACGACGAACGAGGACGATTCCTACAATCTCGCGCCGATGTCGTCGGCATGGTGGCTTGGGTGGCGCTGCATGCTCGGGCTGGCACGAAGCTCAAAAACGACGGAGAACCTGATCCGGACACGCGAATGCGTTCTGAATCTACCGTCTGCCAATCTTGTCAATTCGGTGGACCGGCTCGCACGCACGACTGGCTCCGACCCGGTCCCGGCGGGAAAGTTGTGGCGCGGCTATCGGCACGAAAAACATAAATTCGAAATATCCGGACTGACAGCAGCACCGGGCAGCACAGTTTGCGCGCCTCGCGCGCTCGAATGCCCGGTGCAACTGGAGGCCAAGGTCGTGAATGTTCACGGAGTTGCGACGGACGACGACATCTTGCGCGGCAATCTTGTTGCTATTGAAGTCCGCATTACGCGCGTTCACGCCGACTTGGAAATCATGATGGAAGGTCATATTAACCGTATCGATCCCGACAAATGGCGTCCGCTCATTATGAGCTTTCAGGAATTTTACGGGCTCACGCCCCGAAAGTTGCAACGCTCGGAATTGGCGCAAATTCCGGAGAGCCAGTACCGCCCGCCCGGATGGAAACCGGCGGCCTAGGCGCGGCGCGTGCGAAAGACCATGTCTTTCGACGCGATCAATCCGCCGCCTGCAATAAGTGCTGCGGATAGTGCGAGCGCAGCGGTCGGTTTTGCAAAGCCTGCGGCGATGAGAAATCCGGTCGAGAGCAACGGCGTCGCGTAGGACGCGGTCGCCAATACGCGGATGTCGCCCCGCTTCATGCCGATGTCCCAGACGAAAAATGCGACCCCGACTGGACCAACACCGAGCGCAATTATTGCACCCCACTGCGTCAAAGTTTGCGGCCAAATCGTCGGCTCGAACGCAAAATGAAAAACGGTAGCAAGCACGGCCGTCGCCGCACAAAATCCGGCGACCGCGTCCGTCGGAACGCTTGCGAGTTTCCGCGACATCACCGAATAGCCAGCCCAGACAAATGCAGCGATGAAAGCTGCGACGAATCCGGGAATCGAGCTTTCGGTAAATTGCGGCGTTCCATTGCCGGCGAAAAGGATAACGGTCCCGACGAACCCCAGACTTGCTCCGACGACGTGATGCCAAGCAAGCCGCTCGCCCGGCAGCAACGCGGAGAGCAACACGATCAGCAACGGCCAGAGATAGTTGAGCAGGCCCGCTTCAGCAGGTGGTGCAAGCCGCAACGACAGAAAATACAGCGCATGATAGCCGAACAGCCCTCCCACGCCGACCGTCCACACCAGTGCGGACTGCCGCAACGCGCGCCATGCATCTCGATGCCATACCCACGTCATCGGGCCGATAAAAGCTCCGATGGCAAATGTCATGGCAAGCAGCTGGAACGCGGGAACGCGGCCGGTCGCGACCGTCAGCACGGCGAGCAGCGACCACATCAGAATTGCGGTCAGCCCGATGAGGGTCGCAACTTTGCGTGTCATTGCATACGAAAAATTATCACGCGATGCTGTGCCCGCGACTCAATGTAAATACTGGCCGCCATTGATGGTCATGGTCGAGCCGGTGATAAATCCGGAGTCGTCCGAAGCCAGAAATACAACGGCGCGTGCAATCTCTTCGGGCTCGCCAAGGCGCGCCGTTGGAATCTGCGGGATCACCGCTTTCTCCAATACATCCTTCGGCACAGCCTGCACCATCTCTGTGTTGATATAGCCGGGACAGATCGCGTTGACGGTGATGCCGCCCTTTGCGTTCTCCATCGCGAGCGCCTTGGTGAAGCCGATGTCGCCGGCCTTTGCAGCGGAGTAATTCACCTGACCGAATTGGCCTTTCTGGCCGTTGATTGAAGAAATGCTGATGATGCGCCCGAACTTGCGCGCGCGCATGCCCTCGATCACCGGTCGCGTCATGTTGAACAGCGAGCCGAGATTTGTGTTGATGACGGCATTCCACTGGTCGAGCGACATCTTGTGGAACGGCACATCCTTGGTGATGCCAGCGTTGTTCACCAGCACTTCGATCGGACCAAGGTCGGCTTCGACTTTCTTGATGCCCTCTGCACAAGCGTCGAATTTTGAAACGTCCCATTTGTAAACCGGGATCCCGGTCTCGGCCTTGAATTTCGCCGCCGCTTCGTCGTTGCCCGCGTAACTTGCGGCAACTTTGTAGCCAGCGGCCTTCAAGGCCCTGCTGATCGCGGCACCGATGCCGCGCGTTCCTCCGGTGACCAATGCAACTCTCGCCATCGCGCGCCCTCACTCACTGACGTTTCTTTTGGAAGACAAGTATTCCGTTCAAATTTGACGACCGCAAGAAAAAATGCCCGACACAAGGCCGGGCACTCTGTATTTGTATTGTGCAGTGCGCCGAAGGGTTACGTGCGCTCCACGCACATCGCGATACCCATACCGCCGCCGATGCAAAGCGTCGCGAGGCCTTTCTTGGCGTCGCGCTTCTGCATTTCGTGCAAGAGGGTGACAAGAACGCGTGCGCCCGATGCGCCGATCGGATGACCGATCGCAATCGCGCCGCCGTTGACGTTGACCTTGGAAGTATCCCAGCCAAGCTCCTTGTTCACTGCCGACGCCTGTGCCGCGAACGCCTCGTTCGCCTCGATCAGATCGAGGTCGCTCGGCTTCCAGCCCGCCTTCTTCAATGCTGCGCGAGCCGCCGGAATTGGTCCGGTGCCCATGATCGAAGGATCGACGCCGGCCTGCGCCCACGAAACGATCTTCGCCAGCGGCTTCTTGCCTTCCTTTTCGGCCTGCTTCGCTGTCATCAGCACGAGCGCGGCCGCACCGTCGTTGATGCCCGACGCATTGCCGGCCGTAACCGTGCCTTCCTTGTCGAAGGCAGGCTTCAATTTTGTCATCGCATCCAGCGACGCGCCGTGACGCGGACCTTCGTCGGTGTCGACGACGATGTCGCCCTTGCGGGTCTTGACCGTGAACGGCACGATCTCGTCCTTGAACTTGCCGGCTTTCTGCGCAGCTTCAGCCTTGTTCTGCGAACCGACGGCAAATTCGTCCTGCTGCTTGCGTGTGATCTGAAATTGCTTGGCGACGTTCTCGGCGGTGTTGCCCATGTGGTAGCCGTTGAACGCATCCCACAGGCCATCCTTAATCATGGTATCGACGAGCTCGGCC
>JAFKKP010000298.1 GCA_017305515.1 Hyphomicrobiales bacterium
CGAGTTCTGGAAGTTCGCCTGGCCGCGCATCAAGGAAGGCGATGTCGAGCGGCTGATCGCGGCCGGGCTGGTCGCGCATCATCTGATCCTGTTTTCGCGCGGCGCGTCGCAGGGCACGCAGACGGCTTCATATTATTCGGCGCCGTTACAGGAAGTTGCGGAAGCGGCCGAATAGGCCGCTTCACGCCCATATAAGCTGTTGATTTTGATATATAATTTGACTATCAGGGCTGCATTGTACGGCTGCGCGCCTATCTGCTAAATCGGCGCCAAAAGAACAACCCTTTCAACGCCCCACAAAAGGCCGCGTGCAAGCGCGGACGACGGTTTTCAATGACCACCGCAGGCGAATTGCGGTCCGGCAAGGGCCACAAGGACGAGAATTTCCCGGTCGCGTCGTGGATTATCCATCCGCGCCACCGCGCGCTGATTCTCGCCTTCTACAATTTCGTCCGCACCGCTGACGACATCGCCGATCACGCCACCTTGCCGTCGCAGGAAAAGCTCGATCGCCTCGATCAGATGGAGGCGAGCCTCCTGGGTCGTGATGAGATGGAGCCCGAAGGCGTTGCGCTGCGCGCCGCATTCGCGACGCGCGCGATGGCGCCGAAGCACGCGCAGGACCTGCTCAACGCATTTCGCATGGATGTCACCAAGCTGCGTTACGCGAGCTGGGACGAACTGATTCATTATTGCTCGCTCTCTGCGATGCCGGTCGGCCGTTTCATGCTCGATGTTCATGGCGAGGATCGCTCGACCTGGGTTGCGAACGACAAATTGTGCGCGGCCTTGCAGATCAACAATCACTTGCAGGATTGCGCTAAGGATTATCGCGCTCTCGACCGTGTCTATCTGCCGATGGACGCGATGAATGCGGCTGGCGCGAACGTTGAGATGCTCGCGAAGGATCGCGCGACACCCGAACTGCTCACCTGCCTGCATGCGCTGGCGCGCCGCACCGAAACGCTGCTCGACGAGAGTCGCGGCTTTGCGCGCGAGATCAAAGACACAAGGCTCGGGCTGGAAGTGTCCGTCATCGACGCGTTCGCGGACAGGATCGTGAATCTTTTGAAAGTGCGCGATCCGTTGAGCGAGAACGTGCATCTGTCGAAGCAGCAGATGCTGGCCTCCGCGCTGTTCGCGACGGCGTCCGGCTTCTATCGCCGCGCAACCGGGCAGGGCGCGCTATCGGGCAAAGCGGCATGAGTGCGATGACCGCAACAGACGATATGACGCCGCAGGAAACCGCCTCGAACAGTTCGTTCTACGCGGCGATGCGCATTCTGCCGCGCGAGCAGCGCGACGCGATGTTCCAGGTTTACAGCTTCTGCCGCAAGGTCGATGACATTGCCGATTCCACGGGGCCGCGTGCCGAACGTCTTGCCGCCCTCGACCAGTGGCGCAAGGACATCGACGCGCTCTATGCAGGCAATCCGCCCGCGCATCTGAAAGACTACGTCGCTTCGGTGAAACGGTTCGGGCTGCGGCGCGAGGATTTCATCGCTATCATCGACGGCATGGAAATGGATGTGCCGGCGGACATCCGCGCGCCGAACATGGAAACGCTCGATCTCTATTGCGACCGCGTGGCGAGTGCGGTGGGGCGATTGTCCGTTCGCGTGTTCGGCATGGGCGAGGAAGACGGAATTCTGCTCGCCAAGCATCTCGGCCGCGCGCTTCAGTTGACCAACATTCTGCGCGACATCGATGAGGACGCAGGAATCGGCCGGCTTTATCTTCCGAGCGAAAGCCTCAAATCCGCAGGCATCATGTCGAACGATCCTCTGATCGTGGCGTCCGACCCGCGCCTGCCGCGCGCCTGCGAGGACATTCTGGCTTTGGCACGCACGCATTTCGCCAAGGCCGCCGTCATCATGGAGCGCAGCCCAAGCCGCACCGTTCGCGCGCCGCGCATCATGTACGAATACTACCACGCCATTCTCGACCGGCTTGTGGCGCGCGGATTTGCGTTACCGCGCAAGTCCGTCAAATTGAGCAAGGCGGCCAAGATTTACATCGTTCTGCGACACGCATTTTTCTGATGGCAAAAAAAGCTCACATCATCGGTGCCGGAATCTCCGGCCTGACCGCCGCCGTCCGGCTGGCGAACGAAGGCTATGAGGTTCACGTCCACGAAGCCACGCAGCAGGCGGGCGGGCGCTGTCGTTCTTACTACGATGCCGCGACCGATCTTGTGATCGACAACGGCAACCATCTTCTGCTGTCCGGCAATCGTCATGCGCTGGCCTATGCGCGTGCGATCGGCACGGAAGCGGGACTCGTCGGCCCGGAACGCGCGCAGTTTCATTTCACCGATGTTCGTGATGGCAAAAGATGGCTGCTCGATCTCGGTAACAGACGCATTCCGGCCTGGCTGTTCGACGACAGGCGCCGCGTGCCCGATACCAAAGTCGGCGACTATCTCGCGTTGTCGCCGCTGATCTGGGCCAGCGAAAATTCGCTCGTCGGCGACGCCATTGCCTGCAAGGGCACGCTTTATGACCGCCTCGTTCAGCCTTTGCTGCTTGCCGCGCTGAACGTCGATCCGCCGAAAGGCTCTGCCGGATTGGCCGGGGCCATCGTGCGCGAAACGCTGCTTGCGGGCGGGCAGGCGTGTCGTCCGCTGATTGCGCGCGACGGACTAAGCGCGGTGCTGGTCGATCCGGCGATCAAGCTGCTGCACGAGAAGGGCGGCACCGTCAATTTCGGCCATGAACTGCGTCAGGTGCTGATGGCCGGCGAGAATATCTCGACGCTCGAATTCGGCGACGACGCGATTACGCTTGCGCCGGGCGATGCCGTCGTGCTTACGGTGCCGCCACGCGCGGCGTCGTCCATTCTGCTCGGCCTCAAGACGCCGACGAAATTCCGCGCCATCGTCAACGCGCATTTCCGCTTCAATCCGCCGGAGAACATGCCGCCGATGATGGGCGTGATCGGCGGGCTCGTCGAATGGCTGTTTGCATTCCACAACCGGCTGTCGGTGACGATCAGCGACGCCGACCGGCTGGTTAACGCGCCGCGCGAGGAGCTTGCGCGCGACATCTGGCGCGACATCTGCAAGGCCGCGCCTTTGAGCAGCGACATCGCCGAAGGACCGCTGCCGCCGTGGCAGATCGTGCGCGAGCGCCGCGCCACCTTCGAGGCGACACCGGAACAGAACGCGCTGCGGCCCGGCACCGTGACCGAATGGAAAAACCTGTTTCTCGCCGGCGACTGGACCGACACGGGACTGCCGGCCACGATCGAAGGCTCGATCCGCTCCGGCGACTGGGCCGCCGATCACATCCTGAAGATGCGGTGACGATATGAGCACGATGACAGACAACCGGTTGGCCGCGATGAATGCAGACAAACTTCAGGACAGCATCAGGGCCGCGAGCGGCGCGGTGCTGGAGCGCCAGAAAGCCGACGGCCATTGGGTGTTCGAGCTTGAGGCCGACTGCACCATTCCGGCCGAATATGTGCTGATGCGGCACTACCTCGCCGAGCCGATCAACAAGGAACTCGAAGCCAAGATCGGAAACTATCTGCGGCGCATCCAGAACGACAATGGCGGTTGGTCGCTGTTCTACGGCCATGAGTTCGACATGAGCGCCAGCGTGAAAGCCTATTTCGCGCTGAAGACGATCGGCGATTCTCCTGACGCGCCACACATGAAGAAGGCGCGCGAGGAAATGCTCCGCCGGGGCGGGGCGGTGAACAGCAACGTCTTCACCCGCATCATGCTGTCGCTGTTCGGCGTGACGACATGGCGCGCGGCGCCGATGATGCCGATCGAGATCATGTTGCTGCCGCGCTGGTTTCCGTTTCATCTGACCAAGATTTCATACTGGGCGCGCACGGTGATTGTGCCGTTGCTGGTGCTGATGAATTTGCGGCCGCTGGCGAAAAATCCGCTTGGCATCACCATCGACGAACTGTTCGTCGAGAATCCTAAAACCGTCGGCCCGCCGAAGAAGGCCGCGCATCAGAGTCAAATCTGGTTCACGGGCTTTGCCATTCTCGACGCGATCCTGCGCGTGACCGATCCGTATTTTCCAAAGAAGATGCGCGCCCGCGCGATCAAGGCGGCGGAAGATTTCGTCAACGAGCGCCTCAACGGCATCGACGGTCTCGGTGCGATTTTCCCGGCGATGGTCAACAGCGTATTGATGTATGACGTGCTCGGCTATCCGAAGGATCATCCGAATTATCTGCAGGCGCGCAAGTCGGTTGAGGATCTGCTCGTCATCAAGGATCACGAAGCCTATTGCCAGCCTTGCGTGTCGCCGATCTGGGATACTGCGCTCACAGCGCATGCCATGATCGAAGTGGGCGGCGACAGGGAAGTCGAGGCCGCTAAGAAGTCGCTCGACTGGCTGAAGCCGAAGCAGGTGCTCGATGTGGCCGGCGACTGGGCAGCGAAGCGGCCCGATGTGCGACCCGGCGGCTGGGCGTTCCAATATAACAACGCGTACTATCCCGATCTCGACGACACGGCAGTGGTCGTGATGGCGATGGATCGCGCGCGCGGCACGCTCGGCAGCGGCACGAGATACGACGAGGCCATCTCGCGCGGCACCGAATGGGTGAACGGCTTGCAAAGCATCGACGGCGGCTGGGCCGCGTTCGACGCAGACAATCTGGAATACTATCTCAATAGCATTCCCTTCGCAGATCACGGCGCGCTGCTCGATCCGCCGACCGACGACGTCACCGCGCGCTGCGTGTCGATGCTCGCGCAGCTCGGCCACAAGATCGAAACCTCCGAACCGCTCCGTCGCGGCGTCGAATACTTGCGCAAATCGCAATTGCCGGACGGCTCATGGTTCGGCCGCTGGGGCATCAATTACATCTACGGCACATGGTCCGTGCTGTGCGCGTTGAACGCGGCCGGCGTTGCACATGACGACCCGTCCATTGCGAAGGCGGCCGACTGGCTGATTCGGATTCAGAACGAGGACGGCGGCTGGGGTGAGGACGGAACCAGCTACAAGCTCGACTACAAGGGCCATGAACCCCACGAGACGGTCGCCTCGCAGACCGCCTGGGCGACTTTGGCGTTGATGGCGGCGGGCAAGGTCGATCACCCCTCG
This sequence comes from Hyphomicrobiales bacterium, assembly GCA_017305515.1. Classification (GTDB taxonomy): domain Bacteria; phylum Pseudomonadota; class Alphaproteobacteria; order Rhizobiales; family Xanthobacteraceae; genus Afipia. Next base: position 5,079 of record JAFKKP010000298.1, read on the forward strand.
ACCCAGCGCGGAATTCAAAATCTCATTGATACACAGGGCCAAGATGGCCTCTGGGCCGAGCCGAACTACACCGGCGGCGGGTTCCCGCGTGTGTTCTATTTGCGATACCACGGATATTCTAAGTTCTTTCCCCTCTGGGCGCTGGCGCGATACCGGAATTTGCGCAATACTAACAGTCGCTTCGTGGGGATTGGAATGTGACCAGAGCGGCGACTTCTCGCACCGCACATATCGCTGTTGAAGGCGATGAGTTGCCGGTCCTGATCGTGACCGGGCTCAAGCAGGAGGCCCGCATCGCTTCGGGCCCCGGACTGACCGTCATTTGCAGTTCGAGCAATCCCGAACAGCTTCGCGAAATGATGACGTCGTTCGATCCCAAAACCATTCGCGGGATCATCTCGTTCGGCGTCGCCGGCGGCCTCGACCCTTCGCTTAAGACGGGCGACATCGTGATTGCCTCGCGCATCGTCACCGCCAAGCGTCAATGGGTGACTGAACCGAAGCTCGTGGAAAATCTCGTCGCCGTGCCGCGTAAGCGCGGCCGCATCGTTGCCGGCGTGCTTGCGGGTGTCGAGGAAGTCGTCACCGGACAGATCGGCAAGGAGGCGCTGCGTTCGACGACAGGTGCTGATGCCGTCGACATGGAAAGCCACATCGCCGCGCGCTATGCCGAGTTCAACGGCCTGCCGTTCGCCGCCGTGCGCGTCATCAGCGATCCGGCGCATCGTTCGCTTCCGGCAATCACGACGAACGCGATCAAGCCGAACGGCAAGGTCGATATGTGGAAGGTGATGCGCGGCGTCGCACGCAACCCGCGCACGATCCCGCATCTGATTTCCACCGGCCGCGACTTCAATCGCGCGCTGCGTTCGCTCAAGGGCTGCCGCCACGCGCTCGGCTGATCGGTCATCAAAAATCATTCGAGAAACAAAAAAAGCGCGAACATCGTTCGCGCCTTCTTCAATTGATGCTGCCGAATATCAGGCGGCGGTCGATGCGTCCGCAGCGGGAGCCGCAGCCTTGGCAGCTGCGAGCTTGGCGGCCTTGGCTTCGGCTGCCTTCGCTTCGTCGGCACGAATCTCGGAGAGGCGCTTCTGCACTTCCGACGAGAACACGTACTGCGCCGGGCGCTGCTTCGACAGGTCGATTTCAGGGGCCATTGGACCTTCGGTCTTGATGCCCTGAATGGCGAGCTTGAGCGCCTTGAGCGGATTGGCGAGCGCCGCATTCGCAGCCGTCGGCTCGTAGCCGCAATGCGCCATGCAGTTCGCGCACTTCTCGTACTTGCCGGTGCCGTAGGAATCCCACTCGGTGGTTTCCATCAGTTCCTTGAAGGTCTTGGTATAGCCTTCGCCGAGCAGATAGCACGGCTTCTGCCAGCCGAAGATGTTACGCGCCGGCATGCCCCAGGGTTCGCACTCGAAGTTCTGGTTTCCGGCGAGGAAGTCGAGGAACAGGCCGGAGTGCATGAAATTCCACTTCTTGCCCTTGCCGTAAGCGAACACCTTGCGGAACAGCTCCTTGGTGTTCTTGCGGTTGAGGAAGTGTTCCTGATCCGGCGCGCGCTCATAGGCATAGCCCGGCGACATCGAAACGCCAACGCCGAGTTCGGTCGTGAAGTCGAGGAACTTGGCGATTTCTTCCGCCGGATGATTGTCGAAGATCGTCGCGTTGACGTTGACGGTGAAGCCCTTCGCCTTCGCAGCCTTGATCGCGGACACGGCGCGCTCGAACACGCCTTCCTGCGACACGGCCTTGTCGTGATGCTCTTTCAAGCCATCGAGATGCACCGAGAAGAACAGATATGGCGACGGCTCGAACAGATCGAGCTTCTTCTCGAGCAGCAGCGCGTTGGTGCAGAGCGAGACGAATTTCTTACGCGCGACGAGGCCGCGCACGATTTCGCCGATCTCCTTGTGGATCAGCGGTTCGCCGCCCGGAATTGCAACCATCGGCGCGCCGCATTCTTCGGCGGCATCCCAGCATTCCTGCGCGGTCATGCGGCGGTTGAGGATCGCGTCCGGATAATCGATCTTGCCGCAGCCGACGCATGCGAGGTTGCAGCGGAACAGCGGCTCAAGCATCAGCACCAGCGGATAGCGTTTGTTGCCCTTGAGCTTCTGCTTGACGAGATACGAGCCGATCTTGATCTCTTTGAAAAACGGGATCGCCATAATTTATCTTTCTTGCATCGCGGGTGAGAGTTGAGGCTGGCGCGAGACCAGTTCGGCGGGCAGCCTGAATTCGATGTTCTCTTCGCGTCCCGGAAGAACCGAGACAGTGACGGGGCCGATGCGACGCAGAGCTTCGATCACGTCATCGACCAGAACTTCGGGAGCCGACGCGCCGGCAGTGATGCCGACGGTTTTCACGCCGTTCAGCCAGGCCGGGTTGAGCTGGCTGCCGTCGGCAATAAGATAACTCGGCACGCCTTCTTCGGTGCCGATTTCGCGCAGGCGGTTGGAGTTGGAACTGTTGGTGGCGCCGACCACGAGGATCAGATCGACGTGTTTTGACAGGTCTCTGACCGAAGACTGGCGATTTTGTGTCGCGTAGCAGATGTCGCGCGTGTCCGGCCCTTCGATGTCCGGGAACCGCTCTTCGAGCGCCGCGATAATGTCGCGCGTGTCGTCCACTGAAAGAGTCGTCTGCGTGATGTAGGCGATCGGCTCGTCGCTCGGAAAATCCAGCGCCGCCACGTCGTCCACGTTCTGCACCAGCGTCACAGGACCCGGAACCTGGCCCATCGTACCGACGACTTCCGGATGACCCTCGTGACCGATCAGAACGAGGCGGCGTCCTTTGGAGACGTAACGCTTGCCCTGATTGTGAACTTTCGTGACCAGCGGGCAGGTCGCGTTGAGAAGGGGGATGCTGCG
>JAFKKP010000299.1 GCA_017305515.1 Hyphomicrobiales bacterium
CTGCGCGGTGCCGGGCGGCTGGCTTGCGGTCGGCGTCAGAAGACTGATCGCTTCTTGAATGTTTTCGATGTTGCGCTCGGCCGCGCGAACGCCATGCGCAATCGCTTCCTCGGCGCGATGGAAATCGAACCAGCCGATACGGCCAACGCGCGGCGAGATCAGAACGTCCGGCGGATCGCCGGCCAGACGCGAGCGCGTGACGCGGTCCTGCATGATGTTGAAGGCATCCACCATCACGGTCGAGATTCCCGGACGTGCGCCGGTGCCGAAGAATTCGCGTTTGACGGTTTTCTCGGCGGAAAAGAATTTCCGCAGCCCGCTCTTTTCCGCAGCAGGCTCAGGCAGCACTTCGGCTTCGGTTTCGACGCTTGAATCGCCGAATCCCGAAATGATCGTGCCGTGACCTGCGACATCGGTCGAGACGTTGCAGGCGATCACGATTTCAGCGCCGAGCGCGCGCGCAGCGGAGACGGGCACGGGATTGACCAACGCGCCATCGACGAGCCAGCGGTCGCCGATCATCACGGGTTCAAAGATTCCCGGCAGCGCGTAGGACGCACGGATCGCGTTCACGAGCTTGCCGTTGGTGAGCCAAATCTCGTGGCCGGTTTTCACTTCAGTTGCGACGGCTGCGAATTTCAGCGGAAGGTCGCCGATATGCACGCGACCGAGTGCCGCCTCCAGTTCGGTGGCCAACCTGCCGCCGCCGATCAGACCGGAGCCGTTCAGGCGAATGTCGAGATACGTAAAGAGGTTTCGCGGCTTGAGACCTCTGGCCCATGCTTCGAGCGTGTCGAGCTGGCCTGCCGCATAGGAGCCGCCGACGACCGCGCCGATGGAGGTGCCGACGATGATGTCAGGCACGATGCCGTTGGAGAGAAGCGTGCGCATGATGCCGATGTGGGCGAAGCCGCGCGCGGCACCTCCGCCGAGCGCCAGTCCGATTGTCGGTCGTTTCGTCACCGCGCCTGCCTTGTTCTTACCGGTTGGATTTTGCCTGAACCCCATCCAATTCTCCAGCACCGGCAGTCTCCTTGGTAAATCGCAGCGAATCGTCGCGCGGATAAGAACGCTATTGACGGCGCTTTGTGCCGTTATGCGAGCATCGCCTAGGTGGAAAATGTGACTGAACGGGGACGTTTAGACCGATTGCCGAGTGCGGCGATGGAAGTGCTGACGGATTAACCTCAGGGTGCAATCTGAGGCTTGAATTTGCCTCGTTTTCGGTGAAAAAACGGCCCATGACAGCCCTCCGGCTCGGCCACAATTCACGCAGGCGCCATGCGCAACGCGCGCCGGCGCTCGCGCTGTTTGTTCTGCTCTGGTCGATCCAAGCCGCGAGCGCGCAGTTCTTCAGCGACCGTCCGCCGCCGATCCCGCCGGCCAATGTGCCGGAAGCGCCGACACCGTCAGGTCCGGCGATCAGTCTGGCGCCGCCATCCGGTCCTGCATCAACTCCCGGTTTGCCCGCAACGCTCACTCAGCCACCGGTGACGATCGCAACCCCGCCGCAGCCTGCGGCAACATCGACCCAGTCCACGCTCTCGCTTAGCGCGCGCTACGGCAAGGACATGCCCGCCATCAACAACGGCATCATCTGGCGGGTGTATTCCGACAAGCCAGACGCCAGCGGCGCGTTTCAACTCATCCGCGAAGAACGCACAGCAACGCCGAACATCGTGCTCGCGCCGGGCGGCTATGTCGTGCATGCGGCGATGGGGCTCGTCAGCGCGGTGCGTCCGGTGACGGTGCGCGGCGAAACGGTGCGTGAATCGTTCGAGCTTCCTGCGGGCGGATTGCGGATCGTGGGTCGTGTCGGCACCAGTCCGATTCCGGTCGGACAGATCACCTTCTCCGTCTACAAGGGTAGCCAGTTCGAGATCGGCGACCGCGCGCCGCTGGCGACCAACGTCGGCGCGGGCGACATCGTGCTGGTGCCGGATGGCACCTATTACATCGTCTCGAACTATGGCGACGCGAACTCGGTCGTGCGCTCCGACATTCGCGTCGCGGCGGGCAAACTGACGGATGTGACCGTCACCCATCGCGCCGCAGTCATCACGCTCAAGCTCGTCGGCAGCAAGGGCGGCGAGGCGCTGGCGAATACCGCGTGGTCGGTGATTACGCCCGCAGGCGACATCATCAAGGAATATAACGGCGCATTCCCGCGCGTCATTCTTTCCGAAGGCGAGTATCGCGTGATCGCCAAGAACGAAGGCAAGGTTTACGAAAGCCCTTTCAACGTCACCAACGGCGTCGACCGCGAAGTCGAAGTGCTGACGAAGCAGAACTAAAAGCGCGTGACGATGTCTCCGAGCAAGGGGCGCGGACGATCCTCCGGCGGTTTGTCCGCCTTGCCGATGTGGATGAAGCCCGCGAGTTTTTCATCTGCCTTCACGCCGAGCGCGGTGAGCACGTCGCGGTCGAATGCCATCCATCCGGTCAGCCAGTTCGCGGCATAGCCGAGCGCATGCGCGGCGTGGACGATGTTCATGCAGCTCGCGCCGGCTGAAAGCTCCTGCTCCCAGGCAGGCACCTTCGGATGTTGCGACGTTCTGCTGACGACGGCGATCACGAGCGGCGCATCGGTGAAGCGATTCTGTTCTTTCTGTATCTGATCCGCCGTGGCCGTAACGTTCTTCGCGCGAAACACTTTCGTAAAAATCTCGCCTGCTTTCTTGCGCGCGTCGCCCTCGAATACGATGAAGCGCCACGGCACGATTTTGCCGTGATCGGGTGTGCGTGCGCCGATGTTCAGGATCGTATCGAGTTCGGCGTCCGTGGGGCCGGGGCCGCTCATCTCGAACGGCTTGATCGAGCGGCGCGTTTTGAGAAGGTCGAGTGCGTCGGGCATTGATGATCCGGGGAAATGTTGCGCGACTGATATGGACGCATCCGGCCGGACAGCAAGTCCGGCCGGATTAACAAGTCTCTAAACTGCGGCTCACTCCGCCGCCTGCTTCAATCCCAGCCGCGCGCGCTTGATGTCGGGCGGCGTGGCTTCGTCGGCGAGCGAGGCGAGAGCTTCTTCGAGTGGCACGACCTTCTGGCCTTCGCTGCCGAGACGGCGAATCGACACCGAGCGCGTCTCCGCTTCCTTCTTGCCCACCACGAGCAACGCCGGGACTTTCGCCAGCGAATGTTCGCGGACCTTGTAGTTGATCTTTTCGTTGCGAAGATCGATGTCCACGCGCAGTCCAGCTTTGCGGCACGCATCCACCACTTCGCGCGCGTAGTCGTCGCCGTCGGATGTGATCGTCGTCACCACGGCCTGCAACGGCGCAAGCCACAGCGGGAAGTGGCCCGCAAAGTGTTCGATCAGGATTCCGGTGAAGCGTTCCAGCGAGCCGAGAATGGCCCGATGCAACATCACCGGCGTCACCTTGTTGGAGTGCTCGTCGATGTAGAACGCGCCGAGACGGCCCGGCAGATTAAGGTCCACCTGAATCGTGCCGCACTGCCATTCGCGGCCGATGGCATCCTTCAGTGTGTATTCGAGCTTCGGCCCGTAGAACGCGCCTTCGCCCTTGTTGAGAGTCCAGGGATGTTGGGTTTCTTCCAGCGTCTTCATCAGCGCGTTTTCGGCGGTGGTCCACAGTTCATCCGCGCCGATGCGCTTCTCGGGTCGATCCGAAAATTTGATTTCGACATTGTCGAAACCGAAATCCTTGTAGATCGACAGGATGAGGTTGTTCATCGCCAGACATTCCTCGGCGATCTGATCCTGCGTGACGAACACATGCGCGTCGTCCTGCGTGAAGCCGCGCACGCGCATCAGCCCGTGCATCGCGCCCGACGGCTCGAAACGATGGACCTTGCCGAACTCGGCGATCTTCAGCGGCAGTTCGCGGTACGATTTCAGCCCGTTCTTGAAAATCTGAACATGGCCCGGACAGTTCATCGGCTTGATCGCGTAGACGCGATTGTCGTCCTCGCGCTTGGCCGTCATGAACATGTTTTCCGAATAGGTCGGAATATGCCCGGTTGTGACCCACAATTCGCGGTCCATCAGCTGCGGCGAGTTCACTTCCTGATAGCCGGCTTCCGTTTGGCGGCGGCGGATGTAGTTCTCCAGCATCTGGAACAGCGTCCAGCCTTTATGATGCCAGAACACCGAGCCCGGCGCTTCTTCCTGAAAATGAAACAGGTCCATCTCGCGGCCGAGACGCCGATGGTCGCGCTTCTCGGCTTCCTCGAGTTGCTTCATGTAAGCGTCGAGGTCTTCCTGCTTGGCGAACGCCGCGCCGTAGATGCGCGTCAGCATCGGATTGTTTGAATCGCCGCGCCAATACGCGCCCGCGACCTTCATCAGCTTGAACGCATTGCCGACCTTGCCGGTCGAGGTCATGTGCGGCCCACGGCAGAGATCGAACCAGTCGCCCTGATAGTAGATTTTGATCGGCTCGTTGCCCGGAATGGCATCCACGAGTTCGACCTTGAAGTTCTCGCCTCTGTCGCGGAATACCTGCTTGGTCTTCTCGCGATCCCACACGTCCTTCGTGAACGGTTTGTCGCGCGCGATGATCTCGCGCATCTTCTTTTCGATCGCGGCGAAGTCTTCGGGCGTGAACGGCTCGTTGCGGAAAAAGTCGTAATAGAAACCGTTGTCGATCACAGGCCCGATCGTCACCTGTGTGCCGGGCCACAACGTCTGCACGGCTTCGGCGAGCACATGCGCAGCGTCATGCCGGATCAATTCCAGCGCGCGCGGGTCTTCGCGGTTGATGAATTCGATCTTGGCATCTTGCGAAATCGGATCGGACAGATCCATCACGTCGCCGTCGAGCGCCATCGCAACGGTGCGCTTCGCCAATGAAGGCGAGATGCCCTTGGCGATGTCGAGGCCCGTGGTGTTTTTGGGAAACTCCCGGCGTGCGCCGTCGGGAAAAGTCACTGCGACCTGGTCGCTCATTTTCTATTCCGGGCTTTCGGCCCGCTCCTCTTGCTCACTCCTGCGAACCGACGCAGGTAAGCGATGGCTGAGGGATATATCAGCCGCACGGTGCTTCGCAAGCCGCATGAGATAATTGAATGGCATGGATGATAATTCATGCGTTTGCATTAAATCGCGGGTCTGCTAACACGCAGGCATGAATCGTTTTGCCCCCACATCATTGCTCATCGGGAATTTCGTCACCGGCCTCTCCGTCATGGGCCCGGCCGGCATGCTCGGCGAGTTGTCGGACGGACTGGCCGTCTCTGTTCGCGACGCGAGCCTTCTCATTACGTTTGGTGCGGCGGTGTTGTGCATCGGTTCGCCGCTGACCGCGTGGCTCACCAGCCGCTTCGACCGGCGCATTTTGCTGACGAGCACTCTGGTGATCGTCGGTCTCGCACACGCGGCGTCGGCGCTGGCTCCAAACTATTACTCGCTGCTCGCGCTGCGTCTCATCATGCTTGCCGTTGTCGCGCTGTTCACGCCGCAAGCGGCTGGTGCGGCTGCGCTGATGGCTCCGCCCTCGCATCGCGGCAGCACGATGTCGTTCGTGTTTCTCGGCTGGTCGCTTTCGGCGGCGTTCGGTCTGCCGCTTGTAACCTATTTCGCAAGTCACTTCGGCTGGCGCTCGGTTTTTGCACTGAGTGCGACTGCCGCGTTTATCGCTGCAATTCTCACCGCATGGCGGCTGCCGCGCGGATTACTTGGCGCTCCGGTCGAACTGAAAACGTGGCGGGAATTGTTCCGCAACCCGCTGATCGTCACTCTTTTGGTCATCACGATCATGCAGACATCGGGTCCGTTCGTGATCTTCACGTTCATTGGCCCGGTAATGACCAAGCTGATGAACTCAAGCGCGGAAACAATCGCCAGCGTGTTCTTCGTCTGGGGCATCACCGGACTGATCGGCAACATTTTTGCCAGCCGCGTCGTCGATAGCTGGGGCGGATGGAAGACGTCGCTGACCTGCACAATTCTGCTTCTGGCCGGCGTCACCGGGTGGGCGCTTGGAAGCGGCGTGCTGGCCGCGATGCTGGCTGCTACGGTTTTCTGGGGTCTCGGTTTTGTGCCGTCGAACTCGATGCAGCAGGTTCGTCTGGCCGCTGCCGCGCCCGCCGCCGCCAGTGCGTCCGTGTCGCTCAACACGTCGGCGCTTTATATCGGGCAGGCGATCGGTTCCGGCATCGGCGGCATGTTCTATGTGCGCGACATGATCGGTGCGATGAACATCGCGGCCATCGCGTTTGTCGTTGCCGCGATTGCGCTGGTGATGGTGACGCGGCCTCGCGCCGCCGTTCAGCCGGGCTGATCGTTCGTTCCGCGCCAGCGCGCGTAGCGCCACGGCAGATACCAGCGCGCGTCCGGCGATAAGGCTTGCGGCACGTTGTCGATGCCGGACGTTCCCCACGGGTTACAGCGCAACAGCCGCGCCAGCGTCATCCATGCGCCAACCCACAATCCGAACCGCGAGATCGCTTCGTCGCCATAGACGGAACAGGTCGGCAGATGCCGGCAGGTATTCCCGATCATCGGCGAGAGCGTGTGGCGATAGACCCAGATCATCCCGCGCCCTGCGGCGCTTGGAACTTTCAGAACGGACTTGGCGCAGGCGGAACACATCGCGGAATGCTCACTGTGACTTTGTTGTGCGAGATGCCGATTCGATTGCCGTCAACTGAACAGTTCCAGGGCGCGGAACTGAATGATGCTGTCTTTTGCGTCACACTGTGAACGCTATCGCACGTTTGAAGTCGCATTGCAGCAAAGTTGAATAGACGCGAATCTCGCCGGCGGTTAGCTTTTGATAACAACCGCATGACAAGATTCGTCGTGTGGGATTGGGTTTGCCGTTGCTCTGTCGGGGCGGGGAAGGAACCGAATTGCATCTTGTGAGGTCGCTCACTTTCAGCGGCTGGGCGCGGGTCTGCGCCGCCGCATTTTCTGCCGCTGTGCTTGGCCCGGCCATGCTCGGCCCTTCGGCATACGCCTCCGACACCCTCGAAGAACGCAAGCTCCCGATGAAGTTTACCTGGTACGCGGCGCCGTCCGGCGCGTGCGACCGCGATTGCAGCGCGTGGATCGGTGCGGTCGGCATCATCACCAGCGACACGCCGGCGAAGTTCGATGACTTCGTGAAGGGCCGCGACCTGACCGGCGCGACGATGGTGCTGGATTCCAGCGGCGGCTCGGTGCTCGACTCGATAGCGATGGGGCGGCGCTGGCGCGAACTGCGGCTGCACACCGCCGTCGGCATGGTGATCGAGCGCACGCCGGTCGGCGGCGGCGTGGACCGCGATATTCTCCCCCATGCCTATTGTGAATCGATGTGCGTGTTCCTGCTGCTGTCGGGACAGACGCGGACCATTCCGGAGGGCGCGCATGTGCGCGTGCATCAGATATGGATGGGCGACCGCGCCGAAGACGCGAAGGCCGCGACCTATTCGGCGCAGGATCTGATGATCGTCGAGCGCGACATCGGTCGGCTCGCGAAATACACCTTCGAGATGGGCGGATCGGGCGACCTCTTGTCGCTCGCGCTCAGCGTGCCGCCGTGGGAAGCTCTGCATGAGTTGACAGCAGCTGAGTTGCGCGCGACCAATCTCATAACCGACAGCGCAGTTGCGGACGCGTCCGCGCCGAAGCTGCCGGTTGCCAACGGCAAGCCGGTGCAGGATCGCTACGTCAATGCAGAAGACGGAAGTGCCAAGAGCGCGCCGTTGAAATCGACCAGGACGGCAGCCGTCGAACCGCCGACCGGCGGCGCAGCACCGGTCGCTCCCGATCGCAAATAATCCGATCTGAGTTTCGCCTAGCCTCGCACGGTGGCGACTTTGCCTGACTGCTTGGCCTCGATCTGATCGACGGCATCGACGACCGCGTCGAATGTCAGGAGTGTCGAGGCGTGACGCGCCTTGTAGTCGCGCACCGGCTCGAGCAGCGCGACGTCGGCCCA